>JBBSXA010000011.1:0-34945 GCA_038045985.1 Nanobdellota archaeon
ACGAGTGTAAGCAATCCTGATATTGCAAGAATTTTCCCTAATTTTTTCATATTAAATCCCTACTTCTTGAGGATTTAAATTTTTGTATAATGGATTATATAATTCACTCGCTCCAAAGTCGCTCGATTTTAATATTTATTAAAGCATAACCTTCTAGTAAATAGATAAACAGGTTGTATATACCTTTGATATTATTGATTGTGAGTGAAACTTTAGCTGAGCGAACGTATTTTTCAATACAGCAATCATTAAAAATAAGGGGTTTTTGTTATTTTTATGATAATGAACCTTTAGAAAATAAACCTTTTGAAAAAAGGTTTCCAAAAAATAATTTAAGATGATAACTTACAACGATATCTATGAAGCAGCGCGGAAGGAAAGATATTCTGAGCAATTGCAGGCTATTCCTAAAAATTTCCTTGAAGAAGTTGCCTCCTATTTGAAGGACAAGAAAGAAATTTCATCTAAAGAAAGTGATGCTTTTTCTGATGTCATAACCAAGACAAAGAAACAGCTTGAAAATGCTATTACTTTGTTTAAAGAACTTTTAGTAAGGAGAAGAAAGAAGATACTTAACTTAGTCTTGATTGCTGCTGAAACAGGCATTTCAAAACAGGATTTTGAGAACATGCTTGCCTTTGAAAAGAGCCTTTTTGAAGAGCTTATGAAATGTGTTGAATTTTCTGATAAGAAAATTGAAAAGTCTTTAAGTGGAAACGACCATGAAATAAATAATGAGCTGATTCTATTTGGAGAGAATGTTGAGGAATTTTTTGGGTTAGATGGAAACAAAATGGGACCATTTCAAAAAGGGCAAATGGCTAATATGTCTAAAGAAATAGCAAAAATTCTTGTTGAGAGCGGGAAAGCTGAAGTTGTTGGTGATGTTTAAAAACATTAGAAGATTGCATTTATGATGGAGGGTTTTGCAAAGAGGCGCTTAATGCTGGGAGTTATTGCTTCTAAGGTGAACTCAAATACTGGCTGGAAGAAGTTTTTGCATTATCTTTCTGGAATTTATGTTGGAGGTGTTTTGCGCGGGAAATATCAAAAAGATTTTTCAGATAAGGTTGGCTGGAGCACCGCCAAGCTTACTTTTTTAAATGCAGTAATTTTCGGAGGCTTGGCCACACTAGAGTATTTTTTTCTCAGAACAAACGGAAGTTTTATTCTTAAATCATTTACAAATGTTCTTAGTTTTGGGCATGACACTTCTTTAGTAATTTTGAGAGATTATGCCTACTTCAATGTGGCGCAGAGTCTTGTAAGGGTTTTTGGCGCTGTTTTTTTCAAGTTTGGAATGATGTCTTTGTCTTTAGAAGGAATTTTAGTGAATATTGTTTACCCTAGGTTTAGAAAAGCTAGAAAGGATTTTTCTGGCAGATTTTTTAGATGAGAAATTTTATTTATATCAGGGCCTTTTGAGAAGCATAACTGATATAGTTATCATTAAAATTCCTATTATTCCAATAATTGCTCCGTAGAGAAGATTTTCTATTGAAAGGAAATAAAGAGAAATAAACAAAAATATTGTTCCTAAAAGAGCTGAACTTGCCTTAAGCATTTCTCCTTTTTTTTCCATGTTTTGCAGAGGGAATTGCCATTTAAATATTCTTTGCAGATAATTATTTATAGTTTGAATGTTTTGTTTTTTCATGAAATCAGAGTTTGGATTTTTGGATTGGACAAAGGCAGTTCTCGGGATTTTTATTATAGCTGTTCTTCCGTTTATTATTGCTTATTATAGATTGAGATAAGCTTGAAGTATTTAAATGGGAAGTTTTAAAAGTAAATTTTTTCTATAAGATTTGTGCCTCATTAGCTCAGTGGCAATTTGGAATGAGATTCCGCAAAACCCCTGAGAGAATGCCTCATTAGCTCAGTGGCAGAGCACGAGTTTTGTATGTTTTTTACAAAAAATCCAAGAGAACTCGGGGTCGGGGGTTCAAATCCCTCATGAGGCTTTTATTCCTCAGAGATCTCAATCTGCTTCTCTGTTTCTTCTTCTGGCTCTTTTCCTGGTTTTTTTTCAAGCTCTTTTTCGACCTTTAAGATTCTTATTTCACAAAGACTTAAAGGATAGATTTTTTTTAATTTTAAGCTTAGGGGTTTTTGGATTCTTCCCTGAATAATGTCGTTGAATAATGCTTCAGAAGTTTTGCCTTTAGCATATTCTGTAAGCTCTTCTCTCGCTTTTTCTCTAAGTGCCTTTCTTACAGCTCTTGCAACTTTTCTTCTTGTTATCAAAAATGGCTTTATTCTTACTATGGCATCTCTGCATTCAACTGTGAATGAGTCTTCAACATAATTTGTCCCTTTTCTAACCATTTTGCTTAAAAAATAAGGAAGCAGCTGTATTTCTTTGGATATTGCTGCCGCTTTTCCGTTTTTTACTTCAACCTTAGATGTTAGAATCATGTTTTTTCCCCTGAGAAATCTTGTCAAGTCGTATTTTATGTATCTTCCATTCAGGTCTTCAATTTCAAAGGCGAATAATTGCGTCTCTTTTTTGATTGTCGGGATTTCTACTTCAAAAAACTTTTTTTTCTTTTTTGCTTGTGCCATTTTATTATGCTACAATAATTTCTAAATTTAATCCTTTTAATGTTATTGTGTTTTTATGGTCGCACGTTTTACAATTATCTGCATATTTTTGGTTCATGTTATCTTCATCGCCAATTATTGTGACATTTAATTGGTTAGGAATGTGACACTTCTGGCGTTCATAGTTTATTATCCCTTTTCCATCTACTCTAACAGAATTATTTTCAGTATTTTTTGTGTATCCTAAGCTTATTGCCGATGTAATCTCTGTCATCTTACTCCTGTGTTTGTTTTCCTGATCTTTTATTTCTTCTGCCCTGCCTGTATTTTGATTTTTCGCAGACATTGCAGGTATACATTATGTTTGTTTTTTTGTTTGTTTTTGTTTTTCTTTTGTTTTTGGATATTGCCGGTTTTGATCCCCATTTTCCCAAGTTGCCCATGCCTCTTCCAAGATTTCTCAATCTGGCTCTCTGCTTTGAGCCTCTTGTTAAAGTTCCTCTTTGGAAGCCTGTTCCCACTAGCTTTATTTTCTGTTCTGTCTGCTTTTTGCAGTAAGGGCAGAACCTTTTTGTTTTCTTTGGAATCTTCATTTTTAAAACGCGAGGACACCAAGGTTTCCTTCTCTTAACCTTCCTTATACTCTTGTTAATCCCTTGAGCAACTTCTTTTCTACTCAGCCATTGAAATTGTTATTGATTGTCCATTTTGTCAATTCCAATAACCTCGTCATCCAAGGGAAGTTTATACAAAAGAGTTACTAATCTGGGTTTAAAAAGTTTTTTATAGTGTGGTCCCGCAGTATAAAGGAAACCACAGTTTCCCTTATCAACCCTTCCTTTAAATTATCCTCAATGGTGATAGAAAATAGCATAATATGAGAGTAAAATTCAGAAAAGGAAAACAGAGAGAGTTTTTGCAGAAAGTTTTGGCTGAAACTAACTGCCCCTCTTTGAGAGAGCTTTCCAGAAGACTTGAAATTAATTATTCAACTTTAAAGAATTATTTTGCAGAGGACAGGCTTTTGCCTAAAAATTTGTTTGACCTGCTTTATAAAATTTCCGGCGTCAAGGCAAATGCAGGTTTCCTAGATGACAATTGGGGGCAGAGAAAAGGCGGAAAATCATGACTTTTACTTTTTGAACATTCTTTTTAGATTAGACAGCTTTCTTTTTGCCTCATTTTTCAGAACTTGATGCACAATTAAAATTATTATAAACATTGTCGATGCAAGAATGACTGACAAGAGATTTTTGTTTAGTATATTGACTATTAGTATTAGACTGAGAACTATAAGCAATCCTAGAGACAAATTATTTTTTATCTTGTTGTCTCTTTTTATAGCTTCTTCATATTCTTTCATGGAAGGCTGAAGGTTGGAATGTTTTAATATGTTTTTGTTTTAAAGACTAAATGGGGAACTAATATTGCAAGTGAAAATGCTATTAAAGTTATTACTCCTCGGACTATGGGACCGCTAATTAAATCAAAAATTCCGAATAACGGCCATCCCAGAATTATAATAGGCGTCCAAACAATATTAACACAAGATATTGAATCGTCTTTGATAGAAACGTAACAGGTATAACTTTGATAGATTATTCCAAAGATTAAATAGAGAATTAAGAATGTTATTAATTTTTTGTTTATCATGTTGTTAAATAGATTGTATTCTAAAGTTTTGCGGAGTTAAAATATGGCCTCACCCAGGATCGAACTGGGGCATTGTCCACGTCAAGGACATGGTCTACCATTAGCCTATGAGGCCTTTGAAATCTCTTGATAAAAAGTGTGTTTTGGAAATATTTAAATATAGTGATTCTTTTAATTCCAACATGAGAAGTGGATCGAAGTTGATTATGTTGCTGATATTCTTGATTTTTGCAGTTTATCAGATTAATGTCGCATTTAATTTCGTAAAGCTATCTGGTTTTTTTGAAGATATAAACAAGTGGATAGTTTTTGTTGGAGGAATTTTGCTTGCTTTTGGGGGGTTCTCACATTACAGACTTAAAACAATGCAGGGTTTTTAGAAAATGAGGGGTGGTTCTAGTCAGCTTTTGTTTTTATTGTCTTTAATTTTTGGATTATACCAGATTAATACTGCTGCTAATTTTTTTAATATTCCTGCTTTTCCAGATACTTTGAATAATATTCTTTTGTTTATCGGAGGAATTTTGCTTGTTTTAGGAGGAATTAACTACCTCAGGCTTGGCTATAGAAATTCAAGAAGGCCTTATTACCGATAGTTAAACAAATATTTATATACGTAAATTCTTTTAGTTTTTTATGCTAGTAAAAGAGGGGGAAATTGGGTTTTTTAGCAGGAAGGCGCAAGTTACGCTTTTTGTGATTATTGCTTTGGTGATTGTTGCTGCAGCTATTTTGATTTTCGCTTTTAGAGAAATTGATACAAGTTTTGAAGCAAATTTGCCTGCTGAAATTCAGCCAGCTTATGATAATTTCTTAAAGTGCCTGGAAGATGAGGCACTTACAGGAATCAGACTTTTAGAAGACCAGGGAGGTTATATAGAACTTCCAGGATTTGAACCTGGCTCGCTTTACAGCCCATTCTCCTCTCAACTTAGATTTTCTGGAATAAATGTCCCTTACTGGTATTATGTTTCTGGGAATAATATCCAGAAAGAGCAATCACCTTCCAGATCCTTGATGGAAGAGCAGCTTTCTAAATTTATTGAAAGTGGGATAAAGAACTGCGATTTTGATGATTATTATGAAAGAGGTTTTGAAATTTCTTTGGGTGAGCCAAAAATAAACACTATTATCCAAAATGATGCTGTTGAAGTTTCGTTGAAGTTGGATTTAAGCATTGAAAAAGGATTTGACAGTTCAGCAGTTAAGGATCATAAAATTAGCGTCAACTCAAAACTTGGTGAGTTATACGAAGACGCTAAAAAAATTTATGACAAGGAGCAGAATGATTTATTTTTAGAAGAATATGGGGTAGACGTTCTCAGACTTTATGCGCCTGTTGATGGTGTTGAAATTTCATGCAGCCCTTTAACATGGAGTGCTGATGAGGTTTTTGATAATCTTGAGAAAGCTATTGAAGCGAATACTCTTTCTTTGAAATCTCAAGGAGATTCTAGAGATTATTTTTTTGTAGATGCTGGAACTAAGAATAAGATTAGATTTATTAATTCAAGAAATTGGAGCAGAAGTTTTGAAGTTAATCCAAGTGATGGAGCAATTTTGATGTCCAAGCCAATTGGAAATCAGCCAGGCTTGGGAATTTTAGGATTTTGCTATGTTGATTATCATTTCGTTTATGATGTAAAATATCCCGTTCTTATTCAGGTTTATAGCGATAATGAAATTTTTCAATTTCCAATTGGTGTTGTGATAAAAGGAAATTTGCCTAGAGAATCTTATCCTGTTGCATCTGCTGACACGGAAATTCAGGATTTGTGCCAGTACAAAAACACTTTAATTGATGTTAACACAAAGGATTCAATGGGAAGAGCAATAGACTCAGATGTTTCTTATGAGTGCTCAAATACTGCCTGTTATATAGGAAGAACTGATAGAGGAAATTTAAATGAATTGTTCCCCCAGTGTGTGAATGGCAGGATTATTGCAAAAGCGGAAGGATATGAGGAAGCTTACGGGACCTTTTCAACTGTTTCTCCTGGGAGTGTTGATATTTTCTTGAATAAAATTTATTCTATTGAAGTTGTCTTGAGTTTAGATGGAAAGCCTTACAACGGCCAGGCAGTGATAAGTTTTGTTTCTAATAATTCTAAGAGCATTGTTTATCCTGACTCAAAAAATGTTGATTTAACTTATGGAGAATATGATGTTGAAGTTTATATTTACAGGAATGCCTCACTGGAATTTCCATCTACAATAACTCGGCAATGTGTTAATGTTCCTAGATCAGGAATTATAGGGATTTTCGGGCTTACAGAGAAAAAATGCTTTGATGTGGAAATCCCTGACCAGATTATAAGCAATGTTTTGGCAGGAGGGGGAAGCCAGTATTATTATATAACCCAGAATGAGATAGAATCTTCTAGAAGAATTTTTATTGACGCTGAAAGCCTTCCTTTGCCTAAATCAATAGATGAGCTCCAGACAAATTATATTTTGTATGAATCAAGAGGTTTGAATATAGATTTCAGATGAAAAATAAATTAACTATTGTTTTTGCAGTTTTACTAGCTGTTGCTTTGATTTCTCAGGTGTCAGGAGTTTATCAAAGAAGTATGCCTTCTATTGTTCCTATTGGTCCAAGCGGAACAGGCTTTGGGTTTTCCGGAAATGCTGAAAAAATAAAATGCGAGACAGGGCAGGATTTTATATTGAATGTTGCTCCTCTTGGCTGTAGTCCTCTTCCTGTAAGTGATGATCTTCTTGAAGACCAAGATACTCCTGTGTTCTGCGAGCTTACAGCAACAAAGATAAACCCTCTTGTAAGCGTTAATGGAATTAAGAATATAGAATTCAAAATTGAGAATTCAGAATATATTAAATCTATTGAGTTTCATCCATCATTAGGAGCTTTAGGAAATAGGAAAGTTTACTATGACTCAAGCCTGGTTTCAAGCATTGGCTATGCTGTGATTCTTTTAAAACAGCAGAAGAATACATCTAATATACCTGATTTTGTAGAAGGAAGCATTAATGCCACACTAAGATATGATGCTGAAAATGCTTTTGGCGTTGGTGATGCGACTTTTTATCTTCCGGTTTTTTCAGATGAAGAATGGCAGAGCGTCAAGGATAGATATTCTTTTTGGAATGGAAGAGCTTACATAAGGGCTGATGATACAGGCTCTGACAGCGCAGATATTTCCATTTTTAATGATGTCAGCAGCATTGCTAGAGTTAATCTGGATAAGGGAAAATCTTCTAATATTATTTATCTTCCTGGATTTGAGTGCCAGGCAGGATTAAATTTGAAATTAGTCGGAGTTGAAAATCCCGGCACAAGAGCTAGGTTTATTATTAATGGAGAGGAGGTTGAAGTTAAGGAAAAAGAGAGTTTCCTAAATGATAAATGTGTTGTTAACAGCATAACTAGACAGGGAGTTGTTGAGAGAGTAAGCGGGAGATGCAAAGAAGATAAAGGCAGCAAAGATTTTAATTTGTTTATCAACCCAAAAATAAAAATAAAAGCTGGAGATACTGTTGGAGATTACAAAGTTGGGGATTTTCTTTATGAATTCAAAGATGGCGTGGATGTTTATTATGCCTATTTAGGATATGCAGATACAGGAGATAGCGGCAGCGAAGATAATTTAAGAATTCTTATTATGGCTTTGCCTGATGAATACGCTGTCAGCAAGAAAGCTTTGACAACAGAGCAGGTTGAGATTGCCAGAAAAATTGCCGAGTCTAGAAGATTTGAGCCTAAAGGCGGATTGATTGATTGGAGCTCAGAGGCAGGAAAATCTGTTATTGGATTTTTTAATTCTGCCACAAGGAGAATTGTCAGCGGAACACAATTTGAAGTTATTGCTTATGGAAGCCCGGAGAAATTTGGCGAGAAAGATGTTTCTATTATAGGTTTTAGCGATGCAGAAGATTTTGATCTTTCAAAAAATCAGGACATATTAAATTATTATCAGGAAGCTTTAAGAGATTACGACAATGTTATTAATTCATATTCTGGAGATAAATATCCTTTAGATAAAGATGTTACAAAAGCAGAAGAATCTTTTGTCGCAAAAATCCAGCTTGCCAACGATTTGCAGCAAAATAAAGATGTTGTTGATTTTTGCAATTCTTTCAGAGAAGTTTATCCTAGATCTTCCAAGATTTCCGATGTGAAAAACATTTGTGGAGACAAAAGAAAACTTTCAAGCCAGGAGACAAACAGCAAAAATGTAGAGATTTTTGGAAATGTGAAAGAAATTGCACTTGAAGGAATCTATGAGCCTAGGTTTGAAGATTTTGGCGTTGAAATATCTGTTACAGGACCTAAAGGCCAGGTGACTTATTCCATGGAGAAAAATCAGATTATTTATCTTAATGATGATGCCACTGACTACATGCAGCTTTTGGATATTCAAGATAATAACAAAGCCAAATTTTATTTTTATATTTCTAAGAATTCTTTAAGAGAGGTGAGAGATTTCTTTTCATCGCCAAATGAAGTTCTAGAAAAAGATAAATCTGTAAGTTTTGGAAGTGTGTACAGTTTTAACTTGGTGAATGTTAATTTGAAGAAAGTAGCTAAAGTGACCATTGAGGCGCAGGTTAATAATAAAGAGTCTAAAGCTGTTTTTCCTTTTAAGCTTGGAATCGAGAAAAGAAGCATTCAATTGTCGCCTGATGAAATAAGAAAAAGGATTGAAACAACAAATAAAACTTTAGAAGAATGGAAAAACAAGAATGAGAAACTTGGAAAAATCGTTCAGACAATGAAAACAGCTTGTGTTGCTACTGGGGGAATTTTAACTATAAAGAATCTTATTAATAATTTAGGCATGAAAGCCATTGCTAGAAGCGAGGTAATGACAAAGAGTTCTGGATGGAGGGAAATATGCCAGGAAAGAATAAAAAACAAGTCTTATGGTTATAAAGATTTTGACGACTGCATCGCAAAGAATTCTGCTGTGATTGACAAAGATGTTGGCTTGGCTAATAGTATTCTTGAAAATCACAATAATGAATTGAAAGGTTATGAGAAAAATTGCCAGAAGGAGGGCCTTTTGGGAAGCAAAGTTGTCGATAGTGAATGTGTTGCGAAAGCCCTTGCCTCAGACAAGTATAAGGAAGATTTGAGAAAAAACTTGAATGAAAAGTTAAAGCCAGATGTAAATGGAGATGTTGAAATCGGGGAAGAGAAAATAAATATTGATAAGTTTGTTAACAATTTAGATTATTCTAAAGTTCCTCTTGAGACCTTGAGAGAGTTTGAGCTTTATTCTAGATTTGAAGGGACAGAATCTCTTAATGGTATGTCCAAAGCAAGGCTTACATCTATTATGAAACAGATACATTTGAATACGAAAGCGGAAGTTGAAAGGAAAACAGATACTGATTATTATGGAGTTGAAGTTGATTATGGGAATGATCCTAATATTAAAGTAGCCCCTCCTATTCCAATTGTCAAGGATACTTATCTCAAGGATATTAAAGGCATAAATATTGTTCCTATGAATCCAGATACACATGCCAGAGTCTACAAAGATACAATCACTACAAAGAGTTATGTTATTGTTATTGATAATAACTATCATGTTAGCCAGACTTATGAGATATTAGGAGATGGACAGCTTAACATGACAGAAACACCAAATCCCCTTAACCTTAATTTCAAAAAATATTCCAGCGCAGACTATCAAAATACTTACAAAAGCAGTTTTGGAGATACGGTTCCTGTGTTGAGATATTTTGAGACAGAGCCTTACAAAGGATTTCCTGCACTTGTTCCTTTTGATATTGTAAATGGATGGTATGTTTCTATAAAGCAGACACTGCCTAATTATGGCGCTTTGAGGGCTTATGATGAGTCAGGGCTTTTGAATAGCTTTTATATATGCAATGTTGGAAAAGATGGAGTTGAACACAATAGAATTTCTCCTGATGATGAATGCCAATTAATAAATTCAGGAACAGGTCAGCCTTATGGAGAGTTTTATGGATTAAAAGATGAAGAGGCGAAGAGTCTCGTTCAAGCTGCAAGACAGGCAGTAGAATCTGTTGGAATTGCTAAGCCAGGCCAAGGAATAGCAAGAGTTAAGATGATTCAAGGTTATGTTGATGTAAAAGTTGGAGCGCCTGCTGTTGATATTCCAGATATTCAATGCCAGGATTTTATGTCTTACAACGACTGCAGAATTCTCTTTAATGTTTGCGATCCAGTTATATGCCCAAGTTCTAGATGTGATTTAGGTGGGGCGTATCCTGTAAAGAATGTCATTCAATCTGGTGTTATTGGGAGCGTTGCTCTTTGCCTGCCTAATTTTCCAGAAGTTTATGTGCCAATTTGTTTATCTGGTGTGCATGCAGGAATAGACGGCTGGACAAAAATTCTTGAGAGCTATCAAAAGTGCCTTAATGAAAAGCTTGAAACAGGCGCTAACATTGGAATATGCGATGAGATAACTAGCTTTTACAAATGCAAGTTTTTTGTTGAACAAGGGCTTCCTTTGGCAAAGTTTGGCGTTTCTCAGGCAATAGAAGTTATCAGCGGTCAGAATGTTAGAGGAGGAGGAGAGTATTTAGGTGTGCAGGCTGCTTTAGATTCTGCAAGCGATTCTGTTAAATATTTTACTCAGTATTATGCAGACGATTCTTATAAGGCATTTAAGTCAAGGTCTTTTGAAGAGTTTGGAAAAGATTTAACATGCAGTATTTATATTTCTGGAGGAGCTGCATCTTTATCTTCGGCTATTGAAACTTTTACAAAACCGGATTCTCCAACGCAGTTCAATGCTTGGTTTGAGGAAAGCCCTATAACAACTGCAACAAATCCTCCTACATCTCATTACAAAGTGTTTTATCACATCTATGCTGGACAAGACCAGGGAGTTTATTACAGAGTATTTTTGAAAGGAAGCACAAGCTCATTTTATCAAGATACTTCTGCGTCGAGAACAGTTTCTCAAGGATATATTAATGCAGGAGAGGTTGCTGATGACACTCCTGACTTTACAGATTATTCTGGATGGAGAGAGCTTTGCGTTACTTATAATCAGCAGACAGAATGCGGGTTTAAGCAGGTTTCAACTGATTTTGGCCTGAATTATATTACAGAGAAATATATTCAAGAGCAGTCAGATAAAAGAAATATAAAGACGGCAAAGGAATGTGTCCAGGGAACTCCAAGCATATACAGTTTTGCAAATCCTAATCCACAAGCAGGAGCAAGCGAGTTTGTCAATCCTGATATTTATAATTCAGGGATAACAAGAATATGCGCGACAAATAATCCTGGAGGAGGAGATGATTCTTCGCCTGATAAATCAAGATGGATTTCAGTAGGGTATTGCGATGATAAAACAATGATATGCTGGCTTGACACTAAGAGCATTAAGGATGTTGTTAAGAATGCTAATATTGAAGCAGACATTCTTGATAAGGCAAGAAGTGATGCTGAGAAAGTTCTTCTTGAAAGCGGAAATTTCATAAGAAGCGATGCTGAATACGAAGACGCTTTGAAAAATGTTACCGGAAGCTCTCTTGAGAAGATATCCAAACTTAGCGAGATAATAGAAAGGATTTTTTTCAGCCACCAGAAAGCCCATTCCCTTTTCTTGAGAGGAAATGAATATGGTTTGATTTCAATTGATAAGAAGCAGAAGCTTCCTGAAGTTCCTGGCGACAAAGAAGCGCAGACTTCTGATGATAAAAAGAAGCAGCTTGAAGATTTAGGATTTTCCTGCGATGGTTTGACAGATGAACAATGCAATTTAATCTATCAGATTTATGCAGGAGAAGTCTCACCTGTTTTCAAAGTTATAAAAGTTAATTCTCTTATTTTTGATTTTCTTTCTTCTGATGACGAAGTTTATTTGAAATATAGCTTGGGAGAATGGTTTTGGAGTGATAATAATATTAATTGGCTTAGTGTTGCAGACGTAGTTACAAGAGAGCCTGGTGCATTCATAGACATTATTAAAGAGCTTAATGAAATGGTTAATGGTGAGAAAAAAACTTATGCTCAAGGCCTGAATTTAATGCTAAAGAGAGCTGATTCTGACGGAATGATTGTTGAGACTAGTTTTGTGACTTTTAATACGGATTTTAATAAGGATTCCTCTCTAAAAAATGTTTTTATTCTTAATTCACCAGAAGTTGTTGCTGTTCTCCCTATTCCAGGATTAGGCGGCACTCCTTTTGGATATGCTCCTGTTAATTTTGGGACTCTTAAATTGCCAATTTATTTTAGATATACTAATCAGTGGGAGTGGAGACCTTGTGTTGAAGGTGCTCGTTATTGTGAATCTCTTGGAGCTTTAAACAGCTGGCATAGTGTCAGTAATGATTCTGTTTTATTTGAAAATGATTTTGGAAATCAGATAGATGAGTTTAGAAAAATGGTTATTGGCTCTTTAAAGACAAAAGATTTTAATGAAGGAGCTAAAGAGTTGTTTAATGTTAATATTTATTTGAGGTATGCAGAAGAAGTTCAACTTCCTGAAGAGGAAATTTCTGATGAGCAGTATTACAATGTTATTCAAGAAACAGAGGATGAATTCGAAGATTTAAGCATTGTTTTTGATGATTTTAATTTGCAGCAATACACTCAAGATGAAAAAGAGTCTATTGTTGATGATTTTGCGCAAAATGGCTATCCTGTTTTTGAGTTTGATAATCTTCTTTTTCAGCATAAAAATGGGAGATGGTATTGGGGTTTTGAAGAGGATTGCATGACTGATGCCTTTTCTAATCATTATTCTAACACTATTTTTGATGAGAATTGCAAGAACCATGAAGGAGATTTTGCGCCAGATGAGCTTAAAGATTTTATAACTTTATTGGATAGAAAAAGCTATGACGAAGGCGTTAAGATTCTGGCTGAGAAAAGCCTGGAAATAAAGAAAGACTTGAAATCTGACAGAGTTACTATTGATTCCAAAGATAAAGTTTTTGAAGTTATGCAAGGAGAGGGGTATGATAAATTTTATGTCGCTTATTCAGAACCTAAGTGGAGATATACTTTTGATACTCCTCAATCGGGGGTGGGAAATCTTGAACAATGGGCATTATCAGGAGACCTTGCCCCTCCGCCTAGAGGAAGTGTTCAAGATATGCCAAAGCTTGAAAGTGGGGCTGAGAATATTCTGTCTTATTTGGAAGAGAAAAATTTTCTCGACGGTGTTTTGTCTCTTTTTAATATGAATTTTCTTGATTATTTTTCTAATCGCGAAGAAAGGCTTCAGCAAGAGGCAGAGAGCTTTGAAGATGAATTTGAGCCAAAGGTCTGTGAAGATTGCGGCAAAGGAACTTTAAATCTTAATGGATGTGATGAAAACGAATGCAGAGAAATTGCAGTGAAAACTGGTCTGAATTGTGTCTTTGAAAACAGCAATTGCGTTAATAAAATTCAAGCAATTGAGTTGCCTCCTCCGATTGAAGACGTTTTAACAGACGAAGAGATTGAACTTAAAGAAGTTGAAATTAAAAGTGAAGCAGAGATAGTTAAGGGAGTTATGCAGCAGGCTATTAGTGACGGAATTTCTGTTTCTGTTACTGAATCTAATGGCAAGGTCGTCACCAAAAGTGTTGATAGGCGCTGCTTAAATTATATTGATGAAGCTCTTGTATTTTCTAAAAAATATGGGATTGATGCCTTGCTTTTGATTTCTTTAATGAATCAGGAATCTAGCTGCAGTATGGAGGCGAAGTCTAGCGCGCATGCTTATGGCTTGATGCAGATTACTTTGATACATTGTGGGACTAAAGGGCTTTCAGCTGACAAGATAAAGTGCAAAGAAGAACTTTTAACAAATCCTTCAAAAAGCTTGGAGGCCGGCTCTGCTATTCTAAGGGAGTATTATAATTGGTATAATGGAGATTCTAAAAAAGACTCTAGCTACAATAACAAGGTTGCTAAGTATTGCAAGGTTAATTCTTACAGAAAAAAATATCTTGAGTATTCTGGCTGGGAAAGGTCTTTGAGAGCTTACAATGGTCTTGGATGCATTCCTCCTAATTCAGATGTTTTTTATGTTGAGAGAATTTTTGGAATGTATAATAAGCTGAAAAATTTAGCTTAGCTCAAGGTTTTTATACTGATTTTTAATTCTTTTCCTATCTTCCAACAAGTTGGAAGTGCAGACTAGAAACAATAGTTTCTGTCGGCTCCATTTTGCAAACAAAATGCCGCGGGAATGCCGGAGTGGTCAAACGGGGCAGGCTTAGGACCTGCTAGCTTAGTGCTTGCGAAGGTTCGAATCCTTCTTCCCGCATTGCGAAGCGATGTGGCAAATTTGATCCAAATTAGATTTCCCGCATGTTTCACAAAGCGGAACTTTTGAAAAATGTATAAAGGAATAATAGAATCAGAGTCTTTAATTGACAAGAAAATTTTGAATGAAGTTAGAATTGTTAAATCATACAAAGAACAGCATCTAGATGAAGATCCAAAAATTTGGACAATTAATAAAATTAATGTTGATGATAAAAAATTTGATTCTTTTATGAAGGATTTGTCTAAGAATATGATTAAAGGCTGGTATTCTCTTTTATGGAATGATAAATTTGTCTACGTTATCTTCAAAAATAAGATTTTTAAAATCAAGAATATAAACCCCTGGATTAAAAGTGAATTCTCTTTTGTTATTAATTACGCTTTATCCGTAAATATTAATAAAAAATATTTTGATAATTTAAGGAAGTCTATTGAAGAGTGGTAGAATTACTTCTTCTTAGCTTTTACATATCATGCTTTAGGATTTTTATAACTTCAATTTTAGCAGTTATTTTTTTCATTGAGTTAATAAAAATCTCCTCGAATTCAGGCTCTATCTCAATTAGACCAGGGCTTAAAATTTTTCCACCATAATTCTTCAACATTCCATATTTCCCTTTTTTGCCATTAAGGGAATAGTTGAATCTAACTTTGTCTTTTTTCTTTAAACCCCTTAAATAATATTTTATTAAAATTTTTGGCTTAAATCCAAAATAATTAGAAAAATAATCTCCTGATATCAAACTCCTGCCGTATAAAATAATGTTATCTTTAGAAAAGTTTGCCTTGTTAAAAAGAGAATAAAAGTCAAATGCCTTTATATGAACAGGAATTTTTATTATTTTTTTTAAATCCTCTTTTATTTTTTGAGCTTGATTTAACTGGTCTTTTACCGGAATCTTATTGAAAATAACAGCTATGTCTATGTCGTTAGGGCTTTTTCCTTCTATAACTGATGAGCCAAATTGGACAATATCGATTATGTCTTTGCTAAAATGTAACTTTGGTCTTTTTTGCCATAATTTCAGCGTCATTTTTTATTACCTCTGCAAGTTCTTTTGTCATTATTTGAACATAGCTGTCTTGATAGAAAGGAAAATCCTTGTCTAATATACTGTAAATTTCTGGAAATTTTTGTTCAGTGATTCTAAACCTGTCAGTATGTGAAGAAGGTGTATTATTTGTTTTTTGCAATATGTATAAGTCAATTAAGGATACTAATGATTTGAAAAATAAGACAAGCGCAGAATTATATCTTTTTTTGGTGAATTCATCTCTTCCAGCATTGAAATATTCTTTAGCAGTTCTTTCTAAAATTTCTTCCTTTACTTTAATCTCTTTCATACCTAGTAAGAATTATTGACTACTTATAAATCTTTTTATTACCTAGTAAGAATTTCCCAAAAATATAATTATTTTTTCTTACCTGGTAGAACTATTTCTTCTTGTTTTCAGCTTCTTTCTGCTTAATTTTTTCCTCTAACTTCAGCTTTTCTATGAGCTCTTTATACCTGTTTCTTATTGTTACTTCTGTTATTCCTGCAATGTCTGCCACTTCCCTTTGTGTCTTTTTTTCGTCGTTTATAAGCGCTGCGACATACAGGGCAGCTGCCGCAATTCCTGCAGGACCTCTTCCAGAAGTTAATTCAACACCCTCTGCATCTCTCAAGACCTTTAAAGCGTCATTCTGAGTTTTTGGAGAGAGATTTAGCACTGAAGAGAATCTTGAGATGTAATCTTTAGGAGAGCTTTGCTTTACTTTTATTCCAAGCTTTCTTATTATGAATCTGTATGTTCTCCCGATTTCTTTTCTTTCTACATCTGATGCTGTTGCCATTTCGTCTAAAGTTCTTGGGATATTATATGATCGGCAGGCTGCATATAAACAAGCTGCAATAACTGATTCCATGCTTCTTCCTCTCACAAGGCCTCTTTGCAAGACATAATTGTATATTCTTGATGCTTCGTCTCTGACGACATTTGGGAGATTAAGATAAGAGGAGATGACTCTGAGCTCTGCCATTGCAAGCCTTAAGTTTCTTTCAATAGAAGTTGAAACTCTTTCCTGCCATTTTTTTAGCCTTAGGAATTTTCTTGTTTGTTTCGGATCTAGCTTATAGATGTCTGAAATTTCTCCAACATTTGTTGTTAGACCTTTATCGAATTTTTGTATTGAAGTTGGCGCTCCCCCTCTGCCTTTTTTCTCAGATTTGTCAAATTTACCCTGCAAGTCAGCGCCCGTGTCAACCATTTTTTCTTCTACGACAAGACCGCAGTCATTGCATATTATTTCTCCAAGATGAGAATCAAAAGTAAGATTAACGCTGTCGCATTCAGGACATCTTTTTACAAAGGTCATGGTATATGTTTTTAATAGTAAGATTTATAAATCCTTTTATGAGTTTTTGATTTAAAAAGCTTTGGGTTTCTATTGCCATGATTTAGAGGTAAAAGTTACTCAACCAAAATTCCGTTAATCATTCCCTCTTGACCTGGCCTGTTTGTTACCCTGACTTTTCCGGCTTCTGTCTGGATAATTGTGCCTTTTGTTATGACATTCTGCCTTGCTAAGAATTTGTTTGATGGAGTTTCTAGAACATTTTTTATTTCCAATTTCTTTTTTCCGCTTTTTGTCTGGACATTTACCTCTTTTGCTGAAAGCATCACTGTTTTCTTTTTTCCGCTTTTCATTCTTAATTTTTTCTTTTTTCCAGCTCCGAGCTTGACTATTCTCCTCTGCCTAGCTCTTTCATTTTTTATTTTCTTTCTGCTTTGAGTGTATCTTCCTCCGCTGATTTTTCTTCCTAGTCTCATGCAAAAAAGTAATGAAATTGATTTAAATATGTTTGGGTATGGAAATTATTATAAACTAAAACTCTTTTTGTTCACATATGGCTTTTGACGTGTTTGTTCGGAGTTTTTGTGCTTTTCAGAATGTTATAGCTTATCCATTTAGATATACTTTGGAGCTGGAAGTTGAAAAACTCCCACAATCCATGTCTGATTATGAAAAAATCTTTGATAAAGGCGAAGAACGGCAATCTTTGGCCATCAGCCATTTTTTTCGACCAACAATAATAATTTATTCTAAAGAAAGTATTAATTATGAGGAACTGTCAAGAGAGGTGTCTCCTTTTCTCCAGAACCTTTCCGCAAAAGTTATTTTTTCTAAAGAAGGCATTCATGCACATATGGGCTAATTTTTTCCTTGAATTTCTTGCGAAATCTTTATAAATGAACTGAATTAGATTAATTAATGGTTAACGGTATTGAGAGACCATTGGATCTGCTGAACAATTCCAAAGGAAGGGAAGTTTTGGTGCATTTGAAAGGTGACAAACAATTTGTCGGAACTTTGCTTGCATTTGACATCCACATTAATTTGGTTTTGGACAACATTAAGGAAATGCAAAACGGTGAAATCAAAAGAAACCTTGGATTGACCTTCTTGAGAGGAGATACTATTATCTTTATCTCACCGGCATCTACAGCTCTTAAAAAGAGTGGTTGAGCGTTTTTACCTTATCTTTCGCAAGGTTGACTTTTTGAAAGATTAATGTTAGTGGGAGCTTTAGGCTCTGTCCGGAATGGACTTTTTAAAAAATAATTTGGCTCTTTTGGAGCTTAAAAGGATAAATCAACTCTCAGAATATATTAACTCCGGACAAAGCCGAGCCTTGGATAAGTTAATAAACAGCAATTTAATCACAAAATTATGAATGTGCTTTTTGTTTGTTATGGAAATGTTGGAAGAAGCCAAATTGCAGAAGCTTTTTTTAACAGATATGCTAGTAAACATAATCACGCAGATAGTGCTGGAACTCATGTTGACGGTTATGATGGAAAAACAGGCCAGACTTTAGAAGAATTTGCAGGAATAGAATCAGGCGCTAAAAATGTTATAATTGTTATGGATGAAGAAGGAATTGATGTTTCTGAATGCCGAAGGACTCAGATTACTAAGGAAATGCTTGATAATTATGATAAAATTTTTGTTATGGCTTGGCCTCAAGAATGTCCTGATTATTTAATAAAACATTCAAATGTTAAATTTTGGAAAGTTGAGAATCCAGTTGGAACAGGATACGATGTTTATAAAATTACTAGGGAGAAAATAAAATCTCTTGTTAGGCTTCTTGTCAGCGATTTAGGATAATTATAAAAATCCTTTTTCTTTATATTGTTCATGCCTTCACAAATAAAAGTGACTTTTCTTGGGACGTCTGATCAGATTCCCAGCGCAGATAGGAATCATACAGCAATCCTTCTTTCTTATGAAGGAGAAAATATTTTGATTGACTGCGGTGAGGGAACTCAGAGGCAGTTTAGAAAAGCCGGATTAAACCCATGCAAGTTGACTAGAATCTTGATAACGCATTGGCATGGAGACCATGTTTTAGGGATTCCCGGTATTTTATCAACTCTTGCTTTGCAGGGCTATAATAAAACTTTGCATATATACGGGCCTAAAGGGACTAAAGAGTTTATGGAAGAGCTTTTGAAGGTTTTCGGCTTTAAGAAGAAGTATGAAATAAAAGTTGAAGAAGTTCATGGAAAATTTCTTGACATGAAAGATTTTTATCTTGAAGCTGAGAAAATGGAGCATGGCATTCCTTGCAACTCTTACAATTTTGTTAAAAAAGGGTTTTTGAAGATAGATAAAACTAAATTAAAAAAATTGAAGCTGCCAGAAGGCTCTCATTTGGCTGAATTGAAGAATGGAAAAGACATTGTTTTTAATGGCAAGAAATACAAGGCTAAAGAGCTGACTTTTTCAGAGAATGAAAAAAAAGTCAGTGTTATTTTGGATACTAAATTTAATTCTAAGATTGAAGAATTTTCTAAGAATTCAGATTTATTAATACTTGAAAGTTCTTTCAGCGATGAGCTTGCCGAACAGGCTAAAGAGCATCTGCATATGACTGCAAAGCAGGCAGCACAGGCAGCGAAAAAAGCAAAAGCCAAGAAACTTATACTGACGCATTTAAGCCAGAGATATGAGAAAGCTCCCCAGATTATTTTGAAAGAAGCCAAAAAGATTTTTGGCAGTGTTGCTATTGCAAAAGATTTTGACGTTTTTGAGGTTTGAAGTGAAAATTCTTGTTTTTATTGAAGGAACTGTTTTAATGCACAAAGGTACAGATGGTATAAACAGGAAGGATATTGTTGAACAATCTAAAAATAGGGAAAAATCAGTTAAAGAATATTTTTCTTACATTCCAATTGGAAATTGTGTGAATAAACTAAAAATGTGGAAGTCTCAAAATGTCCAGCTATTTTATTTAACTTCCAGAACAAAAGCTAATGAGGTTAATGATATGAATAATGTTCTTAAAAAATTTGATTTTCCCAAGGGAAAATTGTTATTTAGGAAAAATAAAGAAACTTACGGTAATGTTGCTGAGAAAATAATTCCTGATGTTTTAATTGAAGATGATTGTGAGAGTATTGGAGGGGTTAGTGAAATGACTTTTCCTAAAATTAAATCTAATATTAAGAAAAGAGTTAAGTCTATAATTATTAAAGAGTTTGGGGGTATTGATTTTCTTCCCGATAAGGTTAATGCACTGTTAAATTATTGCTAATAGAAACCTTTTAAACTAATTATTTCTTCGTTTTGTTATGCCCGAGTAGCTCAGCCCGGATAGAGCACTGGCCTTCTAAGTCAGGGGTCGCAGGTTCGAATCCTGTCTCGGGCGTTTCTTGTTTTTATATAAATTCTTATAAATGACTTTTTTCTGTTTGTTTTATGGGACTTGATATGCTTGTTGCTCTTTTTGATAGGTTTAATATTTCTGTTACAAGAGAAAATCACGATAATCTTGATTTGAGAAGATTCCGACAGGGGTTTGTTTATTTGTCCACTATCTGTGGTATTGATTCAAGTTATAGGCATAAATGGGTTAGGGAACCTTGGTCAGATGATTTGTCCGAGGATATTTTTCGTCTGGCTGTTGGCGGAGCAAAAAACAGAGGCGGGACATTTAAAAAAGAAGCAAATGAGTCTTTGAAGGAAATTGAGAAGTTAACTACGTCTCCTCCTGGGCTTTCCAAAGAGAGGTGGGTTGAACTTTTGTCAACTATTCATTATTATAGGAATATTTGTGAAGTCAGGAATAGAGGCCCAGATCAGATAAAGAATGCCCTTAGAGGGATTAATTCTAGTAGGAAGGTTTATTTTGAAGAATCTCCAGCAAGAAAGTTTTACATGCTGGAGTTTAAGAAGGCTTGGGGAAGACTTAAAAGAAGTGGATTGCTTAATTATAAACCCGATTATTGGTAATCTTCTTTTAAAAATTTTCTAACAAACAAATTTAAATATCTTGCTTTTAAGATTATTGGGTGTCTCTTATGCGGAGGTGGCACAGCGGCTACTGCGACTGCCTGCAGAGCAGTTTTTCGTGGGTTCGAGTCCCACCCTCCGCTTTTTTTGAAAAATGAAAAAAGTTTACCTTATTCATCGCTGGGGAGGAAGCCCAAATGAACCATGGTATAATTGGCTGAAGCAAGAGCTGGGGAAAAAAGGTTTTCAAGTTTTTGTTTTTGACATGCCAAATAAAGAACATCCAAAAATAGAAGAATGGGTTGGCTTTTTAAGGGAAAATATAAAGGATGTTGATGAACATACTTACTTTGTGGGACACAGCATAGGCTGCCAGACAATTTTAAGATTTCTAGAAAAGTTACATAGGCATAAAAGAATTGCAGGGTGTGCTTTTGTTGCTCCTTGGCTTGATTTGATTAATATGGAAGAAGAGGAGATGGAGATTGCGCATCCTTGGATAAACATAAAGATTGATTTCAATAGAATTAGGGATCATTGCTCAAATTTTCTTGCTATTTTTTCAGACAATGACCCTTATGTTCACCTTGATGAAGTTAAGAAGTTTAAAGAAAAACTTGGAGCTAAAGTTTTGATCAAAAGCAAAAAAGGGCATTTTGAAGAAGTTGAGAAAATCCCTGAGATTTTGGAGTTTTTTAAATGAAAAAATTTGGTATGATAAAATATATAAACTAGTAATCCCTGAGGATTACTATGAAAACTATAACTATAAAGTTGCCAGAAAAGGAAGCCAAAGAACTGGAGGAATTTGTTGTTAAAAGAAATTACCCTTCTAAGTCTGAATTTATAAGAAATCTGATAATTGAGAAATTAGACAAGACCAAAAAGGAAAAAATAGGATGGATGATTGTAGCTGAAAAATCAATGAGGGAAATCTGGAACAATAAAAAAGATGATGAAACGTGGGGTAAATATTTATGATAGAGCAAAGAGATTTAATTTTAGTCCCATTTCCTTTTTCGGATCAGTCCGGCAGAAAAGTTAGACCTGTGATTGTCATCAGCAATAATAAATTTAATGAAAAATCTAACGATGTCCTTGTTATAGGAGTGACTTCAAATATTTCTAGAGATAATTATGCTATTGATTTGTCTAATGAAGGTTTGGAAGAAGGAAAACTGCTCACTAAATGTTTGATTAAGGTTGAGAACCTGTTGAAGATTGATAAGGAATTAATTATAAAGAAAATAGGCAAAATAAGGAAGGATAAGCTAAAAAAAATTGTTGATGTTTTGATGAAAATAATCGGGAGTGATTAAATCTTCTTTTCTTTTCTGAGCTGATACAGCTTCACAATTAGTCCTAGGGTTGCTAGGAAGCTCAAATAAACAAGGAAGTAATTAGTTAATATCATTTTTTTGCTGTCTTTTTTCTGTATCTTCTTTCAACTGCAATTAAAATCATTGCCCCAAAAATTACAGCTATAAAAACATATATGAATGAATTGTTTTTTATGTAGCTTAATAATGCTTCTTCTTGATTTTCGTCAGGACTTATTCCTCCTGTGAATCCTGCCCTCCCTGATGCAGAGTCATCTATTGCGCCAATTGCCTGGCCTGTCCCGGAAAGTTTTATATCACTTCTTATTAGGGAATTAGTGCCGTCAGTTACTCTGATGTCGTATGCACCCTCTGGCGCTACAAGTCTGTAAGTTATTGATTCTCCAATTTCCAGACCCGGCTGTTTTGTTCCTATTGTCTGGCCAATTCTTATTTCAATTGTTTTCGAGTATTTTGTATTTCCATTGTTTGTTACTTTTAGAGTGCTTCCTTCCAGCTCAAATAAAACTTTTTGTGCTTCACCTATTTCAAAAAAACCATAAAAGTTTTTATCTTGCAGCTTTGCAGTTATAACTCCCTGTCCAGATGCTGCTTTTTCACCTAAGTCAACTGTTATAAGCTCTTTTGAGTTAATTATTTTTTGAACTACTGCTCTTTTGCTTGAGTCTTCTACAGTTATTTCAATGGCGCTGTTCATAGGTTTTCCAGAGTCGTCATAAGCAGTTGCTTTAAATGTTATTGGAGCTCCTGCAGGAAACGAAATTTGATTTTTTGGAAATTCTATATCCACTCTTATTGCATTTATTGCTCCGAGCGATAGAACAAGGATAAACAGAAAGGCTAGTATTTTTTTCATAGAATCATGAGTTTCAAGGATTATTTAAAAGTTTTTGTTTGTATTCTAGATTATAATAAATTTTAAATACTCTCCTAATTAATCTGTTTTATGCTGAAAAGAGGAAGTAAATTTTTAATTGTTGTTTTTATTAGCTTTGTAATTGCTTTTTCTGGTTTTGCTTACGCAAAACCACCAGTTTCAAATCCGTGTCCAATTCAGCCAGATACAAATGTTGTTTTTTATGGACAAACTGGTTTTGGAGGTGTTGGTGATTTAAGCAAGTCATGGATAACACATTTTTTTGATTGGTGGAAACAGCAGGATCCATCCATAAAGTATGTAATTTTGGATTCAGGAGATTTGAAAACTGACTGCAACCTTGCTAATTACCCCAATGTTAAGATTTATGTCCAGCCTGGAGGAAATGCTTATTATCAGCAAAAAAAGCTTGATTCTGCTGGCAAGAACAATATTAATAACTACATAGATTCTGGAAAAGGTTATGTTGGAATTTGTGCTGGATTTTATTATGCTGCAGGGGATTATTACTGGCAAGGAAGCTATTATGATTGGAATGATTTGCTTGGAAGATATCCTACTGTTGAAGGTTCTTTGACAGATATTGCAGATTATGATTCAAATCCAGGCTATGCAATGGCTCCTTTGAGCAATGGCAGGAATGCAATTTATTATGGCGGGCCAACATTGGGCTGGAGACAGACAACTATTGGTCATCCTGGAACAACTGATTCAACCTTTGCCTCAATATCTGGAAATCTTCCTGCAGTAATTAAGAATGGAAATATGCTTTTGACAAGTGTGCATTTGGAGGCATATGAGAATGATGGAATTTCAGGACTCAGCACTTTTGATAGGACTGAAAACTACAAATATTTAGCTAATTTGATAAATGAAGTTTCTGGAACAAATTTTTATGTGCCAGTTTCTATTGAGCCACAGTGCAGTGACGGAATTGATAATGACAATGATACTTTAATAGACTATCCTAATGATCTTGGTTGTGTTTCTTTGAGTGATAATAGCGAGATTGATTCAAATCCTGGAGAAATATTTTTTGATGATTTTGAATCAGGAATTTCTGCTTGGACAACAAGTTCTGTATCAGGGGGAAATGCTTGGGTGATGTCAACTGCAAATCCTTATCAGGGAAGTTATCACGCACAAAGCAATCCAATGTCAACTTCTGAGCCAGCATCTATTCTGGAAAAAGCGATTTCAACTATAGGGTTTTCAAACATAAAAGTTAGTTATTATAGAAAACTTGTTGGTTTGGATTCTGCTGATGAGTTCAAGGTAAAGTGGTATGATGGGACCACTTGGAATGTTTTAGAACAAACTGGAAGCAATTCTGCAAATGATGCTGGTTATGTCTACAAAGAATTTAATCTTCCTTCAAGTGCAGGAAACAATCCTAGCTTTAAGGTAAGGTTTGAATGCACTGCAGGAGCAGTTTCAGAGTTTTGCAGGGTTGATAACTTTAAGATAAGCACGTTTTGATTTTATTTTTTCTTTAGGCCGACCAAGCTTGGGCGGTCTTGTTTTCTTTTTATTTTTAATCTAAATGTTTTTATAGTTATTTTATTTTGTATTATAATGAAGAAGAGTGTGGGAAATAAACCTTTTGAAAAAAGGTTTCCAAAAAATAAAAATTTTATTATACCTTTAAATTTAATTCTTGCTGTGGTTGTTGTTTTTGAGCTTATGATTATTGGAAATGGCTATAACATAGGAAATGCGATAAAAAGCATTGTGCCTGCAAAGGTGACGGATGTTGATAGTTCTCAGACAAAAGTTATTTCATGCATACCAGCAGCAGAAATTTGCGACCAGAAAGATAATGACTGCGATAAATTGGTGGATGAGGGGGGAGTTTGCGAGGTGGAACTGACTGGAACTTTGGAGACAATTGTTGTTGATGATTTTGAAAACAATAAAGCAGATTATTTGTATTACTTGAATGTTGATGGAAAGAGGTATGCTCTCTCTCCCATAGAGACTATTTTCCCATTACCCTCTAGGACCAAGGTAATTGTGAGAGGGCTAATTTCTGGTGACAAAATAACATTAGAATCTAACAAAGACACCTCCTTTAAAATTGTTTCAACATCTCCTGATTTAAGATTAGAAAATATTGGTCCACAGAGAACTTTAGCAATTATGCTTGGAGCTACTGGGCTTCCTCCTCTAGCAAATAATTCTGAAACGAATAACATGATTTTTCAACAAAGTCAAAACACTGTACAGGATTATTATGTAAAAAATTCTTACAATAAAACATATTTCACGGGAAATGTTGTGGGGCCATTTATTCATTCTTCTAACTCTTTGTGTAATGTTGATAAGTTCAATTTTGCTATTCAATCAGCTGATCCAACGATATACTTTCCAAATTATGATAGGATTGTAATATTGTCTCCTTATGAATCTTGTTATGGTTCTACTGTGGGGATGTCTAGCATAGGGAAGACCGGGATTAACACCTCTGATGGTGTAATAAATGCAAGCTACGCACATATTTTTGCATTTATTACAGGAGTTATTGCTCATGAATTAGGTCATGGTTTTGGTATTGCACATTCAAATTATTATACTTGTAAAAATATTGATGATTCTTTAGTATCTTTTTCTTTTGATTGCACTAGTGTTGAATATGGAGATAATTATGATGTAATGGGAAATTCTTTTCAAGCATATTCTCTTCCAGCACATTTTAATGCTCTTCACAAAGAACAAGCTGGTTGGCTTGATGAGGAGAATAGTATTGTCGCTACAAATGGAACTTTTTTATTAAAGTCTTTAGAACTTTCTCAACAGAATGGAACTATTCAACAGATAAAATTGCCAATTGATATTGAAACCAGTTTATATGCGATAAAAGATAACAGATTTATTTCTATAGAATTCAGACAACCTATTGATTATGACTCTGGTTTTCCTATTAACATCTATCAAGGAGTTCTTATTCACATTGGGAGAGTAAATAATTTTTCCACAACATACTCTAAGACTAATCTGTTAAGTATGCATCCAGAATTTCTTGAACAAGAGCAATTAGGTCTTGGTGAAATTTTTATGGATGAAATCAATGGATATAAAATTAGGTTAGATTCTATTACTAGCAGTGAGGCACAAGTTACTGTACAGCAAATCCATCCCTTGAATATAAATCTTGATAAACCTTTATTATATTACAGCTTTGATAATGGAACAGCAATTGACATGGCGGGTTATGTTAAAAATAATGGTATTCATTATGGTCCAATCATTCCTATGGAAGGAGGAACTTATCTTGATGGGGGTCATGGGATAGGTCTTAGATTGCCATTTACAAATGAATTCATTAAAAATAATAATGAGTTTACAATATCTGCATGGGTTAAAATCGAGAATCTCAGTTTATTCAGTACATTACCCATTTTTGATAATATTATAAGATTAACTCCTGAAGGAAATATAAATGTGGGTTTTGATTCTGAAGATGGAGAGAGATTTGATGTATACTCAAATCAGTCGTTATCCGTTCAAAAATGGTATCACATTGCCGGGGTTTATAATGGCAGTGAATTATCTGTGTATACAGATGGAATTAAAAAAGGAAATGTCGTGGTAGTAGATGGACGAATTAACCCTTATTTTTATAGTGAGCTAGGGGGAAGTAGATCTCCTAAGTTTTCAGGAATTATAGATGAGTTTAAAATTTATGCCAATGGTTTAAACTCTTCTGAAATTGTTAAGTTAGTGGAAATTGGTCGTGAAAAGTTTGATGTTGAATTTGCACCCATTCATGATGCATTTATTGATTCAAACGGAATTGTAGATAGCACAAATCAAATATTGACAGCAGGATACTTTGCTGATGATTCCGAAAAAAGAATTTATTTTAAATTTGATCAAACAAATATTGATACTTCTTTTCTTGATTCTGCAAAACTTTATCTGACAAAAACAGGATCAGCGGGAGGTTCCTCTCAATCTCCTGCATTATATATATTGAACAATGACTATGGAATTTTAGGATTGGAGGATTGGAATCCCTCAAAGACAAGCTTAGGAAATATTGGAGATGGTCCAAATTATGAAATAAATGTTTTGCCTTACTTAAAAAAAGGAATTAATTCTTTTATGATAAAAATCTCTGGAAATAGGAGATGGTATTTTGGATCATATGAGAATGTAAATCTTAGTTTAAGGCCAAAATTAGAAGTTATATCTTCAAAAAGGCCATATGTCTGTGGAGATGCTAACTCAGACACAGCAGTGGACATTTCAGACGCAGTATTTTTGATACAACATATATTTGCAGGAGGGCCTGCACCAAACCCTCTTTTAGCGGGAGATGCTAATGGAGATGGAGCAGTTGATATAAGCGATGCTGTTTATTTAATACAATATATATTTGCAGGAGGGCCTGAGCCTTGCAATCCTGCGCCAGGCTATAGTCCTGAAGGTTATGATTCTTGGACTGAAAAACAGGTCAATGACTATCTTATTGGAAAGCAGAAAGAAGCTGCGAGTTCTAATGTGAATGCTGAGTGAGATTTAAAAGATATTTTTAATGGAAAAAGCTAATCTACCCCTTCTATTTTCACATTTGCAGGGAGAGGTATTCTTATATCCTTCATCCCTCCTCTTTTTACAAGATTAAATATTTTGAAGCCTTTGAGCTCATTTGTTTTTTCATCTCTCCCTTCAAATAGATCGTCATCAATTTCATCAAAGTAAGACTCTGCAGGCTCACCTATAAAAATCTCCAAAATATCTGTTTCATTATCATAATAAATTTCCAGGTTTTTTTGTTTCATCTTCTTATAATTTTTCGGGCAATAAACGATGTAGCAACATATCCCCTGCCATTTAAATATTTAACTGAAACCAGCAAGTATCTATCTTTGCGCTTGTAATAAGCATAATAATTTCTCATAGAGTCATCAAATTTATGATTAATAATTAAGTCTGGATTGGTTAATGTGTTCTTTATGTCATTTAATATGCTTGACATGTAAGGATGTTTTGACACTATATGCTTCCATCTTTCTTTTGACAAATGTATTCTTCTGCTTGTTTTGTCCAATACCTCAAAAACGAAATTCATAAAGATATGAGAAGATATTTATTTATAAAATATTCTTTGGTTTCTGTCACCACAGGTTATCTTATTGGAAAGCAGAAAGAAGCTGAAATGAATTCTGCTAATGTTAATGCTGAGTGAAATTTGCTTAATTTTTCAAATCTTATAAATACAAAAGTATATAAATACTAATATGTACTTAATAGTTATAAGTAAATAACTAAAATATATAAAGTGATACAAATAAAAAAACATCAAAAAGCCGAGGGGATTGTACATTGGCCTACATTGAACACTGTTATAATGGTGGAGAACACCCTAAAAAATATGAAAGAAAGTGTTGTTTCAATAGCCCAATTGAAAAGGAAACTTCCAAGGCAGGTAAATCATATTACTTTGAAAGTAATTCTTGAATATTTGGAAAGAAGCAATAAAATTGCTGTAACAATTAAGGGCATAACATGGATAGAAAACTATAATCCAAACTTGAAAAAGGCAATTTTACAAGGAATGGAAATATGAAAGAAGTAAGAGTTATATTGTCTCAAGAAGCTGAAGAAGTTTACAAGAAACTGAATGCTGAGGCAGAGAATAACAAGCAATCTAGAATGATTCTTAAAGCTATTAATCACAAAATTAACCTGATTAAAGCTAATATTCATTATGGAAATCCAATTGCAAAGGACTTGATTCCTGAGGAATACAAACAAAAATACTCTGCAAAGAATTTATTCAGAGTAGAACTTCCTGTATTTTGGAGAATGGTTTACACCTTAACAAATAATGGAGAAATTGAGATAATTGCCTTTGTTCTTGATATAATTGACCATCCTGCTTACAATGACAAGTTTGGCTATAAGAAAAGATAATTTTGCAGAATTGTTTTTTTATATTCTGTAGCTGTTGATTATTTTGTGTTAACAGAGAAGGGCTTAGTGATTATTTGGTTGGAAAACAAAATCAAGCAGAGTAAGTTTTAAATACAATAAATAGTATTATCTATGGTATGAAGAAAGGTTCTTTAAAAAGTACGATGAATCGCATTAGTATGAAAGAGAGTATACTGAAAGTTATTAATAATTCTGAGAAGCCTCTTTCTACTTCTGAGATTGCACAAAATCTTAATAAATCATGGCATACTGTCATTAGATATTGTTTGGATTTGGAAAATGATGGGAAACTAACTAAATTCGGTGTTGGCAGGATTAATATTTGGCAGAAGAAGAAATAAAATGAAAAAAGAAGTGATAAAAGATGAAAAGCAATTTAAGAAGATTGAAATTATTATGAATGAGATATTAAAAGCCAAAAAGAAGTATTTGTTGTTTTTTGTCTTGATTTTTTCTTTTAACCTGCTGAATGCTGTTGTTATCTTTAATGATACTTTTGAATCTGGGACTTTGAGCGGATGGGGGCTTAGTGCTGTATCAGGGGCAAATAATTGGACAGCTTCATCAACAGATCCTTTTGGCGGGTTATGGCATGCACAATCACAGCCACAATCTACAACAGAACCGGCCAGTGTTATGGAAATAAATGTAAGCACTCAAGGATTTAATAATATTAATTTCAGTTATTACAGGAGATTAATTGCTTTGGATGCCGCTGACGAATTTCAGGCAGAATGGTTTAATGGGACTGGATGGACAATACTTGAACAGACTGGCAGTGTAAGTGCAGATGATGCTAGTTACTTGCAGAGGTCTTTTAATCTATCTAATATGGGAAATAACAATTCTAATCTAAAAATAAAATTTGAGTGTACTGCAGGTGCTGTCTCTGAGTTCTGCAGGGTCGATAACGTTACAGTAATAGGCGATACTATACTGGTAAATGATACAACTCCTCCTCAAATCACAATAAGCTCTCCTTTAAATGCAACTCTAAATACATCTACTCCGAGATTAAATTTAACCGTAACAGAGCCAAATATTGACAGAGTCTGGGTTTCTATTGATAATGGACCAAACATAACTTATGCTTATTCAAATGGCACAATTGATTTTGGAAAATTAAATTTAATTTTTGCTGATGATTTTGGAGGTTATGCAAATGGAAGTGATGGAAGCCTAACTTGGACAAATCCTCTTAGTTTCAGAACAGCAATTATAGAAAATAAAACTTACAAATTGTTTAATGAAACAGCTATCATTGATGCTTTGTCTTATATTACCAACTTTAATAATTTGAATTATGAGACTAATGTAAAAGTAATGGTTCCTAACGGTTCGTTTGGAGGCGCTTATTTAACTCCTAGATTTGGAGATGTTAACAATAAGTACGAGATTGCCTTAGATTATGATTTCAGCTCTATAAACATAAATAAAGTTGTTAATGGAAGCTGGTCGAATTTAGCTGCTTTGTGGACAGGGAATTTGCCAATTCCTGTTTTTGTGGGCAAAGATGAATGGCATGTTTTGGGATTAAAAATTTATGGAGACAACATTTCTGCTTATGTTGATAATCAATTAGCTTTAAATGCAATAGATAGTGGCTTGAGGAATACGACAGGGTTTGCGATTATTGCATTTGATGATATAACCAATCATACTTCTTATTTTGATAATATAGCTATAAACACAGAGCTTTCTTCTGGCTCGCATACTTTGAGAGTTTGGGCTAATGATACTTTTGGAAATTTGAATTCCACAATAGTAACCTTTTCTGTAAATGTTTCAGATATTTCAAAACCAGTGTGGGTTGTAGAGCCGCAAAATCAGACGTTAAATGAAACTCAATCTTTTCAGTATGATATTGAGGCAGGCGACAATATTGCAATAGATAAGTATTTTATAAATGACAATGTTAATTTCTCAATAAATCAGTCAGGTTTTATACAAAATATTACAGTTCTTCAACCCCTTAACTATACATTGAATATTAGCGTTAATGATACCTCCAATAATATTTTATCTAAGGTTATTTGGATAAATGTTAATTCTATTCCCGTTAATTTGCCTCCAATAATTCATTCAAATTTAACTGCTGTAAATGGAACAATCAAAATACCCGAGTTTGAAGATAATTTTATTATACAGGTTAATGTGTCTGACCCAGAAAATGATACAATATCTTTTGTAAACTTTACAATAACTTCTCCAAATGGGACAAAAGTTGCTAATAATGTTAAAGGAATTAATTTTTCAAACGGAGTTTATTTAATCTGGAACTCGACAAATTATACAGTAGATGATTATGGAGCTTGGAATTGGTCTTACGTATTGTCTGATGGAACTAATACTCTAAATAGAAGCGGAAATTTTAGGGTTTTTAGCGAGGTTTTTGTTTTCCCGGCAAGCTATGTTGAGAGCCCAGACCCTTATAATAAAACTTTAATATGGAATCTAAGCCTTTATCATTTGTCTTTGGAAAATTATACTCTAAATTTCAGCTATTCAATTAATCAAACTTACTTTAATTTGACGATTGATCAAAATAGTGTTGTTACAAATAGGATACTTCATACTTCATCGAATTTTTTTAGAAACCTGGTTACTATCACGACTAACTCAAGCACTCCTGTTGGTTCTTATTCCGGTTATATAAACATAACGAGGCAGGAAGATGGAAGAGTATTTACAATCCCTATGCAGATAGGAATAAATCCTCCAAGCGGGAATATTGATGCTTTTAATTTAATAGGGGTTAAATGTTTGAATGGAAATTGTGATGTTAGCGCACAGATGGAAAATGATGAAAGCCAGAGTTTTAACTGGAAATTAAAGAATGTGGGCAACTTCACATTGAGCGAATGCAAGCCCGGTATAACTGGCTTTAATGTTTCTAAATTTGGCAGTTTTTCCAATAACAATTTCAATTTGAGTATTTCTGAGGAGTTAACTTTAACTTTAAACATGAATAAACCAACTATAAACAGTTATTATGGAGAATTAGAAGTTGTTTGCAAGGCAACCTCTCTTGGATTCAACAGCTCTTTGGGGTCTGAAAGAGAAAATGTTCCAAGTTTGAATATAATTGTTTTGGCTGATTCTGGAAACCCTCCTAGTTCAAGCTCCTCATCTGGTGGAGGCAGTTCTAGCAGCGGGGGAAGTTCTGGCGGAGGGGGCGTTATTCCAGTTAAGCCTAGTTTATATGTGGACAGCATTTCTCCTTTAGTAGTAAGTGAAGGCGGAGTGAAGAAAATCATAACATGGAAAGTCAAGAACAATGGAAAGAGTTTTTTGAATGAATGCAAATTTAAAAGTTTGGGGCAGTATTCTTCCTGGATTACTTATACAGAAACAAAGGGCCTGGCTGCCGGTGAGGAGTATAATATTGTTTTTGATGTTGATATTCCTGAATCAATCGAAAGCGGAAAATATGCCATGGAAGTTTATTTTGGATGCAGGGAAACAAACAAATCAACTTCTTTTGATGTTGAAATTTTAGGGAAACAGCTTGAATTTAAGCTAGTTAATGTTGAAAGAAGCGGCAAGGAAAACGTTAAAGTTAACTATTTTATCCAGGAAGTTGCAGGCAAGGATCAAAATGTTAATATCCAATTTATATTATTTGATTTAGACAATAAAAAGGTAGCAGAAGTCAGCGAGGCTAAGGATATCATTGCCAATTCAAAAGAAGAATTTGAAACCTTTATTCCTATTAATGAAGCTCTTTCAGGAGAATTGAGCCTGCTTGTGAATATTAATTCTGAAACTTATTCCGGATTTGTGCAGGAAAATATTGTTTTGGGAAGCCCTATTGGTGGGTTTGCTGTTTTTGGCGGGGAAGGCTTTAGCGACAGGTGGATAAGCTTGCTGCTTGTTGTTTTGTTCCTAGTTTTCGCGCTTTTTGTTGTTAGGAGAATAAGAAACAGAAGAAAGGCTGTTCACAGATGGAGCCATGTAAAAAAACACGAATGATTAATTTTTTATTTTTTTTGGTTTCTTTCTAGTTTTCTTCAGTTTGTATAAAATTATTAATAGTATAATTATTATTGGAATTATAGAGTATAATACTATCTTTTTGTATATGTAGCCTTTTGGCTTGCTTTCACTATAAATATTGCCTTCCTCTATTGTTTTTTCTATTTCAACTGCCACTAGAATTTCTTTTTTAATTTTTCCAGAATCTGCTATTATTTTTCCAGAATAAATGCTTGGTGTTATGCTTTCATATGCTGTAAAATTTATTTTTGCAGTTCTCTCTTCATTAGGGTCTATCTCAAAATTATTTTCTTTAAAAATTACAGATTCTTCAATATTTTCTGCCCTTAAGTTTATTTTTATTCTTTTTTTACCAACGTTTTTTATTTTCATTTCTCTTTCAATAGACTCCCCTTGGTTTAATTTTACTTTTATACTCTCTGCATCAATAGTGAAATTTTCAATTTTAGAACTTCCTCCACTTTCGCTTGTTGAAGATGTTGCAGTTGAGCTTTCATTAGTTGTTGAAGTTGTTTCCTCTGTTGAGTAAACTGTAAAGTGAGATACATTGAATTCAAGGATTCCATCTGAATAACTTATTATTTTGCACACACTTTCTGAACAGATTTCCTCATTTTTTAGAATTCTCGGATTTGCAAAAGTTAAATTGTATAAACTCAGAGTTGCTGATTTATTAAAATTTGGAAGGGTTGTTGAATTCAGCTCTATTCTGTTGAAAGAGATGTTAATGTTATTGTTTATATCTAATCTTTTGTCGTTGGGATTTAAATCATTAGTTAAATTTATCTGTTCCCTGAACCATATTTTTGCGGTGGATGTTTTTTCAAATTTTAGGTCGCTTATATTTTGAAAATCCTCATAAGAATAATTTGCGAAGTTTGTAGTTTCTCCCTTTTTTTCACGCCAGCTCATGTTTTCGTTTTCCCAGCTTCCATTCCAATTGTAATCAAATTTGCTGTCTATAATTATAAAATGCGTTACATTAACGTAAAAGGTTACATTTCTTGAGATTGTGCTGTTGCTGTTGTTTGCATATATAAATAGAGTGTGGTTTCCTAAAGTTGTATTAAAATTTATTGGACCAGTAACTGTAATGTTTGTGCTGCTGTCAATTTTATACCAGACACTGTCTGCAGATTTTGTGAAATTCAACAAAAGATTTCTTTCTGTCAAATATGTGTTGTTTTTAGGGCTGTGCAGTGTTAGTGTTGGAGTGGGCTGGATAATAGTTATATTTAACCCCACCTGCCCGCTTATTGCCTCTCCTAATGGATTTCCCCTTTCTGATATTTTAAATGAAAATAATACTATAAGAAGCAGCATAAATAAAAAACCAAATATCACCCACTTTTTCATTTCTTGAAGAAATAAAGAAATTATTTAAACTTTTGGAGTTACTTTGCTTGACCGTTGAGGTTTTGCTTTTTGGTATTTCTTAACAACTATTACTGCAATAACTATTGCTATAAGTATTGCTAAGGTTATAACCCACATGTAATTTTTCTCTTCTTGAGGAGGTGTTTTTTGTATTTCTGCTCTTTTCACGCTTTCTTCATAGCCGACTATTTCAACCGGAAAAGAGGCTGTAAGACCTGATGCAAGGCTGACCATTCCCCCTTCTCCAAGAGAAATTTGCTGGAATGAAACACTAATTCTATACCGCGCTTGAAGCTCTGCATTTTCTGGAATTTCCACTTTTATATTAACTAGTTTGTTAACTTCTCCAGAAGGAACAGAATAATCTAAATTTTCATCTACCAGCACCGCTATTTCAGAACCAGATGTTAGGTTTGCCCTAAATATTGCATCGTCTTCTCCTGTGTTTTGAAGGGTTAATGATATTATTTTTGATTCTCCCGGAGCTAGTTTTAAAGGATACCACTCTGGGTTGTCCCAATAAGGAATTGCCACACCAAATGCAAGGACTACAGATGCTATTAATACTGCAGATAGAATAGCGACCGCGAAAATTCCAATTTTTTTATTTTTCATTTTTTTAGTCTTTGACGGGTTCTGGTTTGGGAACCTTTTTTAAAGGTTTATTTGTTTTATATATTTATTTCTATATGATTAGGAGT
>JBBSXA010000011.1:35045-42002 GCA_038045985.1 Nanobdellota archaeon
AACCTTTTTTAAAGGTTTATTTGTTTTATATATTTATTTCTATATGATTAGGAGTGTCCAAGATCCATAAGCTGTTGATGAATATGACTGCTGGCTTATTCCTGCAAGTGGTCCTTTAAGGCAGAAGTATACTTGTTCTTGCCCTGATGTTGCATTGTTGTAGTTCAAAGAGTGATTTCCCCTTTGGATAATTGAAGAAGTTACATTTAAAGCGGTAGCATTTGACATTGCTGTTCCAGAGCATCCTTCAGACGTATTTTCAACAGTGAAGTTACTTGCAAAGATAAATTCTGTTATTGTAGTTTCTCCTCTTAAATTGTATGAAGTTACATTAATGCTGACATCTACACTATTGCCTGTGTTATTCACCTGAATTGGGTCATTATTAGAGCCAGTATTTGACTGGCCTAGCGCAACTGAGCCCCATGTTAATGATGTTGGTGACATTTTCATCCCAGGCAATAAATTATAAGTGAATGTTGTTGAGGAGTTTTCTGCATATGCTGCGCTGTTGTCTTTTATTGTGGCGTTTATTGTCCATGCTCCATTCTGGTCATAATACCACATGTCTATTGCGCATGTAAAGTTGATATTGTTTCCAACACCTATGGAAGTATTAATGCAGGAAGTGTTTGATCTTGTTGATTCTCCAGCTCTCTGGAAATACGCTTGTGCGAGCGAGCGGTTTATGTTAGAAGCTCCATCAGTATCAGTTGCAGTGAAGTTAAAGGTTATTGTAGTTGTTGTGTCATCTGTTGGATTTTTGGCAGCTATTACTTCAACTGCAGATACTGTTGGAGCAGTGTTTCCTACAGTGATGTTTACCACTGTTGTTGAAGATGTTGCATATCCTGTTATTTTTGTTAATAGACCAGAATAACTGAAAATTGCAACAATTAGTATTAAAGAAACTATAATTATTGTAATCTGAACCTCTCTTTTCATTTTAATTCTACTCTTCTTCTATTTTTAAATATTGTTATAAATTTTTGTTTAATTTTTTCAGCGCTCTTGAGTGTATTGTCCAGATGTTTCTCTGATCTCTGCTTAATAATTGGGATATTTCAGAGAATTTGTATCCTTTGTTCTTCAAATAAACAATAGTTAATTCCAATATTGTCATTTTTTTGTTCTTGAATATTTCAATTGGAATGCAGATTTCTGTTTCTTTAATTTTTATAGGCTCTTTTTGTTTTTCATTCGCTTTCTTGTAAGCTGTCCATATAGTTCTTTCGTTTCTGTTCAGCAGTTTAGAGATTTCTCTGTAATTAATATTTAAATTTTCTTTCATGTATTTGACAAGAGATTCCAAGGCTCCAAGATTTTTGACGAAGATTGCTGCTGGAATTTCTGTTTCTTCTGAAGATTTTATTGTGTTTAATATTTCTTTTTTGCTTATTTTGTATTTTTCTTTCAGTTTTGAAATCACTATTTCTGTTATTTCTTTTTTGTTTAGAGAATACTCTTCTTTCAGCTCGTCTAAGATTAATCCAAGCGCTTCTGTTAATTTATCATCTTTAATTGATTTCTTCTTTCTTCTTCTTGGGATTAATAGCGCAAGAAGAATCTTTACTTCCCATGATCCATAAGCTGACGATGAATATGATTGCTGGCTTATTCCTTGAGGAACATTTGCCAGACAGAAGTATAATTGCTCCTGCCCAGATGTTGCATTGTTGTAATTCAAAGAGTGGTTTCCCCTGTATAAAATTGCAGAAGTTAAATTTAGAGATGTTGCATTTGACATTGATGTTCCAGAACATCCTTGAGATGCATTTTCAACGCTTAAATTTCCAGACAAAATAAAATCTGTTGTTATTTGCTCTCCTCGCAGATTGTATGAAGTTATGTTAATGTTTAACGAATCACTATTTCCCGTATTATTCACCTGAATTGGGTCATTATTTGAGCCAACATTTGTCTGCCCTATTAGGACTTCAGGCCATGCTAATGATGTAGGGAACATCTTCATGGCAGTCAAGACATTATAAGTGAATGTTGTTGATGAGTTTTCTCCATATAATGCGCCGTTATCTTTTATTGTGGCGTTTATTGTCCATGCTCCATTTTGGTCGTAATACCACATGCTTATCGTACATGTAAAATTGATATAGTTCCCAACGCCAATTGAAGTGTTGATGCAAGTAGTGTTTGATCTTGTTGATTCTCCAGATCTCTGAAAATATGCTTGTGCTGTGCTTAAGTTTATGTCTGAAGCTCCATTGACATCTGTTGCTGTGAAATTGAAAGTTATTGAAGTTGTTGTGTCATCTGTTGGATTTTTGGCAGCTATTGCTTCAACTGCAGATACTGTTGGAGCTACTTGGCTGATTATATCAACAACAAAACTGTTATTTAATCCAAAATTATTTGCAGAATCATTTGCGTACACTTTTATTGTTTTATTTCCATCGCTTAGCCCTGTTAATAAGATAGATGATGAATTGCACCAGCCATTTGAATATGCTACTGTTTGGTTTGTTCCGGTTATATCGACTAAACAAACTGTTCCTGTTGTTCCTGAGCCAGAATCTGAAACAGAGATATTTAATGTTAAAGTATCTGTGTTTTGCTTTTGAGTTCCATTTGTGTAGGCTGGAAGTGTTATTGTTGGAGCTGTTGAGTCAATCCAGACTACATAAGAATTATTTAAAGCTAAATTCCCAAGAGTGTCGTTGGCATAAGCATTTATTGTTTTATTTCCATCTGCAATTCCTGTCAATGCATAAGTTCCATTGCACCATCCATTTGACACAGCAACAGTCTGGTTTGCATTGCCAGGTACATTAATGGCGCAAAGACTAGGGCCTGCTACTGCATCTGCAACAGAAATATTGAATGTCAGGCTTTGAGTATTTGCATACTTTGTTCCATTTGTGTAGGCTGGAAGTGTTATTGTTGGAGCTGTTGAGTCTACTTTGAATGTTCTATTTGTCGTTGAGAACGCCTGATTGTTGACAGTGTCATTTCCCCATGCTGCCCAGACGTATATTCCATCGGGGATTCCAGTCACAGTAATATTCCACCATGAATTATTTATTGGAGATGAGTTAGTCTGATTTGCATGCCATCCTGTCCAATTTCCATATAATCTCAAATAACTAACTCCAAGATTATCAGATATTTTTAAATCAAACGTCGCTGAAGAATTGCTCCTGTCTACATTGTCTGTAAGATTTCCTCCGAATGACGCTGTTGGGGCTACATTTTGAACAGTGTAAGTTTGCAAGGAAGTCACATTCCATTGGTTCAAGGAATCGTTTGCATATTGCCTCCAGCCGATTGTTTTTCCTTCACATGCATTTGGGACTTGCCATGAAAGATTTGCCCAAGAAGAAGTTCCCGACAAGGTTGTTGATGTAACGTTAGATGTTGTATCGCAGTTAGCTCCAGAGGAATTGACTTCAAGCGTTGCGTAACTTAAAGCTGTGTCATCTGTCCAGTTTATGTTGTGGCTTATTATTTGCCCTGGATCAGGGGTTGAATCATTGATGACTGGATTAAACCATTTGGGCGGATTGTTTACAGGGGCAGAAGTATCTATTGATATATTTGCAAAATAAATATTTGTTCCTGTGTCTGTATAAACCAGTTCCAAATCATTGCTGTCCATTCTGTTGTTTGCAGGGAAGTTCGTGCATCTTACAGAAATATATAATTCTGTTCCTGTTGTTGTTATTGTCTGCAAATTATCCCACGTGCCATTTGATACCCTTCTTCTGTAATCAATTCCACTTCCATTTACGAATGCAATATGGAAATTTCCATTTTCATCAACGCATCCTTCTGGGTCGTTAACCGTTCCTGCAAGAACTTCACTATTATAATTTATTCCGTCTGTGCTCCATGCAACAACTAAATCACTGTTTGCATCCTCTGCTGTAATTAAAATTGTATTTCCTCTTATGCTCATATGCATGTTTGACACAGAAGTAGCACTGTATGCTGTTCTCGCCGTTGATGTGACTGCTGTTGAACTTGTAAAAGTTCCTGCGGATGAATTATATACTACAACTCCTGCAGCTGCCTGAGCTGATGCAATAAATACATTTCCGGTATCATCTATATCTACTGAGCAGCTTGTGCTTGTTACATCTCCACTGACATTAACAGCATCCACGCCTGTAAAACTTAAGGTTGTAGTGGAGGAAGGTGTTGCATAGGCAAAATCAATATCAAAATCGTCATTGTCTTGGGCACATAGGACATATTTATTATTCACTCCATCAAAAGCAACATCAGGACGATAATGGTCATTTGTCGCAGTACTTACATCTGCATATGTTCCTGCTGTATCGCAGGCTCCCGCGACATTGTAAAGATATGCGATATCCCCCGCACCATTTGTTGCAAACATACCAGTATAAACTACTCCTGTTCCGTTTGTCGCGATTGCAACACCTGTTTCTGTTCCTGCTTCGCTTGCCAATGCAGCCCATGTTGCTCCACTTGTAGCAGATGTTGAACAAACAGGGTCTGTTCCTGCTGCATTTATCCACATTGCAGTTAAACCATTATTATCTCTTCTTAATATGTTCTTACCTGCATTTTGTGTTCCTGAAGTTGTTCCTGTTGCTGTTGCCAAGGCATCTGCATTAATCAAATATGTATTAGAAGGGTCAATAATATGGTCAAATTCTATAGAACCTCTCTGAATCTTTAAGTCAAATGTGTCTTGTTCTCCTGGAAGATTTGTTAGATAAACTTTGTTATATTGATTGTTTGTTATTGATGAAAATTCTGCAATTAAAACACTTTTGTTGACTTCGTAAACTTCTATTCTTGGATTTCCATTTATAATTCTTGGAAATATTGTTATATCATTTGAAGATGTAAGATTTCTTTCAAAAACAACACGCACGTAATCTTGGTTTGGAATTGTTTTACTCCAGAGGTTATCTAATTGGTAAACTTCATCATAAATGTCGCTGATAAATTCCCTGTTAGAGTTAAGATGCTCCGCTTTTGTTATTACAATTATATCAAAAGTCTGGTTGCTTAATGAAGGAATTGTCCATTCAATATAATCATAAATTCCATTTGAGTCTTTGTCTTCTACTAAACTTGGCTCAATAAAGACGTTTTGCTCACGCCAGAAAATTTTTATTCTTGAAGGATTTTTGACATTGAGTGACTCTGAAAGAGTTGTGAATGCCTGAACATTTTCATAGTGTATATTTTCTGGAGAAGAAACTTTTATTGTTTTCCCGTTTGATTTTTCTTCTTCTATTACTGAAGGTGAAGGTGTTTCATATTCTATTTCATAATTGTTTTCTTTTGCGTCAAAGCTGAATTCTGTTTCATTGAAAGTGGCTCTGATTTGGGAAGGACTCACTTCTTTTATAGAGCCACTTTCTTTGAATATGATGTTTTGAGAATCTTTTGGAAGAGGGACTTTTATTGTCCCTTCTTTTTTAGACTGAATATTTTTTACCCATTTGACAGGCTCGTTTATTTTTGCAGGAAGCTGGGTTGTTGTTACATTAAAATCCTCTTCTGTAATGTTTTTTGTTATGTTTGTTTCAGGGATTTTTGCTTCTAGAATTTTGTATTTTATTTTATCAATACTAAGAGTGGCATTATTTATTTCTATCTTTAAAGTGTAGGATGTTTTATTTAATCCAAAAAAAGACAAGTCGCAGGTTTCTTCGCATATGCCGGTGAAAAAGATTGTTTTTTCCTCTGGAACTTCTGACTTGTTTTCTGATGGAGAAGTTTCCTCTTCTTTTACTTCTCCTTCTTGTGTTATATTTTCAGAAGATGGAAGCTCCTCTTGGGAAGGACTCACTTCTTTTTGAGGAGCTCCACTTTGATTTATTTCTTCTGAAGATGATTCATTGGTTGAATTAGTTGAAGTATCACTTGGAGCGATATTTGAAAAATTTTCTTCTTCGAGTTTTTTTATTATCTGGGACAGAATTAGTGCGTTGGTTGTGGACGGATTGTTTTTAAGATTTGAACTGTCAAGAATCAAGAAATCATCGAGATAAACTTTGACAGAACCTTGTCCTTTTATTTCTCCGTAAAGCTTTAGAGATGTTAGAATTCCTGGGTTTTCAATACGCCATTCGTAGTCTGCTGATTTATCAAAGTTAAGGTTTACTTCTTGAGTGTATTCTTGCTCTTGAAGAATAGCTCCAGGCTCTTGAACAAAAAATCCTGTCAATTTTATGTTTGTCAGCTGGGAAAAAGCGAAAGTTAATGCCAGCACTATTGCAATTGCAAAAAAAATGTTTAGTGATGTATGTTTTGCTATATGCTTTCTGTGTTTTTTTATTTCGTATTCACAATGTTTTATGTGTTTGTCATAGTAATCAATATGTTCGCGAATGTTTCTTTTATCATGCTTTTTGTGCAGTGTTTCTACATATTGCGCATAAGAAATTTGATTATGAGCATAAGAAGTGTGGAGTTTGTGAAGATATTCTTGAAGATATTTTTTTCTTTTTTTTGACTCTTCAATATGCTTTTTAAGCTGTGCTATAGAAGCTTTTGCTAGGTGAGTCCTTCCCATACTTATTATGTATGTATTTATATTTATAAATGTGTGTAATATTGTAAAAAATACCTATTATATGTGTATAATTTACTTATTATTTATGTATTAAGGATTTGAGAGAATTTGTAGTGGCTAGATTTAAATATTATCTTTTGTTTCTTGAAAAATGGCTTTTGTTGTTAAAAAGAAAATCGCCGGAAAAGAATATTATTACTTGAATAAATCTGAGAGAAAAGGGAATAAAGTAGTAAGCAAGTATGTCGCATATCTGGGAAAAGACAAGAAGGGAGCTGACGAAAAGGCGCGTAAGATTTTGGGATTGAGTTCTTCTGAGAAAACTCAAGATAACAAAAGTTTAGCGCGAAAAGATATTTCTATAGATGAACTGGCTGTTTTCTGCAAAAGAAAAGGATTTGTTTATCCTTCTGGAGAGATTTATGGAGGATTAGCAGGATTTT
>JBBSXA010000012.1:0-10776 GCA_038045985.1 Nanobdellota archaeon
TTATTGCACCCTAAACCTCAAAATAGCCCCAATCCCGCCCATGTTGGCGAATTGCTGACCCTCTTCTGTTTCTATTGAAATTATCTCGACACTAGCCCCGGTATTTTTCGCTAATTCTGAAAGCTCCTTTATCTTAGCTTTCCCAATATTTCTTGACAAAACCAAAAGGTCAACGGCCCCGTATTCCAAAGCATGCAAAGTCTGAGGTTCTTTCAAAGCAGCCAGCTCAGGCTTTTCCCCTAAAGTCTGGAAAAATCTCTCAAGAATTTTTTTCTCGTGAACTATCTCCTGCCCAGCAAGAATATCCTGGCTTCTCTGAACTAATTCTTTCAACCCTGATTCATCACTTCCTCCAATATCAACCCTTCCAATGACTTTTCCCTGCAGCCTTGTTGGCAGATACTGTCCGTCCAAAAATTCATCTTTTGTAGGAACAGGCCCGCCTATAAGAATCCCTTTAAGCTTGGGCATTTCATAAAAAATATTTTTCATCTCATCAGCAATTCTTTTGTAAAACTCTTTTGTCAATCCTTCTGTAATTCTGTGAAATCTTTGGGATGAATTGTGAACGAGAATTTCATTAGCGAAGAAATTTTTATTTTCAACTTCTAAATCAATTAATCTTTCTCCTGAACCAATCATATCAATAGATAAAATTTTAATTAGTTTATTATTCCTTCCTATTAAAAAATCTCCAATCTTTAATTTTGAAGCAATTGTTTCTTTTATTTTTCCTTTGTAATAAATATAAAAAATATGGTCTAATGATGAATTAATTTCAGATGAAGGATAATCTCCATTAGTAATTACTAACAATGATTTATTTTTATTAACTAACCATTTCTTTAAACATTTATTATAAGTTTCGTTCATATTATTAAAATCAATTCCTTTAATTAAATCTCCTTTTTTTACATCGTTAATTTTTATATCCCCTTTTCTTTTAACATTTATAATAGTATCTTGAAAAAGGCATTGCCCGCCTGCCCTGACTTTTGACGGAACACCTGAAGTCATTTTCTGAAGAACCTCAATACTCTTTCCTTCCAAGAGCCCAATAGTTGCTTCTTTCCTATCCATAACAAGAAGTCCAAAAACCTCAGTGATAGCATTCATCTCTCTCAAAGGGTCAAGAATAAACTCTTTGTCACATCTATACATCCTAACTTTAAGAGGCATAGGCGGTTCCATATCCCATAATCTCAGATCTTCCTGCCCTTCAACTTTGCTTATATTCCCGCAAAAAATAGCAAGCCCATTTTCAGGGGTTTTCTTGTAATCCTTAAGATATCTTGTTATCTTATCAAGAGCATTGCCGACATTTTTTCTTGTAGAAGTGCTTTTAATATTCTTAGCAGTGGATTTTTCAGCTTCTAACTGATCTGCAACAGTGTAGATATTCTGCCCTGCAGGAATATAAACTGTCACAAGCTCTGTAGCTCTGCCCTTATAAATCTCAAGTTCTTCTATTAACTCAGCTAATTCTTCTTTTGATATCATTTTTTAGCATGATTCTCCTTAGCTTTCGAAGATTTTTCTATTTTAAATTCTTTGCCAGAAGAAAAAAGAGCAGCGCCAGAAACAGTTGAAAAACGTTCTTCATAATTTTTTATGACTTTGTAATCAGATGAAACTAATACAACCTGGTCTATTGGTGCGTTCAAAGAAAGATTATTCTCTGATTTAAATTTATTTATCTTTGACAAATTATCTTTTAGAATCTCCAAATCCCCTTTATATTTTTCATCACCAGCCTCTGGCCAATTGGAAATATGAATACTCTTATCGCTCTCATTTTTTCTGTAATAAGTTTGATAAATCTCTTCAGTAACAAAAGGCATAATTGGAGCAATTAATTTAAGAACAGTTAACAAAGACTTGTATAAAGTATATTGAACTGACAACTTTTTGTCTCCACTCTCTTGATAAAGAACTTTCTTAACAGTCTCAAGATAAAAATCACAAAAATATTTCCAGAAAAACTCTTCAATTTCCAATTTTGCTTTTAAATATTCATAATTTTCAAATGATTCAGTAGATTTTTCAATAACTTTGTTAAGCTTCCCTAAAAATTCAATATCATCCATCTCAATTTTCTTCGGCTTCTTGTAGTCATATCCTTCAAGATTCATAAAAACAAACTTCGACGCATTCAAAAGTTTGTTGACAAACTTCTTGCCGGCAACAAGATCTTTTTCCTGATAGTCAACATCTTCTCCAAGCTTTGAACTTGCAGCGCCAAATCTCAATGCATCTGCACCATATTGGCCTATGATTTGTTTAGGGTCAATGACATTTCCTTTGCTCTTTGACATTTTTTCTCCTTTAAGCTTGACATATCCTGAAAGAGCCACATTTTCCCAAGGAATTTCATTTTCATGCAGATAACTTCTCACAATAGTGTAAAAAGTCCACGTTCTTATTATGTCATGAGCCTGGGGCCTTAAAGAAAATGGAACTTTAACTTTTCCATTAGACAGATAACTTATTATTTGCGGGGTCAAACTGGAAGTAGCCCATGTATCAAGAACTTTTTCTTCAGGAACACAATCTTCATTACACTTAGAACATTTTTTCTTTTTCTTCAAAGGATCAACAGGCAGTTCTTTTTCTTCAGCGGCAATAATTTCTTTGCATTTTTTGCAATACCAAACAGGAATAGGAACGCCAAAATGCCTGTCTCTAGAAATATTCCAATCCCAGTCAAGCCCATTAACCCAGTTCTCATATCTTTTAAGCATAAATTCAGGGTGCCATTTCATCTTTTTTCCCTGGTCAATCCAAATTTTCTTTTTATCAAGAATTTTTATAAACCACTGCTCAGTTGGAATAAACTCAATTTCTGTCCCGCATTTGTCATGAACATTTACAGAATGAGATATTTGTTTTTTGTCCCTAACAAAATTTTTCTTTTCCAAATCTTCAAGAATTCTTTTTCTTGCCTCTTTTATTTTCATTCCTTTGTAAATTCCGTAATTCAAAGTCCCATTTTTATTAAAGATTATTTTAGGCTTAAGCTTGTGCTTTGCAACTGCTTCAACGTCATATTTATCTCCATAACTGCAAACCATCATTACTCCTGTTCCTTTTTCAATGTCTGCAGAATCATCACTAATAACAGGAACTTCAAAATCAAAAATAGGAACCTTAACCTTTTTTCCCACAAATTTTTTGTATCTCTTATCTTTAGAATGAACAAAAACAGCAACACATGCCTGAAGAAGCTCTGGCCTTGTTGTAGAGATCAGCAATTCTTCTTTTCCTGACTTGAAAACAAGCGTTGAAAACTGGCTTGGAAATTCTTTGTCTTCCAATTCCGCCTGTGCAATTGCAGTCTGGCATAATGGGCACCAAATTGAAGGAAAATCTTTCTTGTAAGCCAATCCTTTTTTAAAAAGCTCAATAAAATACTTCTGGGATAATTTTCTCGAGGCATCATCAATAGTTGAATAATAAATGTCATAATCGCAGGAAATCCCTAAATTTTTCCAGCCTTGAATAAATTCAGGCCTTATTTCCTTAAGAGTCTTTAAGCACAATTCAATAAAATCAGCTCTTGACATCTCTTTACTTCTGACATTTTTAAGCTTTTCAACAAGCCTTTCTGTCGGCAGTCCATTATCATCAGTTCCAAAAGGATAAAAAACACTTCCATCTTTCATTCTATGAAATCTTGCAATAAAATCCTGCTGAGAATAAGAAAAAGCATGGCCAATATGCATATCCCCTGAAAGAGTTGGTGGAGGAGTGTCAATTCCATAAACTTTCCTGCCAGGATTAAATTTGTATATTTTCTCCTTCTCCCAAAAAACAAGCCATTTTTGTTCAGCTTCCTTGTAATTATATTCAACCATAACCTAAATATCAACAAGAAACTTTTAAAAACTATCTATATATTAATATTTTAGCTTAAGCGGGATATCTCGAATCCATCAGAGGCAACGAGGTTATTGGAATTGGCAAAAATCAGTTATCAATAACAGTTACAATGACCGAGCAGAAAGATTCGGCCTCGGTTGCTGGATTCATAAAAACCCGCTGGAGGTTTTTATATGGCGGACAATAAAATAAGCATGCCTGGCGGGTTCGGAGGCTTGATGAGATATGATGAAGAATATGCTTCAAAATTTCCCTTAAAGCCAGCTCATGTAATAGCATTCGTAGTTTTAATAATAGCTTTCAGAATAGCTCTTGGATTTCTATACTAAAATGTTTCCCGGACTTAATCCCAAAAAAATGCAGGCAGTTATGAAGCAAATGGGAATAAACCAACAGGAGATTGATGCTTCTAAAGTAACAATTGAAAAACAGGACGGCTCTAAAATTGTAATCGAGCCTGCTTCTGTAGTTAAAATAACAATGCAAGGCCAGGATTCTTTTCAAATTTCAGGCAACGCCAGAGAAGAATATGGGTTTTCAGAAGAAGACATAGAAACAATCATGGAAAAGACAGGTGCATCAAAAAAAGAAGCTCAAAAAGCCCTTGAAGAAACTGGAGATCTCGCTGAAGCGATTTTGAAGCTGAGTTAAGCAAACTTCTCCTCAACTAATCTTGAAATTGGCTTTCCTGTTTTTTCTTTCAGCCTTTTAAGCCTGCTTATTGTTTCAACTGATAAAGTTAAATATATCTTTTTCCTTTGAAAAGGCAATTCTCTTGTCTTGTCATAGTTTTCAAGAATCTCAAATACTTCTTTATTCTCTTTCAATACTTTATTAATTTCACTTAATCGCATTTTTTAATCTCCATTCTATATTTTTTATAACATGAACATTCTTGCTTGATATCGAAATAACATGGTGCAAAAGCAATTCTCTGTCAACTTTCTTATTATATTCTTTGGCAAACGCAAAAGCTGCAAACATTGCTGTCCTCTTGTTGCCATCTGAAAAAGGATGATCAATCAAAATTGCCCTAATGAGATATGCCAATTTTTTATAAAATCCCAATCTTCTGTTTTTTACTTTTTCAAAGGCAAAGTCCAGGCTAGAACCACTTCTCAAATTTCCTCCAAATCCTTGATTTACCCTAAACAAATCTTCCTTACTAATTTTCATACGTATAAATAATAATGAGTAATATTTAAACCTTTCTATTTACCACCAAAATCAATATTAACCTGGAAAAACTGAAAAATTAATGGCTCAGAAGTTCATAGAATACCTTTTAGAGGCCCAGAAAATAACTAAATCTGCGGATCATCTATTTTACATCACATTTCCTTTAATAAAAGACAAGCGTCTATTGATGAAGATTTTAACAGAATCAAAAAAAGCCATAATCTGCTGCATTAATTCAATTCTCCAGTATGAGTATCTTCAAAAAAGCATAAAACTAGAAAAAGATTCTGTGGCAAACTTTAAGATATTTAGGGAAAAATGCGCAGAAAAATATAGTGTAAACTCCGAAGAGATAGCCCTAATAATAGAAATCTTTAATCTCATGGAAAAGCACAAAAAAAGCACACATGAAATACTTAAGGACAATAAGATAATTATCCTTAGTGGGGAGATGAATCAGGATTCAGTAAGCCTTGAAAAAACAAAATCTTTCTTAAATCTAACAAAATCACTCCTGGCAAAAACAAAAAACGGCTTCAAGAATTTAAGAAAAATATAAAAAGACCTTTATCTTGATACCTTGTACTTCTAACTTAGGAAAAAGGGAAATCTATGGAGGAAATCATACAGGAAAAAATTAGTGCAGACCATCTTCTTTATGTAAGCCTGAAATACACAAAAACCTGTGACGTAATCGTAAATCTCTTGTTAAGATGGATGGTCCTTATAGAAAGATGCATAGAAACCATATTAAAAAAAGCCTATAAGAAAAAAAAGATACCTTCTATGCCCCAAAATCCTGTAGGAAAGATAGAAACCATAAGAAAACTTTTCAAAAAAGACAAAAACTTCCAGGAAATTCTAGATCTATATGAAATGTTCAAAAAAATTAAAGAACTCAGAACTGAAAGAATCGGCGAGTTTAGAAAAAACGTCACCTTAAAAGTTATCTACCAAGGCCAAGAGATCAATATCAACCTTGACAAGCTCAAAGAATACGCGGAGAAGGTGGAAAAGTTTATAAGTACTGTAAAGCAATTTCTTTTATCTAACTAGAGTTGAAAATAAACCTTTAGAAAGGGTTTCCAAAAGCGAGAAGAAAACCATAGGTTGCTTTAAAATGTCAAGGATAATAGTCATAACTTCAGGTAAAGGAGGCGTGGGAAAAACCACAACAGCAATAAATCTAGGGGCTGCCATAAATCATTTTGGAGGAGATGTCCTTGTTGTTGATGGAAATTTATCAACTCCCAATATAGGAATTCATCTAAACTCTCCAGAAGTCCCAATAGACCTTAACAAAGTCCTTCTAGGCAAAGCAGACGTTATCGATGCAGTATATGAGCATGAATCAGGATTCAAAGTAATGCCTTCTTCTTTATCAATTAAAGAGCTAAAAAAAATAAGACCGGAAAAGCTCAAGTCAATAAAAAACGAACTCAAGAAAATTTCAGATTACATAATTGTCGACAGCTCTGCAGGCCTTGGTCAGGAAGCAACTTCCGCAATAGACCTTGCTGATGAAATAATAATTGTCACAAATCCAGAGCTTCCAGCAATAACAGATGCGCTAAAAACAATAAAAATTGCGGAGGAAATGAAAAAGAAAGTTATAGGCATTGTTATGACAAGGGTCAGAAAAGACAAGTTTGAGATGAAGCCAGAAAACGTCAAAGAAATGCTGGAAGTTCCAATTTTAGGCATGATTCCAGAAGACATGCATATAAAAAAGTCAATCATGAATAAAGAAATAGTTGTCCATGCATACCCAAAAAGCAAGTCGGCAAGAGCCTACAAAGAAATTGCAGCAAGAATTCTAAATCTTGACTATGATTCAGACTCAGAAAAAGAAAATTTCTATGAGGTTGTTCTGAGGAAGTTGGGTTTGAGAAGTTAAAAGTTTATTAAGAAATACTGTTCATTCGATCAAACATTAAACCATCTTTATAAGGATAAATCTTATGTGTTTCTTTCAAAATTAATTCCTGAAAATCAGCAAAACTCATTCTTTTATTTCCGACAAATATATCCTCTTTAGCTTCCATGTTTAATAAAATTGCCAAATCCTCAAGTTTATCAAAAGACAAAACATATTTCGTTACATCAGTAGGATCCTCTATAGAATTAATAGTAGAAGTTATGTTAAGATACGCAAACTTATCCCTATATTTTATAGGATCTCCCATAAAAGAAATTAAGATTGTTTGTTAATAAGCTTTTTGTCAGTTTAATATACCAATAAGTTAACTAACCTTCATTCCAGCCTCAGCGCCTTTTCCTGGAGCTAAAGGAACATCTTCGCCAACAACTGGAATAACTAAATTATCTCCACTAAGTCCAACAACAATTTTATCTCCTTTTTTTACAGCTAAACCTAGCTCAATTTCATAACCCTTTCCCAAACAGCTAATAACAATTGGATTTATTTTTTCAACTTCTCCAATTCTCAAATCCAGCTTCACCCAATCTTCAAACTTAATTATTTCTGTCATTTTTTGTATATTGATTTGATAACTCCCCTAATTTGAGAGGCAACAATTTCTACCAACTCATCAAATTTTAATATAAATACAGGATTAAGATTTATATCATCTTTTATTAATTTTTCCCTGACCTTAATTCCTTTAGAAAGTAAAATGGCTCTTAACTTAGAGTTTAATCCATATTTCTCCAATTTTCTAGAATCTCGGCAGACAATAGCCCCTAATTGCAGCTCTGAATTTCTTAATGAAGATAAAAATAAATCCACATCAGTTGAATCTATTATCTTATATTTAACTTGCAGCCCAAGATTTATTTCACCTAGCAAGTTCAATTTGAGTTTAATTATTCCGTCTATTCCAAAATCCCTTGTTTTTTTAGTTTTTACTAAAGGAACATTCAGATATTCAAAAAAATTATACACAATCTCCTCAAAATAAAATCCTCTCTTTTTGTCATCTCTTGAGTTTATGTCATTTAAAAGAAAATCAAAAATAAACTGTTTTATTTTAGCCTCGTCAAAAATAATTTCTTCGTCAAAAAACAGCCTATCTTCAATTTCAAAAAAAACATTATCCATTTTCAAAAGTAACTTTTTCACCAACATTAACATCGGTTTTTGAATTTATCAGCAAAACCTTGCTATGATCTTCACTCACAGCTGCCAAAAGCATACCTTGGCTTTCAATTCCTTTCATTTTTCTAGGAGCCAGATTAACAAAAACAATTATCTTTTTTCCCTTCAAAGCTTTCTTTGTGTAATGCTCTTTAATACCGGCGCATATAACTCTTTTTTCATTGCCAACATCAACTGTTAACTTATAGAGCTTATCGGCCCCTTCTATATCTTCAACATTAATTATTTCACCAACTCTTAAATCAAGTTTCTGCCATTCTTCATAAGAAACTATTCCATCCATAATTAAAAATGAAGCAGGAAATATTTAAATTTATCTTTTGCAACCAAATCCTTAAATACCTTCAACAATAGGGTATCGAATGTTTCCCGACAGGCACGACATTTCAATTGAAGAAATACCTTTTTTAAGATACTGCGAAATTAAAGACTCTCAAGAAATAAAATATCCCACAAAACCAGAGAGTAATGTTATTTATGGATCAATAATAAAAGGCGTGTCTGCAAGTATTGGAAGCTTTGCGAGAGCTGTTCACAAAAACCGAGAATTTTTTAGAAGAATAAAAATATTAAGACCAAAAGAAGAAAAAGACGGCCATATTTTTCTAAAAAGAAGAAAGATATACACTTATGACTCTACAACAGGTTGTTATAAAGAATGCTATTCAAATGCTCAAGAGCTTGAAAGAATGATAAGTAGTGGAAGGGGGCTAGACCTAACTTTCATGGGCCAGGATACAAAATCAGGTGCGGAAAGACATTTTTACAGAATGATAGATAATAACGTAAGGTTAGTTGAAGCCCATATACCTGAAAGAATTATATCTCAAAATTTATACCAATTTAGAAGAACCTCAAATAGAAAATACTCACAACTCAGGGCAACTTCAGCTATGCCAAAACAAGATGTAATCCCTCAGTCAATTCAAAGAAAAAGCCTAGAGAATCTTAACAAATAAAGGATTTGCTTTCTTAATATTTTTAGAGGAAAAAACATTTTTTATTTTTTCAGCACTTGATGGAATAAAAGGCCAAAGCAATTCAGCAATTTTCAAAATACTTTCCTTCAGCTCATAAAGAACTTTCTTGTCATGAGTTTCCCAAGGCTTCTTACTTTGAGTATATTCATTGCAAACATCAATGAAAGCAAAAATTTCATTCAAAGCTTTATCAAATTCATAGTTTTTTATTTTCTTTTCAAATTCTTTTTCTTTCAATTTTTTCAGGAGCTTATTTTCGCATTTTTGAAATCCATCTCTTTCAATCAAGCTAGAAACTCTGCTGACAAGATTTCCAAGTTTGTCCGCTAACTCATTATTGTATCTTGAAACAAGCTCTTTCTCTGAAAAATCTCCATCCTGTCCAAAAACAAAATTTCTGCATAAATAATATCTTATTGCATCAGCGCCATATTTATCAACAAGCTCAAAAGGAGAAATTGAATTTCCAAGTGATTTTGAGATTTTTTGTCTATTAAAAGTCAAAAACCCGTTTATAAGGATAGTTTTTGCCGGTTTTATTCCTGCAGAAAAAAGCATCGCAGGCCAAATAACACAATGAAACCATCCATTGTCAATTCCAAGCAACTCAACATCTGCCGGCCAGAACTTCTTGAATTTTTTACCATCAGGCCATTCTATCCCAGTTATATAGTTAAGAAGTGCCTCATACCAAACATAGACAACATAATCACTATCTAAAGGAAAAGAAATTCCCCAAGACATATTCTGCCTAAGCCTTGTAATATTTAAGTCATTCAAGCCTTCTTTGACTCTGTTAACTATCTCCTGCCTCCTGAATAATGGAAGGATATAATCAGAATTTTTATCATAAAACTCAAGAAGATTCTTCTGATATTTGCTTAGCTTGAAAAAATAACTGTCTTCTTTGAGTTCTTTAGGTTCTTTATTAGGATGAAATTGGCATCTTCCATTGACTAAATCTTTTTCAGTAACATAAGCCTCACATCCTTCACAATAAAGTCCTTTATATTTTCCTTTGTAAATATCACCTTTCTTCTCTACAATCTCAATAAATTTTTTAACTCTAGCCTGATGATCCTCCTCTGTTGTTCTAATAAAGCGGTCAAATTCTATATCCAAAGATTTCCAAGCTTTCTCAAATTTAGGAGTCAGCTCATCAACAAATCTCTTTGGCGTTTTTCCATTAACTTCAGCGCCTCGGGCGATTTTCTGTCCATGCTCATCTGTCCCAGTCAAGAAAAATACCTCTTCTCCTTTCTGCTTATGCCATCTAGCGAGAACATCCGCTATGATTTTCTGATATGCATGACCAATATGCGGCTCAGAGTTCACATAATCAATTGCAGTTGTGATGTAAAATTTCTTTGTGATAAATAAGCCAAAAGAAAAGAATATAAAAATCTAACTAACTCCTAAAAATCAAAAATTAACAGATTTTATATGAGAAAGCACGCAGTTTATTTCACTGAATGTGATTGATTCATCTTTTATTCTTTTCTTAATATCCTTAAGCAAATAATTTTTATCTCTTATTTTTGGATAAATCTTAAATATTGTTTTCTTAGGCAAAACTCTCCATAAAGAAATTTGATTATGTTCAATTAAGTTAGCCAAATG
>JBBSXA010000013.1:0-2710 GCA_038045985.1 Nanobdellota archaeon
CAGATTATAAAAATGCTTAAATAGTGGCGTTTTTTGAGACAATTAATATGGAGAAAACACAAAAAACAAGAGAAAGATATCCTTGGGAACAGTGGGTTCCGGTGTATGGAGAGTATAAAATGATTAAGGATACTAATAACTACAATATTTTTGATTATACTGACTCTCTCGGAGAAGATGCTAATTCTCTTTGGCTCTTAAATCACCTTTACGCTTTTCCTGCATGGATGAGTACTCGAATTTTGTTTAGCATGGGGTGCTTTGCTGGAATTTGTAAAGGAATAGAAAGTATTGTTAAATAGTTCTAATAGAAATAATCAAGAAGACTTAATTTTAGATTATTTTAATTTTATAACAAAAAATTATCAAAATCTTTAAATACTAAAGCATTTTATAAAAAATATGCTGACAAAAGAGATGAACAAAGTTGAGATTGAGAACTACCTTAAAGGCAAAGGCGATTTTGTCCAGATAGACCACTTAACAAGATTTCTAACAAACAAAGCCCTTCCAACCGACAAAAGAAGATTTGTTTACGAAAAACTGGCAGAAATTTATGAAAAAAGAAGAATGTTTGCCGAGGCTGCAAAGACTTATAACGCTATTGCAATCGCTTCTGTTACTTTCAGCGATAAAACAAAGAATCATATTAAAGAGGCAGATATGCATATAAAATCAGGATCGTTTGAATATGTTGATGCTGCCATGAAAAAAGCCATGACAGAAGTTGGGACTGCTGAAAGAAATAAGATTTATTCAAGCATAAAAGAGTTCTACAAAAAACAAGCCGAGGTTTACATAAAAGACAACAGAAGAAACCAAGCTATGAAAATTTATGAAAAACTCATGCAGATGAGCATTTCTGACATGGAAAGGACAGAGATTAAGGGAAAACTCTTGAATTTGTATGAGAGCCTTGGCAGAATCAAGGAATACTTTGCCTTAAAGGGTGGAAATGAAAAGATAGGGTGAGATGTCAAGAGTTCTAGCAAAGATTAATTTATTGTTCTGACTGAGAAAGAAGAGCTAAAATATCCTTTTTGTGTTTGTTTATTGCTATTATCCCCTTTTGGGATATTTCATAAGTTGCATTTGGATAATCTAGCCTTCTAAATTTTAGGTGATTGCTTTCTAATAAGCTTAAGACTGCTTTTAAAGGAGGATTTTTTAATCCAGAGCTTCCAAAATAAATTTCAGCCCTGCTATGAATGTAAGTTGGTTGACCATCGCATTCAATATAAGCATTTTTTCCTTGCAAACCATCAAGAATTGCATATTGTACAGGATTTATATTCGGTTCTTCTTTAGTCATAATAATTGAGACTAATAATAGTTTAAAAATATATATGAGAAAGTTGTCAATATTTGATCACCTTCAAAAAATCATAGCAAAGATTTTTAAACCTTCCACTGCATTACTGAGTATTAGAAAGATATCCTTGGATATTATTATCACATTCATAATCACGTTCAGCTTTTAGCTGGTGCTTATTACTTGTAGAGAAAAAGGTGTTCTAAGGTGTTTTTCTAAAATTAAATTAATGGTTTAAACCAAGGAGAAAATATGGCAAAAGTTAGTCCAGTATCAATAAAATATATGATACATGCAAGTTTTTCAGCCGAAGGCGCGCTTGAAAAGCCAGACATAATAGGAGCTATTTTTGGGCAGACAGAAGGGCTTTTAGGAGCTGATCTTGAGATGAGAGAGCTTCAAAAAGAGGGAAAAATCGGCAGAATAGAAGTAGATGTTGAAAGATCTGACAAGAGAACAATTGGAAGAATAAGAATTCCAACAGCTTTAGACCAGTCTGAAACAACTTTGATTGCTGCTGCGGTCGAGACTATAGAAAGAATAGGGCCTTGCGATTCCCAGATAGAAGTGGAAAGAATAGAAGATGTGAGGGGAAGCAAAAGAGAATACATTATTGAAAGAGCCAAAAAGCTTATGGGGGGCATTCAAGGATCAAGCGACTCAAGGGAAATATCCAATCAAATAAAAGATTCTGCTAAAATGTCATTGATAGGCGAGTATGGAGAAAACAAGCTCCCATGCGGAGACCTTTCAGAAAATGAAATAATTGTTGTTGAGGGAAGGGCCGATGTTCTAAACTTATTGAAAAACGGAGTAAAAAATGTTATTGGAATGAATGGAACAAAGCTCCCTGAGGAGATAAAAATTCTAAGCAAGGAAAAGGACATTATTCTTTTTGTAGATGGCGATAGAGGCGGAAAGCTGATTGCGCAAAATGTTGTTGACAATGTAAAAGTCAAGTTCATTGCTGTGGCACCAGAAGGCAAAGAGGTTGAAGAGCTTACGGGAAAAGAAATTTTAATGAATTTAAGAAAGAGAGTCTCTCCAGAAGAATTTTTTGGAAGAAGGAATGGAGAGACTTCTTCTAATTTTTCAAAAGAAGAATTAAAATTTTCTTTAGATGAAAATAAAAAGCAGAAAATAAAAGATATTTCTTATTCAAACAAAGGAAGCAAGCAGTCTATTCTTTTAGATCAAAATCTTAATGAAATAAGGAGAATTTCAACAAAAGCTCTTGAAGGATATTTGAGAAAAGACCCAAGAAAGCCGGCAGTTATTGTAATAGACGGAAGCGCGACAAAGTCAGTAATTGAAATTGCAGAGGAAATTGGAGTCAATGTCATTGCGGCAGGGAATTTTGCAGCAAATTCAAGCAAAATCCAAATGATTAGCTTGTGA
>JBBSXA010000013.1:2810-6087 GCA_038045985.1 Nanobdellota archaeon
GTTTTAGGCAGATACTTTGTTTTTCCATTAAACTCATTTACCAGTAAATCAACTAATTCGCTTTCTTTAATTTTCCCCTTATTAAGTTCATTTGTAATTTGTTCAATTTTTTCTTCATAGGATATTATGTCTAGAGGAGGCGTGTCAAGAACTGAAAATCCAACCTGCAACAAAAAATTTCTTCCTTTTTTTTGGGCATTTCTTGCAAGTGAGAAAGTATCGGTTGAAGAGGTATTTTCCAAATAATATACCTTACTTTTTGATTCATAAGATATGCCAATAAAATAAATTTCAGACATTGCCTATTTTTACAAACAAAATAATATTTAAATCTTGCTATTTTTATTTTTTCATGCCAAACATAAAATTCGGACCGGCAGGCTTGGGAGGAGTCCACGATGCGATTTCAAACATGGAAGAGTATTCAAAAAAAGACCTTCAGGCCTGTGAGATTGCCTTCACTTATGGAGTTTACATCAAGAATAAAAAAGATGCTGAAGAAATACGAAAAAAAGCAAAAGAGCTTGGAATTTCTTTGAGCATTCATGCGCCTTACTGGATAAATCTTAATTCAGTTGAAAAAGAAAAAATAGAGAAAAGCAAAGAAAGAATTTTAAATTGTTTGGAAGTTGGAACTTGGCTAGGAGCAAAAACTGTTGTTTTTCATCCTGGATATTATTCAATAAAGGGCACCAAAGTTCCCTTTATCAAACCCTCCTTTAATTTAGGAGTCAAGCCTGATGGAAAGCTTGAAGCCTATGAAAAAATAAAAAATGAGATTCTAGAGCTGCAGAAAATTCGCGATGAAAAGAATTACACTCCTGAACTTGCGCCTGAAACTACTGGAAAAATTAATGTCTTTGGAAGCATTGAAGAAATAGCACAGCTTGTCAGAGACACAAAGTGCTCTTTCTGCGTGGATTTCGCGCATATTCTTGCAAGAGAAAAAGACTACAGCTTTGAAAAGGTATTTTCTTCTTTCAAATCAAGCAAAAAATGGCATGTTCATTTCTCAGGAATTGAGTATGGAGAAAAAGGCGAAAAGAATCATAAAGAAACTTCTGAAGATGAATGGGAAAAACTTCTAAATTCCCTGCCAAAAGACAAGGAAATTACAATAATAAATGAAGCTCCAGATTCTGTTAAAGATTCTTTGAATGGTCTTAAAATTTACCGTCGGCAAAAAATAAGTTAACTGCATGTTACTTGCACATAGTACTATTGTAACTAAAAAATTACAACAGAACCATAAAGTTTATAAACAAATTTTAATACCTCTAAATTGTAGAAAATAAGTTTTCTACACAACTAAATAAAATGAAAAATAAGATGAACACAAAAGCAATTTTGGGTTCTTTCCTTGCGGTTGTAGCTGTATTTATAATGGCTTCCACTGTAAGTGCAGTTGTCGGTGACAGCTATGATGTTACCTGGCTAGTTAATGAAGGAGCTAATACAATAGAAGCTGGTGAAACAACTATTGTTGAAGTTTGGGTGACGGCTCATGATGATGTAGTTGATAGAGATGTTACCATAGAAGTAGAGCTTGACGGAGACGACTTTAAGGTTAGTGCCGAAACTAAAAAATTCGACATATTTCCTGGAGATGTTGTCAAAAAAACTCTTAGGTTGGAAATACCTAGAGATCTTGACGACAAGCTTTTCGATGATGACGTAACTCTTGAAATTACAGTTAGAGGAGATGAATACAAAGACATCTTTGAAGACACTCTCTCTGTAAAGAGATCACCTTATGACATAGCTATAAAATCAGTCACTGCAGACCAGACAGTCAAAGCTGGAGAATCTTTCCCAGTTGACATTGTTCTTAAGAACATTGGATATAATGACTTGGATGATTTGTATGTTACTGTAAGCATTTCTGCACTAGGTGTCCAAAAGACAGCTTATTTCGGGGACATTGTTGCACTTGAATGTGACAATAATGACGAAAATGAATTCCCTTGGAGCAAAGACTTGAATGCCACTAATGATGGATTAGGGTTGAACAGAAACTGCGATGAAGACGACGAAGACACTGCTGTTGGAAGGCTTGTTCTAAACATACCTTACGACGCTAAAGCAGGAGTTTACACAATGGAAGTTGAAGTTTCAAATGACGATGCAAGCTCTAAAGGAGCAATGCAAATTGTTGTTGAGAATAGCTTCGACGCTACTGTGTACAAGTCTGGAAACAGTATCTGGATAGTAAACCCAACAAATAATGTTGTTGGCTACAAAGTTATTCCTGAATCCCCAGCAAGTGTAAGCGAAAGCATTGTATTTGTGCCAGCAGGCGCAAGTAAATCAGTGGCTGTAGAGCCAAATGCAAACGGAGATTACAGCTTTGATGTGAGTGTTTTCACATTGAAAGGCGAACTTGTTGAGAAGGTTAACTTCAGCGGCAGTTCAAATACCAGCAAGACTGGAACCACAAATCCAGTAGTTATCTTGACAGTTGTACTTGCAATAATCTTTATTGTATTGCTAGTTGTCCTGATAGTTTTGCTTGGAAAGAAACCTGAAAAATCCGGAGAATTCGGAGAAAGTTACTACTAAATTTTTTAATTTTTAATTTTTTTTGTATTTTTGAACTTTCTCTTTTCTCCTTTTTTATTAAAATTAAACGATAAAACATAATATGGCTAATGACTACAGAATTAAAGGAGCAATTGAATTAGTGAAGAGACTTTATGAAGAAATAATAGTAAGTATACAGAATAAGGCATATACTCTTAATAGAGAAATTCTTTTATCTAAAGCAGAAGGAGTATTCGAAGAAACAAGTTTAAGTGAAAGAGAAAGAAGAATTATTGACTATACTTTTGGATTAACAACAGAACCTTTAAAGAGATCACAAATAGCTGAAAAAGAACATATTACTATTCCAATGGTTCAACGAATAAAAACAAAAGCTCTCAGAAAAATAATCAACTCAAAAAAAGTTATTCCTAAAAAAGCTTTAGACTTTTTATTAGAATAAAATTAAATAAACCAGGAGGAAAAAATGAAAAAAACAATCTGCGCGTTGGCAGCTCTATCCCTCCTTTTCTCGGAGCCAGCTCTTGCAGTGTTGAGTATAAGAGACAAGAGTCAAATCAAGGGCAAAAACCAAATGAAGTAAGTGAAACATATAGTTTTAGTGAGTTTGGAGAACAGAAAACTTTACCAATGTATAAAAAAACCACATATCCAGATTTTAAACAAATAGAAGTAGGAGATTTTGATGGAGATGGTGACTTAGATATTGTTGTAGGAGATTATTGGGGAAGAATTT
>JBBSXA010000014.1:0-38547 GCA_038045985.1 Nanobdellota archaeon
TATAATCTGCAGATTATTTCCTTATTGCTCTCAGTTTTCCCGTAGTGCAAATATCTTTTACATCATTTAAAAACCCTTTTCTGTTTCCGTTTAAAGCGTCATTTTTCATCATCACTGTGCCATAATCAACACTTATGCTTCGTGATGAAGTTTTTTCAGCTTCTCCATCAACAAGAATAATTAAAGGAAGGCCTTTTTCTTTAACAGCTGAAGTGAATCCAATTCCTTTTCTCAGGCTTGCTCTGCCGCTTGCACTGCTTTTAATATTAAGGTCTCCGAGAATAACTGCTTTATAATTTCCAGAGTTCAACTTTTCAAAAGCTTCTGTGTAGTTTGTCGCAGATTCAAGTGCTAGTTTTCCATACAGATTTAGATTGGTATAAACTAAACTATTTACAGGAGCCTCTCCTGCAACATAAAGAACTTTAGCCATTTTAGAAAGATTATTTTTTCTTCACAATCTCAATGCAAACGCCTGCAGCGACTGTTGCTCCAGCATCCCTGACGGCAAATCTGGATGTGTATGGGTTTTCTTTTTGTGTTTCAAGACAGAGATTTCCTTGAGGCTTTATTCTTACCTTGGCAACATCTCCGTTCTTCAAAAAGTCTGGATTTTCTTTTATTACTTCTCCGGTCTGAGGATTAATTTGCGCTATAAGCTCGACAAATTGGCATGGAACTTGAGCCGTGTGAATGTGGAAAACAGGAGTATATCCTTTAGCCAAAACAGTTGGATGGTTGATTACAGCTATTTGCGCTATGAACTCTTCAACTACTGGAATTGGATGATCAGCTGAGCATATAACATCTCCTCTCGCAATATCTTTCTTGCCAACTCCTCTTATATTTATTCCAACATTATCTCCTGCATCTGCTTGAGACAAAGTTTCATGATGAGCTTCAATTGTTTTTACTTCTCCATCAATTCCTTTTCCAGTTCTTCCAGGCAATATCTTAACTTTTTGCCCGACTTTCATTATTCCTGTTTCAATTTTTCCAACTGGAACTGTTCCAATGCCAGTTATTTCATAAACATCCTGGACAGGCATTCTTAATGGAAGATTTGTAGGAAGCTCTGGCTGAGGGAACAAATCAAACTGCTCCATAATTGTTGGCCCCTTATACCATGGCATCTTATCTGATTTCTTTAGAACATTATCTCCCTTTAATCCAGAGCAGGCGACAAATGCAGCAGGCTTGACTCCTACTTGGGCAAGAAGCTTGGCAACTTCATCTCTAACAGCGTTGAACTTTTCTTCTTTGTACTCTACAGCATCCATTTTATTAACGGCTACAGCAATATTTCTAACTCCCATTGTTCTCAAAAGCCACAAGTGCTCTGTTGTCTGCGGCTGAACTCCGCTAGGAGCAGAAATTACAAGAAAAGCAGCATCTGCCTGTGAAGCTCCAGTTATCATATTTTTGACAAAATCTCTGTGGCCAGGCGCATCAATAATTGTAATCTGGAATTTTTGTGTGAGGATTTTTCTATATGCTAAATCTATTGTAACTCCTCTTTCTCTTTCTTCCTTGATTTTATCCATAATATAAGCGAATTCAAATCCAATCTTTCCGTGTTTTTCAGCCTCAGCTCTGAGTTTAGTCATCTCTTGTTCTGAAACAATTCCGCTGTCGAAAAGAAGCCTGCCTACAACTGTCGACTTTCCAGCGTCGACGTGCCCGACGAACACAACGTTCATGTTTGGTTTCTCTTTAGCCATTTTTCGTTTGTTTTTGAACAAATGGATTATGCAAAACGCTTTTGGCGTTTTAGCTTAGCCATCTCAAATATAAAATCCTTTTCAGAATTTCGAATAATTTATTATGAGAGATTTAGTTTAAAAACCTTTCTGTTTAAAGAACTTTTTATTTCAGATTCTTTTTTCAATATTTAACATTTTTACCCCTCTTCAAATCTTTTGGATCATAGTCAATCAGCAAATGTTTGCTCTGAACTTCCACTAACACATATCCTTCTTTTTTGTTTTGAGTGATTACCTGGCCCTTTACATTTTCTTCATAAGAAATTTTTCTCTGCATGATGCCTAAAGATATAACTCCTTTAGGAATAACAACCCACTCTTCCTTGGCAAACTCCTCAATTTTTGATTTTTTGTTTTCTCTCTTAGAAATTCCTCTATTTTTTGTCATAAAAAGAAAAAATGAAATTTGTTTTTAAGGATTGTTGTATAGAAGTATTACTGATTCTAGAAATAATTATGATACTAAGCTAGGAATAAAATAAGGACTTGCTTCCGATGGAGTGTCTATTGTTTCTTTGTCTCCTCTTTTTCTTTTTATACTTAAGACGTTTAATAATATCTCCCTATGAAAAATTCTTTCGTTGCTTGAGTGGATAATACTCCCGGGTAAAGCTTGAAAAGTTATATCAAAAGGAGTAGCTTCATTAGCATCCAAAACCATCCGGAGTTGTTCTTTCTCTCTACCTTTGTTAAGGTAATTTGGATATCTTTCGTATATAAATGCCCCTCTTATTACCTCTTGGTGCCAATCTCTTATATCAAATTCTACACATTTATTTCTTGCCTCTTCAATGAAATTAAAATTATCCAAATAAACATTGTCTAAACCGGCAAAATTCAGATTAATTCCCAGGAATTTTTTATCGCATTGGGGGTCATCGTATCTTGTAAAGTTTTCCAAAGAATAAACAAATTCAGGATCACTCGTCATCTTTGAATAATTCTTGATTCCCCATAAAAGTGCTATTAAAGGAGAGATTTTTTTCTTTAATAAAAGGTCGTAATTGTCTAGAACATCTTCAATATCATCTGCTTCATACAATTTAACCTTTTTTTCTAGTGACCTAACCACCACTCTTGGTTGAGATATCTTGTGTTTTCCCATAGTAAGTGTATACATTCCCTCCTCAAATTTTAGATCAATATGTTTACTTAGCTTATCAGCATATTCGTCAGTTATTTCCTTCATTTTCCTTGAGATTGATAAATTTTAAGGTTTTTAAGCTTACTGATTTTTAAGAATTGTGGTATTTATCTAAATCTTTCATCTCTTCTTCTGGAAAGGGCGGCATTACTTCATAATAGCTTCCCGGAACAAATTCTTTTCTGCTGTATTGATACTGCTCTCCTAAAAGAATGCCTCCTGCTTCTTCAGGTATTTTTCCAAGATTTGAAAATTCCCCTCCAAAAACATAATTATCTCCAATTTCAAGAATTATTGAAGGAACTTTCAAAGGGCGGATTTGATCTTTGCTAAGAATTATTTTTTCTCTCACAGTCACGAACTCTCCGCTTTTTTCATCTTTAACAAAAGCAATTAATTTTGATTCATCTACCATGAAAAATAAAAACATAATTGATTTAAAAGTATTACTGCATTAGAGGCATTAGTTTTTTCTTTTATTTTCAAGGCTAATATTCTTTCCTCCACGAAAAGGATGAATTTGAATATCTCCATTTTTGTAAGCATCTTCAAAACTATCATTTAATAAGGGAAATTCCATACAATTTAGTTTGCTTTTTAGCTTAAAAGAATTGTTGTGTTTCAAAAAACATTAAGTGCTTTGTGATTATTAAGGACGTAAAACAATAAAAAACTATCACTGATTCTCCGCCAAACCCTTTCGTTCCCTGATTTTTCTTATGACTTCTGCCTGCAAAGATGCAGGAGTTCTTTCGAAAAACTGGTCAACAAGAGATGTAACACCCCTTCCTTCTGTCGCGCTTCTCAAGTCAGAAGCCCATCCAATCATTTCAGCAACAGGAAGTTTTGCTTCAATAGAAACATCACTTTCAGTCTGCTCGACATTTAGCAATTGCCCTCTTTTGCTTGAAATTAGCTTGTTAATTTCCCCCATGAATTTTATAGGACATTCAATTAAATGAACCTGAACTGGCTCAAAGATTGCAGGCGAGGCATTATTCATAGCTTCTTTTATCGCTTCCCTGACTGCGGGGTAAACCTGAGCCGGTCCTCTATGAATAGCATCTTCGTGAAGTTTTACATCATCTAAAGAAACTTTCATCTTCATGCAAGGTTCTCTTGCTAAAGGCCCTTGGTTTATAACCATTTCAAAAGCGTCTAATACCATCTCCATAACTTCTCCGATATGGACTTCTCCTCGTGTTTCATCCATAAAAATATTTCCTTTGTAAACATCCCTCACATTTCTTATCGAGTCTCCACTCCATCCTGCTTTTGAAAGAACGTCAAAAACTTCCTGGCTTTTTTTCTTTATTCTTCCCTCATGAAGTTCTCCGCTTTTTATTAAAGCATAAACATTATCCTCTAAAGGCTCCACTCTGATAAAAAATGAGTTATGTTTGTTTGGGCTTCTGCCTTCCTCAGCATCAGATTCCTTTTGAATAGTTTCTCTATAAACAATAATAGGAGGAGAAGTTTTAATCTCAAGCCCCTTTTCAGATTTAATTCTATTCTCAACTATTTCAAGATGCAATTCTCCCATTCCTGACATAAGGCTTTCTCCCGTCTGTTCATTAATCTCAATTTTTATTGATGGATCTTCTTTTGCAACTTTTTTAAGAATGTCAACAAGTTTTGGAAGATCGGCTGTTTTCATTACTTCAATAGCTTTGGTTATAACTGGCTCAAAAATATGCTTAAGCTCTTCAAAAGGAGTTTCAGGTTCTAAAGTTATTGTCTCTCCAGCTTCTCCTGTAACTCCTGAAATTGCAAGAACGTTTCCAGGTCCTAGCTCTTCTACATGTTCTGGCTTTATCCCATTATAAATAAGGAGCTGCTGAATTTTTTGTTTTTGTTTTGCAAGATTAAGATAAACTTCCATGCCACTTTTTAAAGTTCCGGAAAAAAGTCTTCCTGCTGAAATTTCTTTTCCCGATCTGGAATCGATAACAATTCTTGTTATGACAAAACCAATTTTTCCTTTAGGGTTACAATCCCTCAAATTCTTTCCAAACTCGCTGTCAGCATCACCGTGCCATATTTTTGGAATTCTGTATTTTTGGGCTTCAAGAGGGTTTGGAAGATGCTTGACTACCATATCAAGAAGAACTTCATAAAGGGGAGCATTTTTCCAGCACCATTCTTTTCTTTCTTCCTCACTCATTTCATAAAGCCTGAAAATATCCTTGAATGTAATTCCTTTTTTCTGCATGAATGGCACTGATAAAGCCCAGTTTTCCCTGGCAGAGCCAAAAGCAACGCTTCCATCCTTAATATCAACAGCCCATTTTTCTTTGTAATCAGATTCTGCAATCTTTATTATAAGCTGGTTGAACTCATGGAAAATATCAACGAATCTCTGCTGCATCTGTTCGGGTGTTAATTTAAGCTCTTTAATAAGTCTGTCAACTTTATTAATAAAGAGGACAGGCTTTACTCTTTCTCTTAGAGCTTGTTTAATGACAGTTTCTGTTTGAGGCATTATTCCTTCAACAGCGCAAACAAGAACAATTGTTCCATCAATAGCTCTCATAGCTCTTGTAACATTTCCGCCAAAATCGACATGTCCTGGAGTATCAATTAAGTTTATTAGATATTCTTCTCCGTGATAGTCGTGAACCATTGAGACATTTGCTGCGTCAACTGTCATTAATCTTTCTTGTTCATCCGCATGCTGCCATGTAGTCATTCCTCCTTCAAGATCTCCAGCGTTTTTTACTGCCATAAATCCAGAAGCTGCGAGAAGATTGTCTGTCAGAGCTGTTTTTCCATGGTGAATGTGCGCAGACGTTGCAATATTCCTAATATCTTTTTGGTGCTTGCTAAGCCTTTTTATCTTGTCAAATTGCGATTCCTTTTCTGCCATTTTATTTTTTCGTTTTTGAAGCCTTTTCTAAAGGTTCATTTTGGAAACCTTTTTTAAAAGGTTTATTTTTTGCCATTTTTATGTTTAATTAGAATCTGAAATCTAATCAATGATATAATTTAATTGAAAAGTTTATTTTTAAAGTTGTTGGTTTTAAAGAGGAAAATTCTGGAAGAGAGGCAGGATAATTGCAAATCACGCAAAAGTTAATAAATGAATTTAATATGGAAATTTCATGTTAGAATATTTTAAAGGCATAGAAATAAATAAAATAAATCCTGTAGGGGAAGACCCAAGAGGCCCAACTTATGAATGGTGCAAAGGAATTCCAGGAATCCAGCTGACTGTCTGCAAAAGGCATAAAGGCGTTGTCTCTGGAAACCATTATCATAAAGGCGATGATCCTTCAAAAAACCCTGAAAGGCTTTTGTTAGTCAATGGGAATTTTAAGCTTATAGCTCGAAATGATATGGCAGAAAAACATCTGGAGGCTATAATAAATGAGGGTGATGAATTAATTATCCACCCAGGAATCCTTCATAGTTTTGAAGCATTGACAGATATAACTTTTTTAGAATACAGACAAACTATATTTAACAAGGCCTGTCCAGACACTTATGCCGAAGATACTTATAGCTCTTACATAAGTCAGTTGAGAGAATCTAAAAGATGATTTTATTTTATAGACACAATTTCATATTTCTCTATAATGGGGTTTGAAAGAAGTTTTTCAGACAGCTCTTTAGCCTCTTTTTCAGCTTCTTCTTTTGTGCTTTTTTCGCTTGCATAAGAAAAATATTTCCCTTTGTTTAGATTTTTTAAATCATATCCTAGGCTTTTTGCAGCTTCCCCTATTACTCTTGCTTCAGGATTAAGAATTCCGTCTTTTGGTTTCACAAGTATTTCAATTAGATAACTCATGAAATGCATCACTTGGTTATATTAATAAATATTTATGTGATTAACTAGAATTAACGCGCGCTGGCTGTTTTTTAAGGTTAATTCCCTGTCTTTTAATTTCCTCTTTTATAAAAAAATCTGAAATTTTCATGTCAATGCTAATAAGTAATTTTGCCAGGCTATTCTCTTTATTAAGGGCGTAAAGCCATGCTTTTCCAAGCTTCCTTGTTTTTTTTACAATGCCTTTTTTGATGAGCATTTCAACAACTTTTTCTATAGTCTCCCATTTTGTCTCTGTCTCTTTTGCTATGAATGAAATTGGATAGTCAAAATCTTCAAATGCAAGAAAGAAATCCAGTACTTTTACAAAAGGAGATTCTCCAAAAACCAATGTAAATGATGATTTTTCCATTCACTATCAAAATTTCTATGGTTTAAATATTTTACTATTATGGATTTTAAATTACTTTTAGTGAAATATCCCTAAAAAGGCAAGTTATAAAAAATTGCAGACCTATAGCCCTTTATGTTTATAAGAAAAGCAATATTGAAAAAACTTTTTAGGCATAGACATATTGGAGGAAGGCATACTGAGATTAGAAACGCTATGAAGGGTTTTCCTCCTTCATTATTAAAAGATGTTAAAGAAGAAATAAAAAATTTGATAAAAGAAGGTTATTTGCTTTCAAAAATGAGTACTGGAGAAATTCATGTTAGCTTAAATCCAAGAAAAATCAATGAAATAAGAAAAGAAATAACGGATTAAGAATTTGGCATATCATTCTGGCATCCACATTAATTCCAATTTTATACAATCCGGATCTTCAAAGAAAACGGCATAATATCCTTGATGATATTCTGGATACTCTTTAGGTTTTCTGTAAAGGACAGGGATTTTATTTGGTAAAAGAAATTCTCTATAAAATTTATCTACAACTTCTCTTGAAATAGCGCGAAATGCTATATGATTTAATCCAACATTTTTTCTGTGAAAATCTTTGTTTTTATACGAATCACCTACTTGATTAATCCAAAATCCGTTTGGTCCATTTGACCATCCATGACAATCCTCTTCAGAAGTAATTTTCTCGAATCCAAAAAAATTTAAAAGTTTGTCATAGAATTTCTCTGATTTTTTTATATCTTTAACTACAATACTTAAATGATCAAATCCCTTGCAAACACCATTCTCCATATTTTTTATAGAAGTATCTATTATATAAAATTAACGCGCAGAGTCTGCCTGCTTTTCAGATTCATTCTTTTTCTTCAAGGCAAAACTTTCCATATTTCCTTCATAAGCAAGAATTATTTCTTCAGAAAGCCCCTGGACAATGCTTTTCTTTTTTCCAAATGCCTTGTCAGAAGCTCCATGAATAAGATGCTTCAAAGCAAGATTAACTCTTCTCAAAGGCGAAACATCAACAGCTTGAGGGTATCTTGCCCCTCCGTATTCTATAACAGTGATTTCATCTCTTGGTGCTGCATTCTCTATAGCTTTGATTAAAACCTGAACAGGATTTTTCCCTGTTTTCTTTTCAATTATGCTGAAAGCATCCAGAATAATTTTCATATTCTTGTCATATTTTCCTGTAACATGCCCTAAACCAATTCTGTGCTTCTTCCCTCTGTGGCCTGCTACTCCCAGCCTATTCATTAATCTCTCAACAATATTCACCTTTGTCTGCCCAAATTTCTGGGCATTTCTTCCTTGAGTTTTCAGAACTAATTTTGGATTAAGATTTATTGCTGCTTTCAAGCTGAGGTCTTCTATAACAATTTCTTTTGTGTCGTACAAGTCAAAAATTTTGAAGTTCTGAATTTGCTCTGTCATTTTATTGTTTTCTGTATACCTCTAAATACGGAACCTTTCTGTGATTATTTTTCAGAGTCATTCCTTCAAAATCAATTACATTATAGCTTTGATTATTTACTATAAATCTTCCTTCTTTGCAGTCTATTCTTATTATGGGCCCTGCGATTGTCTTTCCATCTCGGTTTGTTAATATGGTTTTATCTCCTATATAAAAAATTTCCGGCTCGACTTCATTTTCTATCAGCCTTTTTTTTGCTCCAAGGTTGCTTTCATATCTTCCATGGGGTAATCTTACATTTTCTGAAAATTCATCTGGATCTGTTTGTCTTTCCATTTTATCTCCTGCCCTTCTCAATCTTTCCAAGCCACAGCAAATGCAATGGCTGGTCATTTACTTGGATAACTTGAAACCTGACTCCAGGAATATCTCCTTTAGATCTTCCCTGCTTTCCGCCAATTCTTTCAATCATAACTTCATCGTGTTCATCAATGAATTTCTGCGCAAGATTTCCCGGTATAAATGCTGTCACAGTTTTGCTGTTTTTTTTAAGCTGAACTTTGCAGCATTTTCTCATCCCTGAGTTTGGCTGTTTTGCTTCTTTCTGAGTTTTTTGAAGAACAATTCCCTTTGCTTGATTAGCACCTTCCAAAGGATCTGATTTTGCATAAAGATTTAAAGTTCTTGCTTTAAATTGCCTGTCCTTCCATCTGAATTTCTTCCTTTTCTTCATTAATTTTTTTGCTGATTTTAATCCCATAAATGACCTCACTAGGGCGTTCATTGACAGAAATCGTTAGATTTCTAGTCTTAAACAATTTCCCTAGAAATTGTAATATAATCTAATGATAAAATTAGTTTAAAAAGGTTTCCGATAAGAATTAAGAGGAAAATGAGATTAATAAATTATATTTTATTTAAGAACTCTTAAGTGATTAGGCATAGCATATTCATTACAAATAACAGAATTTTTTACAGACCCCCATGACTCATAATCTTTTGTATAAATATACTTTATTCTGTCTTTAGTCTTTATTCCTTCTTTTTGATCAAAAGGAAGAATTGCTAATTGCCATGCAGAAAGAGTACTCATTCCTACTAAAACTATTTTTGTTAATTTTTTCATTTTTCAACCCACCCTAAAATCCAGCCCGAAAAAATCGCTGATTATCTTCTGCATTTCAAGAAGCCTTCTTTTGTTTCTTCCGATTATTGCTGCTTTGCTCTGCATGCTGGCGCTTAAAACCGCCTCGTTGTCCCTGACTTCAATGTTTTTGAACGTCACAGGGCTTATGATTGACTGGACAAATTGCCTAATGTCTTCAATTCCCTTAGGTGATGCTATCACTTTTATTTTTTTGTTTAGTATATGGCTGAGATTTTTTGTGTTTTTCCCATTCTCACCTATGGCTCTTGCTACAAGCTGCCTCGGAACAGAAAAAAATATTGTATCATTATAGACAAATGAATTATTTGTCCTTATCCTTGTCACCCTCTCAAAAAGATTTAGATACATCATATGTTGCATATCAATAGTTCTGGTCATCTTAATATTTAGCTTGAAGAAACATTTTGTTTATAAAACTTTGTAAAAATCTAAAAAAAGAGAACAGACAAGTTTTAATATTTGTAATGTTTATTATATACATGAAAATTACATTTGATAAGGAAGCTGATGCAGTGTACATAAAACTGGCTGAAGGCAAATTTGCAAAAAATAAGATAATAGATGATGATATTATAATAGATTTGGGTAAAAATGAAATTATTTTGGGAATAGAAATTATTAGTGCAAGCAGAAGAATGCCTAAAGAATTTTTTTCTGATAAAAGTATAAAAAATTTGGTTTAATAAATTTTTTATTGTGTTTTTAAGAACGTAATTACTTATTCACTTTCTCAACAATTTCCGGCTTTGCTTTCTTTAAGTCTTCTTCTTTTTTCTTCAAAGGTCCTATTATCTTTACAAGAAGGCCCGGAAGCCCTGTCCCAATGGGAACCGGCTGATTCAAAATAATATTTTCTATAACACTTGTCAATTTGTCTTTGTTTCCTTTTATCGTCGCATTTACAAATTGCTTTACAGGAGTTTCGAATGTGGCTCTTGCAAGTATAGAGGATTTCTGAGCTATTATTCCAATTCTAGTTACTCCTTTTACATCCCCCGTATTAGTCATAGCATCAGCAATAAGCTTTAAGTGCCTTATGTTTATGTCCAATCCTTGGGGCTTTATAACGTCTTGAATTTCATTTATGATCAATTGTCTTGCCACTTCAATTCCAAAAACATCAGCAACTTCATGAAGATCATTAGAGATTGTTCTATGGCCATTGACTTCTTTAAGCTCAAGAATCTTTTTTAAATTTGTGCCCAGAGTTATAATTACAAAATCCTTGTCTCTTTTTACAATCAAAACCTGCTTTACTCCTTTTATGCCAGAAATTATTGTCGCTTTAAGCTTCTCTTTCATTTGATATATATCTTTGAAGCTTTCTTCGTCGGCATTTACAATTATCTTGTCAGATTTTTCTTTAGCTTTGAAGCCTAATTCATTCAGCCTGTCAACAGCAGTTTTTAGAGACATATGTCCTTGCTTAAGCCCTTCTTTATCAGTTATTATCTCAATCTTTTTATCGCTGAAATTCAGATTTATCTCTGCAGCAAGGTCTTTTACAGTAATTTCTTTTATTTTTTCTGCCAAAACTCTTGAATCCTTTTCATTATTATATTCTTTATTCAAATGAATCTCCATTTTTGGAGATGAAGGTTTTTTTCTTGCGTCGAAAATTTCAATAAGTCTTGGAAGTCCCTGAGTAACCTGCATTTCAGAAACTCCTGCGAAGTGGAAGGTTCTCAAAACCATTTGTGTTGAAGGCTCCCCAAATGACTGAGCTGTGACAATTCCTATTGCTTCCCCTGGCTCTATTTTTCCCTTAACATAAGCTTTAGATACGTCAATTCCATCTTCCCCATATTCAAACTGAATTATATTATTGTTGCTGTCTCTTACAGTTCCATCATACTCTGACCTTAGGTCCTGAAGCGCGTTGGCAAGCCTTCTATACAAGTAGCCGGATTTAGGTGTCCTGAGAGCTGTGTCCATCAAAGTAGATCTTCCCGTTATTGCTCCGAAAAAAAATTCATCAGGCCTCAATCCTTTTATAAATGAGCTCGAAATAAATCCTCTTGACTCAGGGGAAAGTTTTTTTCTTTCAAAAAAGGATAAAGTTCTCTCTGTGTATCCCAAATCAATTCTCTTGCCTTCCAAATCCTGCTGCCCTACACAACAAGCCATTTGCGTAATGTTCAAAATATTTCCCCCTCCTCCGCTTCTTATCATGTGTGTAACTGGATTTTCTTCGGGAAATTCTCTTTTTACAATTTCTCCTATTTTGGTTCTAACTTCGTTTAAAGCCCTTAGAATTTTTATTTCTCTTGACTCTTCAATGCTTTTTCCAGGAATCATTTCAAGAGTTCCTCTCTCGCATTCCTCAATTATTTCCTGCGCTTTTTTCCTTGCTGTGTCAATAATTTTATTTGATTCTTTTACTATCTCATCTGTGACATTTAAATCTTCTAAAGAGATTGTTATTCCTCTTTCATTCAAGTAATTTTTCCCAAGGTTAAACGCTCTTTTTATTGTCTCAAGAGTTTCAATTCTTCCCAGGGTTTTATCCAATTCAACAATTAATTCTCCATCTTCATTCCCAAAAAGTGTCTTGTCAATTTTGCCTTCTATTATTTCCCCATCCTTTATTTTTACAGAATCATTTTTGAAGTTTATTTTTGGAAGAATCTTTGAAAATAACTCCAGACCCGATATATTCTTTTTTGATATTTGAGTGTCTATGCCAGAATTAAAAAGCAGCTGATTTGCGTCTTCTCTGGAAAAGTTGTCCAATCCAAGGAGATAGTCTCCAGTTATGGAATCTGACACGCATCCGATTTGATTTGTGGTATTTTTTGGAGAAATTAAATTCTGTTTTACATCAAGAAGTATTTTTGCTTCAGCTTTTGCTTCTTCAGTCTGAGGGCTGTGAATGTTCATTTCATCCCCGTCAAAGTCTGCATTGTAAGGAGCCGCTACAGAAGGATGAAGCCTAAATGTTCTTCCAGGAAGAACTCTTACATAATGCGCCATGAGACTTCCCCGATGAAGACTTGGGTGCCTGTTAAACAAAACAACATCTCCGTTTTGAAGGTGCCTCTCAACTTGGTAGCCAGGAGTTAATTCATTCATTATCTCTTCTTTTAATTCTGGAGTTATTTTTTTTCTTTTTCCATCCGGCCTTATTACATAATTTGCTCCCGGATATTCTTCCCCTTTTTCAATAATTTTTTTTATGTACTCAATATTAAGATCTGTAACGGTTTCAGCAACTGTGACAACTTTTGCGATTTCAAAAGGAACTCCAACTTCATTTATTTCTATGGCTGGATCTGGAGAAATAACAGTTCTTCCAGAATAATTGACCCTTTTCCCTGCTAGGTTCTTTCTTATTCTCCCTTCTTTTCCCTTGATTCTCTCAGTTATTGTTTTCAATGGCTGGCCGCTTCTGTGTCTTGCAGGAGGAATTCTAGCCACAGTATTGTCAAAAAATGTTGTGATGTGAAATTGGAGCAAGTCCCAAAGGTCTTCAATAATGACTTCAGGAGCTCCGGCATTTAAATTTTCCCAGAGCCTTTGATTAGCCCTTATTATATCAGAAAGTTTATGGGTCAAGTCATCCTCGCTTCTTTCTCCAGATTCAAGAATAATACTTGGTCTCACAGTCACAGGTGGAACTAAAAGCGCTGTTAAAACTGCCCACTCTGGCCGGCAGCCTCTAAAATCAACCCCAATTTTTTTTAGTTCTTCATCAGGAATATTTATAAGAATATCTCTTATTTCTGTTGGGAAAATTCTAGATTTACCTCTGTAAAAACTTGTCGGCTTGTCAACTTTTATTTTTTCATTTACATTTTCGCAATGAGGGCACTTTTTTGCATCTTTGGCTTTTTTAGCTCTCTGACCCGCAGAATATTTTACCATATCTTTCTCATCAAGCATAAGCTTTCCGCATGAATGGCAGAAGCATTTTAATCCAATTTCAATTAAAGGGACATATTTCAAATGGATAACTGACCTGGCAAGATCGATGCTTCCAGGATGTCCAAGGCATTCTTTGAGTCTTCCTCCGCATGTTCTGCATCTTACCCCTGGATCTATAGCCCCTAATCTTAAATCCATAAGACCTCCATCAACAGGATACCCGTCAATGTCATAAAGTTCTGGCGTGACTATTTTTGCAGATGACAATTTTTTTATCTGTTCAGGGCTTGTCAAGCTGAATTTTATTTCCCCGATTTTTTTCCTTATTATTTCTTTCATTTTATTTTTGTTTAAAATCCTAAATCATCCATATAATGTTTTTCTCTATACTCATTAGACATAACTGCTAACTTAACAGCAAGATTTTTTAATTGATCTTCAGTTAGGCTATCAAGGAAGCTTGCGTCTTTTACATATTCTTTTCCAACAGGATTACTTTCTTTATTACTTTTATCTTCTATTGTCATTTTTTGTTATATTCCAAAAGCTCCAATTACTTCTATGTCATCAATAATAGATTTTGAACAATTTATCATAGACACTCTTGTTTCTTTTGATTTTTTATTGTAAACCATATCAATTTGTCCATCTCCAACTAGGCTATAATTTGAATGAAAAGCTTCATGTTTTGAATCAAGCAGTAATTCCTTTAAGTGTGTTAAATAACATTGCATAGTCATAGCTGCATCCTCATTAACTTCAATAGTTTTCGATATTTTCTCTCCGCTAATTTTTACATTCCCAATTAGGGAAATTCGCTTACCCCCAATGTCTTGATCAATGTATATTTCTAAACTCATTTTATTTTTTGGAAACCTTTTTCTAAAAGGTTTATTATTCATACTTGTTTTTTAATGTGAATGATGTGTGAATGTGAAGCCCTTGAAGCTCTTCGAGCAAAAGCTTGAATGCATATGAAACTTCAACAGCCTCTATTTTGTCGCTGTTGCACAAGGGGCAGAAAACTTTTTTCTTTATATTGTCATCAATTCCAATAGACCCGCATTTAGAGCAAATTGGCAGAACTACTCGGTCAGAGCTGTATCTTTCTTTTAAAAGAAGAGATGCTCCATGTGCCACCAACGCTTGCTGCTCCATTTCTCCAAGTCTTAAAGCTCCTCCTTTGGATCTTCCCTCAACAGGCTGTCTTGTTAAGAGGGCTATTTTTCCAGACGCCCTACCATGAAGCTTGTTTCCAACCATATATTTTAGCTTAAGGTAATACAGGTTTCCTATGAATATTTTTGTAGAAATTCTTTTTCCAGTCACTCCACTATACATTATTTCTTTTCCATCATATCTGAAGCCAAGCTCCTTAAGCTGCTGTTCAAGCTCTTTTTTATTTTCTCCTGAAAAAGATGTGCCATCGACAACTTCTCCTCTTAGGCATCCAACTTTTCCAGCCAAAAGCTCAAGCAAATACCCGACTGTCATTCTGCTCGGCAGGCCATGTGGATTGAAAATAACATCAGGATGAATTCCTCTAGAGCTGAATGGAACATCCTGTTCAGGCACAATCATTCCCACAACTCCCTTCTGACCGTGTGAAGTTGCAAATTTATCTCCAACTTCCGGAATTCTTTGATCTCTTGTTTTTACGTGAATTAGTTTATTCCCTTCATTGTCTTCTGTGACAAAAACAGACTCAACAATTCCTTTTTCCTCCTGTCTCATGCTTACACTTGATTCTTTTTTTGATTTCACAGATATTTCTCTTGCTTCTGAAAGGAATTTTGGAGGGCTCGTTTTTCCAATAAGAACTTCCCCCTCGCCGGCTTCTGCTTCAGGATATGTTATCCCATCTTTTTCAAGAAGCCTGTAGCTTGTTTCTGTTTTATATCCAGAAGCGTCTTTTTCAGGAATTGCAATTTCATCTTTAAGGCCTCCAGCATAATTCATCTCTACTGCAGAATATGGTCTGTAGTAAAAGCTTCTTCCAACACCTCTGTCCAAGCTTCCTTTGTTGAATACAAGAGCGTCTTCCATATTATATCCTTCATAAGTCATTATAGCGACAACAAGATTTTGCCCTGCAGGATATGTTTTAAGAGTGTCATAAACAAAACTTTTCACAACTGGCTTCTGGGGATATTGCAAAACACTAACATCTGTATCTAATCTGCATAAATAATTTGCCGCATAAATTCCCAAAGCTTGCTTCTGAGTCTTGCTTCCTCTGTTGAGCCTTGAACTCTGATCATGGTTGCCATATGGAACCAGGCTTGTAATAACCCCAAAAAGATCCATGGAGTCTATTTCTAGGTGAGTGTGTTTTTCAGTAAGCTCTTCTTCATAAATTGCTACAAGGGAGTTTTCTTCCTCAGCAGCATCGAGATATTCAATAATTCCTTCTGCTATAAGCTGCTCCCAGTTTGTTTCTCCCTGCTCAAGTCTGATTAAATGATCATTTTTTAATTTTGAAGCGCCATTCTCTACAATAATTAAAGGCCTGAGAACTCTCCCAGGCTCTGTTGATATAACTATTATTCTAAAGTTTTCCGAATTTCTAATATTCAATTGCACAGGAAGTTCGCTTCTTCTTCTTTTGTCTCTGACCTTGGCGGCAAAACCTTTGGGGTCCTCAACGCTTCCTATAAATATTCCATTAAAAAATATGTCAAACTCTTTTCCATTGCTGTTTTCGTCTTTAACCATGCCTAGCGCTTCAAGATCTTTTATAAATTTAGATTCATCAAGATTTGTCCTTGTTGAAACCTGGCTTAAAATGGCTAAGTTTTTTCTCAGACCAATTTCCGTTCCTTCAGGAGTTTCTATCGGGCAGAATCTTCCATAATGAGTTGGATGAAGAGTTCTAGCCATGAAGTTTTCCTGATCGCTTGAAAGCATGCTGGAAACTCTTTGAAGCTGAGAAATCGTCGCCAAATAGTTTGTTTTGTCCATATTTTGGGTAATTCCAGACCTTTCTCCAGTCCAGCTGCCTGTTGCAATTGCAGACTCAACTCTATGGGAGAATAAAGTAGATTTAGCTATTATTTTTATAGAGAAGAATTTTTTTCTTTTGGTAGATTTCTGCAAAGAGTATTGTATATCTCTTATAAAAATTCCAAGATTTACCCTGAATAATGTAGAAAGAAGATCGCCAGAAAGTCTTACTCTTTTATTTGCGTAATGATCTTTGTCTGTTCTAAGATTAGAATTTCCTTTTGAAAGAAGAAATTGCTTTATTAATTTGCACATGGTAATAGCTTTGTTTATTCTATCTTCCTTTTTCTGCCCTATATGGGGAAAAAGATAAGAGTCAATTCTTTGTTTCACTCGGTCAAGAATTTCTTTTTTTGTGCCCTGAAGTCCTGTCTTCTCAGCGATAAACATCATGGCATCTTCTTTCTCAGATGTATTTACAAATTCATAAAGATTGACAATAACGCTGTCCGTTTCTTTTCCTATACACCTTGCCATTTCAGATTCTTTTGTCATTCCAAGAGCCTTAAGAACAATAACTGCAGGAATGTCCCTAAACTTTCCAAAAGAGATGTTGAATATTCCTTTTTTGTCCTCGTTTATTGTTGTTGGAATTCTATAAGTCCCTTTTGAAGAGAATAGCTTAAGCATAAGATTTCCCCTAGAATCAGGCTCAACAAAAGGCTGGTTTTCAGCAAGATCCTCTGCCATAATCATAACTCTTTCATTTCCCTTTATTATAAAATAACCTCCAGGGTCCAAAGGATCCATATAATTTTCAACAAGTTTCTCCCGTGAAAGGCCATGAGTATTGCATATTTTGCTTCTTACCATTATTGGAATTTTTCCTATTTCAACTTCTTCTGAATCTACCTGGCCGTCTTTCTTAACAGTTATTTCGAGCCTAATAGGAGCAGCATATGTTAAGCTTCTTAGTCTTGCTTCTGAAGGTATTAATAGAGAAGAGCTTCCATCAGCCTCGGTAACCATTGGTTTTCCAATGCTTATTTTTCCAAGATTGATTTCAAAGTCGTCGTTTTCTATTGTTGCAGCAATTTCATCAACAATTTCCTGCATTCTTCTGTCTATAAAGTTATTAAAAGAAATAATATTTGACTGGACAAGCGAGTGAGTCTGCAAATAGCTTTTCACAACAATATGCTTGTTATCTTTAGCCATTTAAAAACAACCTCTCGGTTTTTTTTGATTTTCCCTGTTTAGTTATTGATGTCAATTTCCAATTGCCTCCGATAAAATTGCTCCCACTGTTTTTTTCCCGCTTTTGGAAACCTTTCCTAAAGGTTTATTTCCCTCTTGACATGAATAACAACTTCTTTCTTGCTCGATCATCGGAATCGAGATTTTCAAATTTGCTCTTCCAATAATCTCGTTGCCTCCGATAGAAGTTGGAAAAATATTTGATTTTAGTTTTGCCATTTTTAGTTTGTTTTAAACCCAAATACCCCAGACAGGCTTTTTAGTTGAATATTCTATTTTCTGTGATAATGGATTATCCTCCCCACCCACTTTATAACCTAATAATCTGTTTATTAATTCTATATGTTCCCCTCTTGTGCCTCCTGATCCTCTATCTTCATCGTCTGGGTGGCAAAATTTCCCTTTTTCCAAATTAATTTCTAAATCCATTTTCAAACAACCACCCTATAATAAAAAACTTCGCCGTCATCGGTTTTTCTTTCTATTTTTATAATTTCTCCCACTTGACATCCTTCAGGAAGGGAAGGATCATTAGAAAGAATTTTTGGCAGCTGGGATTTGGAGACATTCAGTCCGCCAAGTATCTCTTCAGCTTCTTTTACATTTAATTTAGAGTGCTTTGGTTGAAGAATATGGGGCATTTTTGAGGATTTTGAGCGTTAAACAGCGGAAGTCTTTAACAACTCTGGGATAATAAAAGATAGCAAAATTTGGTTTTTAAAGCTTTCTATATACTCGAGAATATATGTTGGAATTATCTTTAAATTTCTTTATACCTAAAACAGCTTGTTAAATGGTCATTAACCATTCCAGATGCCTGCATGAACGCATAACAAATAGTGCTTCCAACAAACTTGAATCCTCTTTTCTTCAAATCTTCGCTCATTTTGTCTGATTCTTTTGTTTTTGCAGGCAGTTCCTTAAGAGATACAAATCTATGTTTTATTGTTTTATTTTTTGTAAACTGCCATATATATTCATCAAAACTCCCGAATTCTCTTTGAACTTCCAGAAATCTTTTGGCATTTTCAATTGTTCCCAATATTTTAAGCCTGTTTCTTATTATTCCTGCGTCAGAAATAAGCCTGCTAAAATTTTTTTCAGTGTATTTTGCAATCTTCTTTGCATCAAAATTATCAAATGCTTTTTCAAAACTTTTTCTTTTCCTTAAAACAATATTCCAGCTTAACCCTGCCTGAAACGCATCCAGAACAAGAAATTCAAATAGTTTTTTATCATCATGAAGAGGGACTCCCCATTCTTTGTCATGATACTCATTCATCAATTCGCTTTTAGGCCATTCGCAGCGTTTCATTTTTTATTCTCTAATTCTAAATCCAATGCTGGAAAGAATAAATAATTTTCCTTTTAATTCTGATTCAGAAATTTTCATAAATAGTTTGTTAAGCGATGTGTTTATAGTTTCAATTATTGGAGGATGAATATTTAGAAAGATTATTCCAAAATGATCTTTTGGAGAAAATAATCTTGTATTAATAAAATGTCTATCAAAAGTTAATATAGCTCTCTTTTCTTGTTTTGCAATTTTCAAGATATCATCATCATTAGATCCTAAAGGAACTTTTTGGACATCAAATCCATTACTGCTCAAATACTGATCTGTTGAAAGAATTTTTGATTTAATCAAGCGAAGCATATTTTTCTTCTTCAATTAATTTAGAGGCGTAGTTAAGCAAAGAAAGTATTGATTCCTTTTTGAGTTGGGGAAAGTAGTCCTTTATAATTCCTTCAACACTTATGCCTGCCCCCAGTAATTCTAAAACCTGCCAAGCCATAATTCTTGTTCCTCTGAATACAGGCCTGCCATCACAAACTCCTGTATCTGCCACAATATAATTATTAATTTCAGTTATCATAAAATGTTCAAGTCATGGGAATATTTAAGTTTTTCCATAAACCTCTTCAGAATCAAATTGTCAGTGGTTTACGCCACTCTTCCAAACTTATTTTTCTATATTCTCTTAATTTATCAGTTACCTCTCTTGCCGTCCTAATAGCTTCAGCTATATCTTTTTTACCATCTTTAGAAGTAATATATCTCCCAAATTCCTCTGCACTAGCACGGCATAATGGAACATCTTTTGCAGTGATGTATTTCCCTTTTCCAATATATAGTCTTCTCATAAGATACAAAAGTTAAGATAGTATTTAATAATTTCTATATCTTAATCATGGCCCCAGGGGGATTTGAACCCCCGACACCTGGATTGCTTTGCGAGTTTCGCGAAGCATGCGAAATCTCTGATTTCAGCTTAAAAGTCCAGTGCTCTACCGGGCTGAGCTATGGAGCCGTAGCTCAATAAATTAATTTACATTTAAAAAGTCTTTTGTTATCTGAATTGTAATATTTATTATAATAATCTTTAAGAAACAGTTTTCAAATTATCTAAATATTTTTGAAATTTTTTATCATGTGCTTCAACTACTTTTTTATGGCCTTCAAGAGAAAGACAATACCATTTGACAAATTTCTCAATATTTGCAAACCCTGCCATAATCTTACTTTTTTTGTTTTCTGTCAACTTATATAATTCTTCTTCTGATTTCTCCTCAAAAGGTATGCTTCCATAATAGCATCCAATTTGGCTTGTTTCAACCCCAAACCGATCTTCTCCAACTTCTTTAACTTTTGAATACCACAAATCTTTATTTCCCTGTGTTAAAAATTTTGGTTCTTGTTCAGAACCAAAAATCATATCAACTCCTAAAAAACCATTGAAATATTCCTTTTTCTCAACTTTAAAAGGTTCTCTTATTTGAAGGTTTGTTTGAATTTCGACAGAATCTTTTAACTTATCACTTATTTCTTTTCCCTTGCTTTCAACCCACCTTTCCAACTTTTCTGCTCTATCTTTAGAATCAATTAAATATCTAGTCATATTCTGGGGAATATCCCTTAGTATTTAAGAATTATTGTTTTTCAATATGGATTTTTTACCAATTCATAAATAACTCTTCAATTTCTCCTCAAAGTCCTCTGCAGGCATTGCGCCGACAAACTGTTCTACAGGTTTGCCGTCTTTAAAGAGGACAAAGTTTGGTATGCTTCTCACATTGAACTTGGAAGCTATAGAATTATTCTCGTCAATATTAACCTTTGCAAATTTGATTTTTCCCTTGAATTTATCGCTAAGCTCTTCCATTATAGGAGCCATCATAACACATGGCATGCACCACTCTGCAGAAAAATCAATAAGTACAAATCCTTTCTTAATAAATGATTCAAATTCTCCATTTGTAAGCTCAGGAACTTCATGTTTCATGTAACCTTAGATAAATTAATATTTATAAATATTCTTGTTAGAAATCTTGCTCTCCAGAAATTCCGCTAGCCAAATTTTTTCCTGCAATTTTTGACTGTTCTTTTGCCCTTGAAATCTTGTTTCCTGGATCAGAATAATCAACGAATTCATAGAACTTTTCCGCCCAGGGATATCTCAATGCAACTTTTTTTGCCATTTCCATTGTCATTGCCCTATAACTGTAATGCCCTGCAGGCTGTGTCCTTAATTCAGAAAGATGTTGAAATTCCCTGAGATTCATCCCCATCATAAATCTCATCCTGTTATTAAATAAAGTTGCATACTGTGAGGCATATTGAAGCCCTGCTTTTTTCATTTCACCATTTAAATTGGACATTGCATCAACAACCTCTCCAACTTTTTTTTCCAATCCAACTTCAATCATTTCAGAAGGCATAATAAATCCAAGATCTGTTGTCAGCATTTGCCTTTGCTGAGTCACCATCCTATGCCTTTCCAGGTCCCTATACTCTGCAAATCCCCCCACTAGGTCGAATGTCAAAGGATATCCAGCTTCCAAACCTCTGCCGCTTCTGTCCCTTCTTGTTTTTCTGTCTCCTTTGTACAAATCTAAAATGTAAAACTTCTTTTCTTCAGGCATTCTTTCAATTCTTTTTAAAATCTGAGGAAGAGAAATATTTGTAAAAGGAAAAATGCTTGATGATACAGTTAAATCTAAATAATCAGCATCACCAACAAGGCTGACACTTTCAGCCTCAGGTTTTATTCCTGAAAATGCAGCTAATGAGAAATTGAGCATTTCTTTCCTGACTTCTTTTACATATTCATTAACTCTATTCCTTTTTATAAAAGTTGGAATAACTTTGTTTAATTCTTCTTCAAGCTTTAGAGCCCTTTCCCTTGATTCTTCAAGCTCGCTGGATTTTAAATGTGTCAAGAGATTGCTGTAAAATCTTCCATTTGCATTTTCTCCAATATGAGTAAGTGTTGAAGAGGGCAGAACGCATCTTCCTACATCAAGAGCAGCGCATCTTATTGTGAAATTATACGCATTTCTAAAAGCAGCTTTTTCTTCATCTGTTTTAAGATCTGTCTCTTTTACTTCTGACTGGTTTCCATCTCTTTCAACTTTGATGCTATACTTTTCTCTGGGAAACTCTTTTTTGAAAAACTCTGACAATCCTGCTATTCCTTCAGAATAAACTTCAAAAGCCCTGTTATTAACTTTTTCAAATTTTTCTTCAAGGCCAGTTCCAGTAATCTCCTTGGGTCTTAAATACCTCCATCTTCCTCCAGAATCTTTTTGGTCATACTTTACATATCTTGTTGACTGCTCAATCGGGCTTCCTCCAATTCTTCTGTCTTCTATTTCTTTTGTGAAAACTTGAGAGATATTTTCAAAGCCAACTGTTACATTTTCAAGTTCTCCGACAGAATCATCTCCAAACGAATTAAGGACTCTGTCCATTAGTTCTGTCCCTTTTTCCTGGCTTGGGTTTCCGTTTTCATCAAGAAATTCGTTAATAAGTGTGAGTTGAAGACCCGTCTTAGCCCTGGAGTATCTTGCCAGCAACCCGCCTGTAAGCTCTGAAGGCAGGCCCTGAATCACAAAAGTGTCTGCTCCGATATTAGTTATATATTTTGAAACTTTATCTAGAATTTTCTCAGGCACTTCTCTTAAGCTTTCATATTTGTTTCTGGGCATTTTTTGAAGAGAATATTTAGATATTTAAATAAAATATTAGTGCAATATATACTTTTTTATTTGATATGCCTTATAAATAGAATTTCCATTGCTAAAAAATGAAAAAAGGAAAATTTATTATTTCTGCTGATAAACACTTAAAAACTCTTCAAATATATCATCAGAGACTTCTTCTACTTCTCTATTCCCGTCAATCCTAACTACTTTTCCAAATATTCTCTCGTCAAATTTAGAAAGTGCTCTTAGGGCATTGTATGAATCCACTAATCTTTTTGCAAATTCGATATCTTCAAATTTTTCTTTTGCTTTCCTACTTGCTATTCTTTCCTGCGCTATTTCTGGTGGAACATCTAAGAAAAAAGTTAAATCTGGAGTTATTATACCTCTTTCCTTATGCATTTGTAATAATTCATGTAAATCCATTCCTTGTACCCATTGATAAGCACAAGTTGACATTTTATATCTAGAACATATAACAACAACTCCTGCCTCAAGATTTGGTCTTATGAGTCTGTATGAATGCTTGGCTCTGTCATCAACATAAAGATCAGCCATTTCATAAGCATTTGAATAAGCATCACTATCTTCTTCAAGCCTCTTTTTAATTTCTGCGCTTTTCCAAGGTTCGTGTGTTTTTAACACATCTTGGTATTTGTTGTGTTGCTCAATTCTTTCAGCTAATCTATGAACATGTGTTGATGTTCCAGCACCGTCAATTCCCTCAAAAACGAAAAACAATCCCTTTTTTTCTAAAGTCATTTTTTATCAAAAGATAATTATTTTATAAATAAATATGTTCCCAATTATATATTTTTCATCACTCCAACTCTATCTTAATCTCTTTTTCTTTTGGAACAAGCCTCTCGTATTTTATTCCGGCAGAGTCAAACATTTTCTTTGAAGCTATTACAGGGTCTGTTCCTTCATATTTGTCTGTGAGGTAAATTATTTTTTTTATCCCGCTTTGTATGATTGACTTCGCGCATTCATTGCATGGAAACATCTGGACATATAAAGTAGATCCATTAAGGTCTCTTCCAAAGCTGTTTAATATTGCGTTAAGCTCTGCATGGCAGACATAAGGGTATTTTGTGTCTAAAAAATTTCCCTCCCTTGCCCACGGGAAAACATCGTCAGAAACCCCTTTAGGAAATCCATTATACCCTATTCCGACAATTTTTTTGTCTTCGTTTACAATACATGCTCCAACCTGTGTATTTGGGTCTTTGCTTCTTTTGCCTGAAAGCACGACTATTGACATAAAATAATCATCCCACGAAATATAATTTTTTCTTTTGCCTATTTTATGGAAGCTCTTTATTGCTTCCTCAACTTTATTCTTTAAGTCTGTGAAGCTTTCATTGTTTTCAATCACAAAGTCAGCCATTTCAATGCATTTTTTCAGGTTTTGCTTGTTTGGGTCGTCAGAAGTCATTTCTCTTTTTTCCTGCGACAAAAATTCTTCGTAGCTTATTTTATCTGTGGAGCTCGCCCTTGAAAAAGCCCTTTCATACCTTAATTCAGGATTGGCGTTTACTGCAATAAGGAAAAAATTAGGCTTCCCTCTCAATGCCATAACCTCTCCAACAGTCCTTATGCTTTCAATAATTGTGTCCCCTTGAGCTTCTTCATAGAGTTTTTCAATGATATAGCTTGGGGAGTTTTTCTCTCTTAATTCGTTGGCGACATTAACCATGTTGTCTCTATCAGCTTCAAGATTTCTTTTTAGAATTTCTTTTGTCAGAAAATCCCTCACAGAGAGGTGGAGAAATCCTTTCTGTTTTAAGATTTCAGCAACACTCCCCTTTCCTGCAGCTAAAGTTCCTGTTAATCCAATTATCATTTTTTAGTCCATTCCTACCATTGTAAAAAGCAATTTATACAAAAACCATCCGAAGACAAAATAATCCATGAATGAAGTTAAGCTGAAGACAGCCATTAAGAAAATATAAACTCCCAGTATTAAATCTATTTTGCTCATGAACTCGCTGAAGAATATTCCTCCTTTGACAATAAGATATCCTGCAGACATAAACAAAAGTGTTGTTGGAAAACCCAATCCAAGATGCGCGATTCCGACCCCAATCAGAGAAATAAGGTCAAGAATCATGAAAATCCATATTATCATCTTCACAAGATAAAATTAGGGTTTATATTTTTTATTGTGCACATATTCATCTTTCAGAGAAAGACTTAAATACTGAAAAATCAATAATATTACTGAAAAATCAATAATAAAATGGAAAAATTAAAGAGAAAACAAAAAGAGGGTTTTAGTGCAATTTCTGACAATATTGAAATATCTTCTTTAGAAGGAACTATCCTATCATCTTTTTTCCCTGAAGCTGAAGAGATGACAATAAAAGAGATACAGGAAAGGGTTGATTATTCTTATGAAAGGGTCAATTCTGCCTTAAAATCCCTAGAACAGAAAAAGATTGTTGCTAGCAAGCAAAAAGGCAAAACCCTTGTTTATTCTCTTGACTTAAGTAATTCTTGTTCTTACAGTCTTGGTTTTATAAGATACATGCTCCAAAGAAAAATTTATTTTATAAAAAAACATAAAAATGTGTATAATGCAATAAAAGAAGTTGAAAAAAATCCTTATACCTTAGGGGTTATTTTGTTCGGAAGCTACTCAAAAGGAACTGAAGCTAAACAAAGCGATGTTGATATCATCTGCATATCCTCTAAAAAATCAGAAACTGAACATTTTATTAAATCTTTGAAATACAAATACAATATCAACTTTTCCTCTGTTGTGCTTTTATTGCATGAATTTCCCGATATAAAAAAAGATAATCCTGAACTCTGGAATGATTTAAAGTTGTATGGCATATTTTTCAAAGGGGATGGCTACTTTTACTCTTTTATCTATGAAAATGGAAAAAATTGACTTTTATCTGAAAAATGGGCAGGTTGCAAGAGACAAAACAATTGCGAATCTTGCTGAAAAGTACTTGAATAAGGCTAAAAATAATCTTGTGACAATGAGAGTGCTGTCTGAAATAAATAAGAATAACAAATCAAGAAAACTGCTGAATATTCCTATTGATTATGATTCAAATGAATGGGTTGTTATTTGCGGATATTATGCCATGTATTCTGCAGCTCTTGCTTTATTGGCTAAAATAGGCTTTAGAAGCAAAAATCATTCTGCAACCATAATTATCCTGGAAGAGTATTTTGTTAAAAAGAATCAGCTAAACAAAGAGGACCTGTTATTGATAAAAAACGCGCAATTTCAGAAGGAAGAGGTGGAAAAATTATCTGAAGCCAGACATAAGAGGGAAATAGCTCAATATAGTGTTACCAAGCAGATGACTAAAGAAATTGCAGAAAAAATAATTGAAGATGCCTATCAATTTGTGAATAAAGCTGAACTTATAATTAACTCTGATTAAAACTCAATCCCTTCAAACGACCACGCTTGGGCGTTTGCTTAATATTCGATTCCCTTTCTTGCTAAAATTCCTTTGTCATAAGGATGCTTTATTTTTTTCACTTCTGTGACAAGGTCTGCTTTTTCAAATATACTGGGCATTGGCTGATGAGAGCCTGTAAGTATAAGCTCTTTTTTCTCAGGCTTTCTGTCTATTAATTCAATAATTTGATTCTCTGTAAGCAATCCAAGCTGAACAGCATAAAGAATTTCATCTGCAATTAAAATGTCTATTTCTTCATTTTTTAATGATTCTTTGACATGCTCCAAAGCTTCCTGAGTAGATTTTATTTGGTTTTCAGTTGGCTTTTTCAAAACCCAGCCATCCATACCAAATCTTTTGTAAGTAAAATTTGGGAATTTTTCAAGCGCCTTTATTTCTCCTGGAATCTGTTCTTCCAATGAGTCAGCTCCATTTTTCATGAATTGCACAAGATGAACTCTATATCCATTTCCACACGCCCTCAAAGCAGTTCCAAAAGCGCTCGTAGTTTTTCCCTTTCCATTTCCCCAGAATACCTGAACTAAACCGAGTTTTGAATTGTTGGGAGTCATTTTTAATCAAAAAGCTTGAAGTATAAATAATTAGTTGTTTGCCAGAAGAAATGTTATCTCTTGTTGGACCTGCTTAAATCTTCAACTATTTTCTCCCAATTCCCAAAAGAATACTTAGATACACTTTCTCTATCTCCACGTTTTTCATAATCAAAAACAATTTCATTATTTGCTTTTACAGTAGTTGTATGAATGGATTCACAATTCATATCATCATACTTTGTGCTAGTTGTGGATTGCATATTAATTTCTCCATGTGAATATTCTCTATGAGAAAATCCATCAGCGCTGGTACTAGCGTTACTTTTTCTTACGTCCAAATCAGAATTGGAATTCTTAGCAGTTATAGAATCTACCTTGTCACTTATTTCACCCATTTTACTTCTGGTCATTCTTATTACAACACACAAATCTTTTTAAATATTTCTTTCTTTTAGGAAACATGGGGAATATTAACTGGAAAGATAAGTGTTGGGTAACTACTATTTTTCTTGTGGATGGTGAAGGAAAAGTTCTTCTTACATGGAACAAAAATCTTCAAACATGGATTCCTGTTGGCGGCCATATAGATGAGGGAGAAACTCCAGAACAGGCTATAAGAAGAGAGGTTGCTGAGGAAACAGGGTTTGACTTTACCTTTCATGAAGATTTTAAATTGTTGCAAGACGGAAAAGTTAAGATATCCAATCCCTTTAAATTTCAAATAGAAGAAGTTCCTCATCATGGACACCATATGAATTTTGTATTTTTAGGGAAATGCTCTTCTCATGACAGCAAAGTTTCTGAAACAGATGAGCAGGAAAAATTAAGATGGTTTTCAGAGGAAGAGCTTAAGAATGAAAACATGCTTGAAAGTGTTAAAAATAGCGCTCTTGATGCTGTAAATTTCTTTAAATGATAAAACTTATAATCTTCTATTCTATTTAATTTAATGAATAATCAAAGAGTCGCTATTTTCATTGATGGAAGTAATCTTTATCATAATTTAAAAAGATTCAACATAAAAACTAAATTTGAAGAAATAATAAGAAGGGTAGAAACTAAAAGAAAAGTCACTGACATTTTTTATTATACTGCCTTATTGGATAAATCCATAAATGAAGAAAGATACAAAGAGCATAAGAGATTTTTAGATAAAATAAAAAACATCCCGAATTTCCATGTGATTCTCTGCAATTTAAGAAAAGTGGTTTTAAAAGATGGCTCTGTGGATTTCACAATAAAAGGAGATGATGTTTATTTGGCAACAGATTTAATCAAAGGAGCTTATGAAAATTTATATGATATTGCCATAATTGTCTCTGGAGATGCGGATTTTATTCCAGCAATTAAACTTGTCCAAAAAAATGGTAAAATGGTTATTAATGCTTTTTTTCCAAAAAGTTCTTCCTATCTTTTAAGAAATTGCTGTGATGGCTCAATAAACTTAAAGAAAGCATTATTATAAAAAGAAGTCCCAATATGGTAAACCATACGGGACAGTTATTAATCATACCATATCTTTAAACTTTAAAAAACCTTCGGTTGTTTGATTTTTTAAATCTTGTTCAAATAAAAATCATCAACTGCACTTTGAATATCCGCAGTCAAAGCAGGTTGGTTCAGAGCACCCAGACGTCATGCCGACATTTGAGCTGAAGCATTTAGAACAATGCAGGACAGCCTGTGGATTTTCAGAAACATCAATTATCTGGTGATTTCCATTGGTCATATTTTCTGCCAGCTTTATTTTTCCTGTTTTAATCAAATGGTTTCTCAATGCGATTGAAATTCCATGAGCCACAGAATCAATCCTGTTTTTGCCTATCCCAGCTGGCTTCTCTGATTTTATCGAGTTAAGATGCTTCAAAATTCTTACGGGATCACCTCCAAATTCAAGATACTTTGAAAGAAGAATTGCAAGTGCTGTTGCCATGCCAGAGATTTCTGTTCCTGCAGGCGACAAGTTGGCAAAGACCTTTGTTGGTCCGCTTTCATCGTAGTTAATGTGAATGTGCATAGGCCCTTGCCCTGTTTCAATAAGAAAGTAATCTGATTTTTCCTCAGTTGCTTTCTTTTTTACTTTTGATTTTTCTTCCTTCTTCTCATTAATATTCAAGACTTGGAATTGTTTGCTTCCATCTCTGTAAACAGTAACACCCTTAGCTCCATGCTCATAAGCCAGCATATAAACATCTTCCACATCTTTTTCAGTTGCTTCATTCTTCATATTAACTGTTTTTGAAACAGCATTGTCTGTGTATTTTTGAAACGCGCATTGAATCATTATGTGGTTTACAGGTGTCAGATCATGAGAAGTCAAAAATAAACTCTGTATTCTTTCTGGAATTTCTTTTATTCCTAGAAGAGATTTGTGGTTGTCATTTATTTTTTTGTAGAGCTCTTCTCTTTTCAATTCAAAATAATTATTCTTTCTTGCGATTTCTTCAAATAAAGGATTCACTTCATAGAAAGTGGCGTCTTCAGAAGGTTTTTCTCCTCTTCTTAAAGCATCTAGACCCTTTGCATTATATCTAACATAAACTATTGCAAAGAAAGGCTCAATGCCTGCCCCTTGAAGTCCAGCTGCAATTCCAATTGTTCCTGTTGGTGCTATTGTTGTTCTGGCAGAATGTCTTGGAAAGAATTCCTGGCTTCTAAAATGAATGCTGTCCTTGTCATATATGGATCCTTTCCAGGAAGGAAATACTCCTCTTTTTTCTGCAAGATCTTCAGAAGCTCTCAAGCACGACACATTAATAAATTGCATGACCTCTTCAGCTTTTGCCATTGCCTTATCAGAATTATAAAACAAGTTTAGCGTTACCAATGATTCAGCCCATCCCATAATGCCCAGACCAATTCTTCTGGATTTCTTGGCCATCTCTTCAATTTCAGGAATAGGGTAGTTGTTTACATCAATTACATTGTCAAGAAAGTGCGTACATGCATAAACACATTCTTTTAATTTTTCATAGTCAAAATCGCTTCCATCTGCTTTGACAAACTTAGACAGATTTATAGAGCCAAGATTGCAAGGTTCATAAGGCAATAAAGGCTGCTCACCGCACGGGTTTGTTGATTCAATTTGTCCAAGATGAGGAGTTGCATTGCTTCCTGTCCTATTAATTCTGTCAATCATAATTATTCCTGGGTCTCCTGTTTCCCAAGCTCCTCTTATAAGTTTTTTCCAAACTTCTCTAGCGCTGATTTTTTTTACTACCTCTCCTGTTCTTGGATTTGTCAGTTCATAGTCTTCTCCATTTTTAACAGCTTTCATAAATTTATCATCAATAGTTACAGAAACATTGAAATTTTCCATAACTCCCGGAGTCTTTTTCATCTCAATAAAATCAAGAATGTTTGGATGAGTGTAATGCAGAATGCCCATATTAGCCCCTCTTCTTGTTCCTCCTTGCTTCACAACTTCTGTTGATTTATCAAATATTTGCATAAAGCTTAATGGACCTGAAGAAATTCCCTTTGTTGTTTTTACATCATCTCCAGACGGCCTTAATTTTGAAAATGAAAATCCTGTTCCTCCTCCGCTTTTGTGTATTAAAGCCATGTTTTTGACAGAAGTGTAAATCTCATCTATTGAATCTCCTACTGGAAGAACATAGCATGCAGACAACTGCTGCAGGTCTCTGCCTGCGTTCATTAAAGTTGGAGAATTTGGCAGAAACTTAAAATTTGACAGCAAATCATAGAATTTTTCTTCACTTGCAGAAACTATTTCAGGATGCTTTCCACTTATCTCTTCAAGATTTTTTATAAACCTCTTGAAATTCTCATGCATCTTGTTATGATCTCTAAAATCATGATGGAGAAGATACATATAGTAATTTTTCCCTTTCGAAGTGTAAGGAACCCTTTTATAGCTTACTCCCGCAAAAACCTCGTCTTCATTTGTTTTGGAAGAATGAAGAATATCTCCCAAAGCGATATTATGGCATATCGTCCTTAGCCATGATTCTACAGTAGGAGAATCTTTTAGATATTTATCTTTTATGACTTTAATCTGATTCTCAGTAAGATTTAGTCTTGTAAGCTGCTGCAATTCTGTTTTTAATTCTTGAGTCATTTTTTATTGATTTTTATAAACATTTCTAAGTTTAACACAAAATATTATTGTCTAATTTGTAATAATTAATCATATTTTTTCCACCCACACTATAACAATACTCCAATATCATTTTAATTCTTCAATACACATACCAATTACAATTCCTTTAGCTCCTTCTTAAAATCTTGAATATCTTTGAAATCTCTGTAAACTGAAGCAAATCTTATGTAAGCAACATTATCAAGTTTTTTCATTTTTTTCATGATTAGTTCTCCTATGATGGCGCTTTTAACTTCTTTTTTTCCTTTTTTTCTTGTTTGCTCTTCAACTTCATTAACCATCCCATCAATCTTCTCTTTTGAAACAGGTCTCTTTTCAAATGCCTTTTCAACACCTCTTTCAAGCTTTTCCCTTTCAAATTTCTCTCTTCTGCCGTCTTTTTTTATGACATAAATCTCTGGTTTCTCAATATTTTCATAAGTTGTAAACCTCTTTTTGCACACCAGACATTCACGGCGCCTTCTTATTCCCTCAGGAGAGCTTCTTTTATCAGTTACTTTGAAATTTGCGCTTGAACAATATGGACACTCCATTATTTATTAATATACAACCTATTGTATACTAAACGCCTTTAAATAACTATTAGTTGTATACTTCTGATTATCAAAAACTAACTTCTATTTAAACATTTTGCACTATTAAAAAAAAGTAACAGGATTGGGCGTTGCACGAAACCCTTTTATACATAGTTTTTCTATTCAGTTCATGTTTGACTCAATATTATCTTCTCCGTGGTACGCTTATGTACTCTTGCCTTTGTTTATTTTTGTCGGGAGAATAATTGATGTTGGGATGGGCACAGTCAGAATGATTTTCACAACAAGAGGATTGAAGCATATTGCCCCAGTTATAAGTTTTTTTGAAATTCTTATCTGGCTTTTGGTTATAAAGCAGATATTTTCAGATATTACTAATCCTATAACTTACATTGCTTATGCAGGAGGATTTGCAACAGGCACTTACATAGGAATAAGAATAGAAGAAAAACTTTCTGTTGGAAAAGTTATGGTTAGAATAATAACTGGAAGAGATTCAACCTCTATGATTAAAAAACTTAAAGATGAAAAATACAGGTTCACAGTTGCACCCGGAAAAGGTTCTGAAGGAGATGTCAGCATAATTCTCTCAATAGTAGAAAGAAAAGAAGCTCATGAAATAATTAATATAATTAAAGAATTCAATCCAGATGCTTTTTACACAATAGAAGATTTAAGATTCGTCCATGAACATCCTGCTCCAAACAATAAAAACAAGATATTTGACATCTTTAAAGGAATAAGAAAAGGGAAGTAATTTTTCTAGAGTGTCTCAAATAAAAAGATTTAAATATACGTGTGTATACTGATGTAAATGGAAACAACTATTAGAATTTCAGAATCAGTTAAAAAACACTTAGATAGGTTAAAATTAATTGAGAGAGAGACTTATAATGATGTAATTGAGGTTTTGCTTGAAGATCATATGGAATTGAATGAAAAAACAAAAAAAGAAATAGAAGAAGCTAGGAAGCAAATTAAGGAAGGGAAGTTTGTCAGTCATGAAGAAGTTAAAAAAAGATTTGGCTTATAATGTATAAAATAGAGTGGACAAAAATATCACTAGAAAATTTAGAGGGCTTAGAAAATCAAATTTCTGGAAGAATTACTAAAAAAGTTAACGAGCTTGTTGAAAATCCTCTCTCTAAAGACATCAAAAAATTAAAGGGACTTGCAGGATATAGGCTAAGAGTGGGAGATTACAGAGTTATTTTTGACATAGAGAAAGATACAATTTTTATTTTGAAAGTCGGGCACAGAAAGAATATTTATGAGAAATAATAGATTATCTTAATTAAGCCTTTAGCTTCAACCCAACTTGAACACTTCGCTTTATTTATAAATAACTATTTCTTGGATAAATCATGAGTGAGGATAAATTTATTTTGATGAACATGAACGATGCAAGATCAAAGAAAATTGCAGAGGTATTGGGAAATGAAACATGCAAGAAAATTCTTGACTATCTTGCAGAAAACAAGGAGAAAAGCGAAGAGGATATTTCTAAAGATTTAAATATGAAATTGAATACTGTAGAATATAATTTAAAAAAACTGCTTGAGGCAGGGCTCGTTGAAAAAGCCACAAACTTTTTCTGGAGCAAAAGAGGAAAAAGAATAATTTTATACAAAGTTGCCAAAAAGCACATTGTTATCTCTCCAACATCAACAAGACCAAACATGAATGCGCTAAAAGCAATTCTTCCAGTAATATTAATAGCAGCAGTTGCAATAGCATTAATACTTCTTTTATTGCCAAACAGCCAAAAACCAATTGAGACTTCTAATGATCTTAAAACATTTAATTCTATTGATGATTTGCAGAATTTCCTGAAAGAAAATCAAGATCAAGGAGGATTTTACGGGGGGGCTTTTAATGAGTTTGCAAGAACAACAGGTTCAGGAGATCTTGCAATAGCTGCAGCAGAATCAGTCGATGACTCTGGTTCAGCATCCCAAAAATCAAGTGCTGACGATTACTCTTCAACTAACATACAAGTGGAAGGTGTTGATGAAGCAGACATTGTAAAAAACGATGGAAAATACATTTATATTGTATCAGGAAACAAAGTTGTAATTGTTGACGCTTATCCTGCAGAAAACATGAAAATTCTCTCAGAGATAAACTTGACAAATTATGCAAGCGATATTTTCATAAACGAAGATAAATTAGCAGTCTTCACTAGTGAATATAAAGACACTTCAAGAGCAGTTGTTTCAATTTATGATATAACAGATAGAACCTCTCCTGATTTAGAGAACGAAATTTCTATTGATGGAGATTACGTGACCTCAAGAATGATTGGTGACAATATCTATTTAGTTGCAAACCAGTACACTTATTACAATGGTCCAATGCCTTTGCTTCCAGCTGTTAAAGTAAATGGTGTTGAAGAAAAAATAGCTGCAACAGACATAGCTTACTTTCCAAACCCTGATTCAAGCTACACTTTCACAAATATATTAGCATTAGATATTAACACTGGCGAGTATAAGTCAAAGACATATCTCACCGGAGCTAGCTATAATATTTATGCTTCAGAAGACAACATTTATTTAACATACACTAAAACTTTAAGTTATAACACTTATTTTGAAGAAGCTGTAAAAGAAGTTATGATTCCTTTGCTTCCTCAATCAGAAGCAAGCCGTGTAGAAGAAATAATGAATTCTGATAAGCCTTATTATGAGAAATCTGACGAAGTTTCAAGAATTGTTCAAGAATACTCTGAAAATTTAAAAGGAGAAGAAAAAGAAGGCTTTGATTCAGAGCTTCTTGTAAAGACACAAGACTTTATGGAAGAATTCAGCAAAAAAACAGAGAAGACAGTAATTCACAAGATTAATGTTGATGATTTGGAAATTTCTTACATAACAAACGGCGAAGTCTCAGGATATTTATTGAATCAGTTTTCAATGGATGAATACAAAGGAAATTTCAGAATTGCTACTACAACTGGAGATAGTTGGTGGGGAAGAGTCTCAAGTTTAAATCATATGTATGTTCTTAATGAAGATTTGGAAATAATTGGAAGTGTTGATGATCTGGCAAAGGGAGAAAGGATTTACTCTACAAGATTTATGGGAGACAGAGCTTATATGGTTACATTTAGGCAGGTTGATCCCTTATTTGTTATAGATTTATCAAATCCAGAATCGCCAGAAGTTCTTGGTCAGCTGAAAGTAACAGGATTTTCAAGCTACTTGCATCCTTATGATGAAAATCATATAATTGGAATTGGAAAGGAAGCTTCAAAAGAAGGAAGAGTTCGAGGACTAAAGATAGCCTTGTTCGATGTTTCAGATGTCTCAAATCCAATTGAACAAGCAAGATATGAAGTAAAAGAGCAATGGTCTGACTCAAATGCGCTTTACGATCATAAAGCATTTTTGTTTGATAAGAAAAAAGGGCTTTTAGTCATTCCAGTTTCATACAGCGAAGAAAGCAACAGAGCAGATTCAATAGGAATAATGAGGCCATATTACAATTACTGGCAGGGAGCTTTCGTTTTTAACATAAATGAAGATGAAATTTCATTAAGAGGAAAAATATCACACAATCAAACAGACACACAAGAATACAGCTACCTTGCTTATGTGCAAAGATCCTTATATATGGATAATATACTTTATACAATATCTCAGCAGAAAATAAAGGCAAACTCTTTGACAGATTTAAGCGCAATTGGTTCTGTTGACTTGCCTTACGAACAGCAATATTACTATTATGGTGGTGGATTTGCAGAATCTGGGGTGGGAGTTGCAGAAGCAGGTTCTCCTGTTATGGTTAAGTAAGATAGAAAGTATTTTATAGGGAATATTTCTTTATTTTTCATGGACATTGAATTATTGCTAAAGGGATTTGGCGCAATGACTCTTGCAAGTTGTCTGCCTCACTTTTTGATTAGAGAAAGCATTTCTGAACATTGGAAAGATCACTTAAGAGAGGAGTTTAGTTATGAATTGGAATTTTTATCCAGCTTTTCTGATAAGCCGGACATGATACGAAGCACAGAAGAGCAGGATGACATCGAAAATTATAGAGAATATCTAGAATATAAAAAAAAGTTATATAAAGATAAAGAATTTGAGCATATCTTTAATTATATTTTAGAAAGCTCTGAAAAACAAGAGCTTAGGGCTACTCAAAGAAAAATATCTAATAAACTTAGCAGAATTTTAAACACAGGTTATTATCAAGTTTAGTTACACTACCCCTTTTCTTTGTTTTCTTGCAAATAACAAATTTTATATAGTTACACTACCTATAAAGATTGTACAAAAAAGAGGTAAAATGGTTTTAAAACTTTCATCGGAGGCAAAGAAGGTTGCTGGAGCTGTGAAGAACCCGCTGGAGGTTCTCAGTTTGAGGGATAAAAAACCGTAGGTTTTTAATGGTATTCAAGAGGTATATCTATCGTAATGGAAAGAGGTTTGGCCCGTATTATTATCATAACAAAAAAGTTGATGGAAAAGTTATCTCAAATTATGTAGGAACAAGCGACCCCAAGAATAAGAAAACAATAAAGATTGCGATAATTGTTCTTTCAATTATTTCCATTGTTCTTCTTGTTTATGTCGCTTCCGTGCTTAAATTGTTCCCTACAGGAGAAGCTTTAAGAGATAAATCTGCTGTAGAAATTCCTGATATTGACTCTAAAATTCAGCAAACGAACACTGGAGAAAAAACAAGCGGGAAAGAAGTCAGTGACAGCAAAAGCATCACAGGCACCATTCCGGGCGAGAAAGTAAAAGAGCCAGTTCCAGCTGATGCAGACATCTCTGTTTCTGAACCAACTGTAGAAACAACCCAGCTTTACGCAAAAATAAATGAACCTGTAAAATGGAAAAAAGAAATTTCTCTTGAAAAAGAAGGTCTAATAAGAGTTCAATTGCCTAAAGAAGCAGAAAACATAATCGTTTACAAGATAGATAAAAACGGGGAAAGGCATGAAGTATCAGGCGAAAATGTAAAAATAACTGCAAAAGCATCTTCTGAGATTATTCTTGACAAGTCTGGAGAATCTTCAATAGTATCTTTTTTCAAGAAAATATTTGATTTTATAACAGGAAGGGCTGTTAAAACCCAAGAATCAGAAAGTGGGAAAGAAATCACTTTAGACGAAAATGTACTGAATTATGAAATTGAGTATGAAACTCCTGCTCCAACATTAACAGAAGAGAAAACTTCAAGAGGAAAAAGAATTAAATTAAATAGTCCTGAAGGTTTTAACTATGAGAATGTTTTGGTTTCTACAGTAATTGGTGATTTAGAGATTACTAGCCCAGAAACTCTTAGAATATACTGGGTTGAAAAAAATGAATATATCTCTTATCAAGAAATTAAAGATACAAATGAAAACGGAATCTATGATTATATTGAATGGGTAGCTCCTTCTTCAGACAACCAAACCTTTGAAATCATTGTCATAACAAAAGCAGACCATCTTGACGAAAACAGGGCTTTTGTTTCAGATATTTATGAAGAACTAAAAGAGCTTGACAATATTTGGAGTGAGACAATTTCTCAAAATGATTTTGTAAGAGTAACATTTGAAAGAAACTTGACATCAGGAAACGACATAACTATTTTCCCAAGAATTACTGAAGGAAATCCAAAAATTGAAGTCTATGAAAAAGATGAAAATGATTTGGTAGCAGAATTTGAAAGTATTCTGTCAAATGAATACAATAAAGTCTACCTCTCAAATCTGGAAGGAGAGCAGGACACTTTTGACTTGAAAGTTGTTAGAGGAAGTTTAGAGTTTGACTATGTTGTTGATCCTGTTTTTGAGGGAGATGGAAGAATAATTTATGGTGAAGGAACTGTTGTAACGCCAAGAACGAGGGTGTGGTTTAATTCAACTCAAAGCTGGGAAGATCCAGAATCAAGCCTTAATTCTGTAGCCGCAACTTCAAGACATGTGGTAATAAAATCTTCTCCTAGAAGAGATGAAATCCTTGTTGGTATTCAGACAACAGGCGGACAGCTTTACATTCAGAGATGGAATGGAAGTATTTGGACAAGTGAATGGAATGTGGCAGTTGGAAATGGAAATCTTCCAAGATTTGACATTGTTTATGAACAAAATTCGGGGGAGGCTTTGGTTGTTTATGGAACAAATACTGCAACCACTAATGAAATTGCTTATCGTATATGGGATGGAAATTCTTGGGCAGGGCCAACTAATTATAACGCATTAAGAACTTCAGGAATTATTCAAGGGCTTTCTATGGTGTCTTTAAACAATTCAAATGACATTGCAGTAGTATGGGGCGATTCTAACTTGGATCTTTCAGCAAATTACTGGAATGGAGCATCTAATTCATGGGTTGCAGAGCCAAGCGCAGCTCTTTCAACAGGAGTTGATACTCTTGGAGGAGCAGCCTCTCTCACAACATGGTCTTTTGACATTGAATTTGAGTCTTTATCTGGAGAGCTTCTTATTGCATGGGGAAATGCTGCATCTCTTGATGTTAATTATGTAACTAGAGGAGCAGGAGCTGGCGGAGTTTGGGGAAGTGTTTTAACAGCAGCAGCTTTTAATGAACAAAGCGGTGATTTAGAATTAAGTTCTGATCCAACTTCAAACAGAATTCTTTTTGTTCATGGAGGAGGAATCGATAGTGGTAATGATATGGAATTTGCCATCTGGGATGGCACAGCTTTTCCAACGACTTTAGATACTAATCCCCCATGTATAGCTAATGCAATCTGTGCAGACTTAAGTGTGGACATTACTGGAGCAGGCACAACTAACAATGCTGGTGGCTGGCTTAGTGATTCAGGAAATGTAAGGGCAATTGTTACTTATGATGACAATAATAATGCAGGTGTTGACTGGATTGTTTGGGATTCGTCTGGCGGATGGGTGCTCCAACCAGACTGCACTACTGCCTGCAATTCACAGCCAGCAAGCGGAAATGATTTGATGCACCGTATTCGTGTAAATCCTTTAAATCCTGCTGAACTAATGTTTATTGGCATTGATATAAATTCAGATCTTTATGCAAAAAAATTAACCCTTTTAGGCACAGCTTTAACATGGAGCTCAACAGAGCCTTCTGGCTTAGCGCTTGAAACAACAGTTTCTGTTACGTCTGGTTTTCCTGCTGATTTTGCTTATAACAAATTTATTGACACCCAAGGTCCAGCAATAAGCAGTCCAAACACAAATTCAACTTTAATAAATCAAAATGAA
>JBBSXA010000015.1:0-5861 GCA_038045985.1 Nanobdellota archaeon
TCTTTATCAAACTTTCCTTTAAACAGCAAAGGTTTTCTTTATCAAACTTTCCTTTGAAATTGCCTCAATGGCGAGAAAATAACAAAAATCGTCAATATAAAAAGGTTTATAAATTAACAAAATTATGGTGTTTCGGAGATGGCCATAGTAGATTGGAAACACCTGTTCTCATTCCGAACACAGATAGTTAAGCCTTCTACGCCGTTTGTGTTAGTAGCCCACAAGTTGCGAAGCAACGGTGCTATCTCTCATTTTTTCTAAATTTTTATAAAACATGAATTACTAATACTTTTATGAAAAAATCTCTTTCAAAAAGTGAAGCACAAAAACAAATAGAAGAATTCTTCCACCATATTAAAAACAAAAAGTCCGAAGAGGTCAAAAAAATAAAAAAATTTGCAATGTCATATAGCATAAAATTAGGGGAGAGAAGAAAAACTTTCTGCAAAAAATGCTTTCATCCTTATATTGATCCAAGCATTAGGATAAAAAATGACAAAATAAGCTTGACCTGTGAATTCTGCAATACAACGTCCGGATGGAAGTTCGATGAAAAACATCTTCCCAAAATAGGAGGAAGCCATGAAGAAGAGTGCGATTGTTAAACCTTTAAAAAAGGTTTCCAAAAGACTAAGTCTCTTATGTACAATATGGCGTTATAATAATGCTTAAATAGGGCTCTCTTTAATATTGAACATGAGTAGAACAAGTAATGAAAATTTTAATCTTGAGAGTATTTTAAATAAAGTTCTCACCCCAGAACGAATGGCTTCTATGAAATTAAAGGATCTAAAAAGTTCTAGAGGAACACATTCTTTTAGATTACAAGGCACTGGAAATAGAAAAGGAAGTTCTGATATAAAAATAAGTCGAAAAAATGATGAGATAATAGTAGAAGACTATGTAGAATTGTCTCCAAACAATAGAGGTTACGCTGAGGATATTGTTTTATTAAAGAAAATAATGTATAAAAATGATGGAGCTATTTCATCCGGAGAGGTTACAGGCTTGAGTTACAGAGAGGATGAAAATAGATACACTCTTTCTTTCAGAATAAAGGCAGATAAAGTAAGCTTAGCATTACATAGCTTCCTTAATATTACTTCTGATGTTATGGGAGGCTACTTTAGAGAATATGGTCAGATTGATTTAGCTTTTTCTATGGCTAGGTCAAGAGTTGGCAGATAAAAAACAAAACAATCAGACATTTAATTTATAAGAATAATTGTTATATAGAACAACTAAGATTTCTTGAATTTTCCAATCAACTCTATGTAATCTTCCTGACCTAAGAACATTGATCTGCAACAGTATCTTTCCATGCCAAGCTCATCAAGAACTTTTTTTGGATTTTCTCCAACAGCTATTCTTTTTTTAAATTCTTCCCAAAGATGACCTATTGGCTTCCCGCAGCTGAAGCACCTAACTGGAATTATCATAATATTAAGGACAAAAAAGTGTTTTTAAAGTTTGCTATTAAGTTTTGTTTCAAATCTTTTAGCATATTAGATAAATTTAAAAGACATCAGTTATTCGATGAAAAATGGCATCTGAAAAGCTTATTGAACTGAAAAACGTGGCAAGGCATTACGAGATGGGAGAAGATGTTGTTAAAGCGCTTAATGGTGTTAATATAACTATTGAAAAAGGAGATTTTGTTGCAATTATGGGACCTAGCGGAAGCGGAAAAAGCACTGCAATGAATCTTACTGGAAGCTTGGATTTGGCTACACAAGGGGAAATTTACCTTCATGGAGAAAATATAGAACAAATGTCTGAATCTGACCTTGCACAGCTTAGAGGGAAAAAAATTGGATTTATATTCCAGCAGTTTAATCTTATCCCTAATTTAACTGCAAAAGAAAATGTCATGCTGCCTATGCTATTTCAAGGAATAGATAAAGACGAAAGGGAAGAAAGGGCTGAAAGCTTGTTAAAGGAAGTTGGGCTTGAAGACAGAATGGATTTTTATCCTGGCCAGCTTTCTGGAGGCCAGCAGCAAAGAGTCGCAATCGCAAGATCCTTGTCAAATGACCCTGAAGTAATTCTTGCAGACGAACCAACGGGAAACCTTGATAGTGTTACAGGAGAAAAGGTTATGAAATTTTTAAATGAATTAAATGAAAAAGGGAAAACAATAATTATGGTTACACATGATCCAGAATTGGCAAAGAAACACGCAAAAAAAATTTATTTTCTAAGAGATGGAAAAGTTGCAAAAATTGCAAAGAAAATTCATGGAAAATGGAAGGAAATAGAGTATTAAAATTTCTAGAATAAATTTTATTAATTTAGTAGGTATTTCAACTAATCACTTTTTTTACTTTATAATTCACTACTCCTATCAGAGACAAAAACTTCAAAAAGTATTTAAACATTAAGTGTGTTATTTTTTAATGCTATTTGGCTCCTATAAAAGTAACTGTAAGGAGGTAAAACAAAATGAAAAAAATTTTAGCAATAACATTAATTTTAGCAGCATTAGTCGCTTCGACAATTCTTGTAACCCCAAGCGTCAGTGCGCAGAATGGAGCTGGATGTTGTAATGATTGGAGTGCGGGGAGTGGGAATTGCCCACCACAAACAAACCATGCTTACAACCAATGCAGAACTGTAGCAGGTTGGTATGACTCATCATTTGATTGGTAAACAGTTTACTAATTCTTTTTTATTCTTTTTATTCTATTTTAACCTTCATATAAGCAGTGTTGCCGTTTGAGACGCTTTCATTAGAACTAGTGGGATTATAAAAAGCGCTAATAGAATAATCCCCATACAAGCCCTCTGGAATCATAAAAGAGTGGTTAAACCATTTATATCTATCGCCATTCATATTAACGGGAATGACAAAAAAAGGATTATTTTTATAAGTGGTAGTGTCAGAAGAGGATTCAATAATAGCCGAAGATAAGATCGTAGTATCAGGTTCTGCTTCAAATTCAATATTTTCTCCAGTATTTCTTTTTTCCTTTAATTTTTTAGCTAACTTTACCGCTTCAGAAGAAGAGATATCATATTTTAGCGCACCATTAACATTAAAAGTATCTATTTTTGCACCTAATGAAATTGCTGTTTCTAAGTATCTAGATGGAACAGACCAATACATGGGTTTCTCAAACCTACCTTTATCCAGACTCTCACTAGCCGTATCTGGCTCTCTTTCTTGCGCAGAACTCAAGTAAATTTTAACGGTATCTGTAACATTTGAACCTCTTTCAGATCCAGTATAGAATAAAGGAAAACCAATAGTAATATCCTCACCACTATTAACAATTCTGCTTTCTAAAGGAGGAATTTTTGATTTTCTAGTTGTGTGTAAATAAGTAGTATCTTTCTCATTAAGTCCTCTTTTTAGCCTATTATTAACAATTACAGTATCACGCTCAACGATCATTGCATAATTAGGAATCCCTTTAGAGAACTCCCACTGAAAAACTTGAGACTTTACTTGCTCTTCTTTTCCATACTTTGTAATTTCAGTACCTTGCTTAAATTGAGAAAATTTTCCAGGAGAAAAAGGCCCAACATCAATTCCCAAATAAAAATCATCTTTTCCATTTGCGCCATAAACATCTAAATTCTTTTTTAGAGAATCATTATGCAACAAAACCCACCCAGTGTCTGAAAAACCCCAAACAATATTTTTAACATTTAAATCAATAGATTTATGTTTTTTCCTATTTGAATCAACTTTTTCAGTCCAGATATTTTCTAAATTTCCCCTAATATCTAAAACAGATAATAAAGCATCTTCATAATACTCCAAAGGAAAAGGACCTGCACCAGAAATTAAAATTTTTTCAAGGGGACTAAATTCACTTGTTAAGAAAAACTTGCCTTTCGTTTCAGCATAATTGATAAAAGACTTTATGTCAGATTTGAAAAATCTCCAATCAATGCCAGATTTGTCTTTTTTAAAAACATACTCAGAGCCATCTCCAAAATATTTAAATAATATTGAATCTCCAGGCATAATTGGAAGATCATATGTGCTGGGAACCCCTCTTGTCAGAATAAATTTGCCAAGCTCATCATAGCCATCTGGAGAAGTATGCCAACCATCAACACTTGAAATCCAGCACAGCCTATGGGCTAAATCGTCCCCTTGCTTATTTGTAGAACAATTCATTGTGTCGGTAGAAACTCTATTTGTAAATTCATTATAGGGAGTTATTGGTTTAGTATCAAAACCTGCTAAAGCAACAGGAACTACCTGACTCTCAAAATACTTTGTCTGATTCGTGTCAAGAATATTAAGATTGTCTAAACTTGACCTTGCTTTTAAAAGAGTTTCATTTGTTTCATCTCCTTCCAAAGCAAAATTAAGAAGAACATCATAAGCTCCAAACCACATTCTGTCTTCGTAAATTCTTTGTTTTAGCTCCTTGTTTTTTGCTTTTTCGCAAACTCTTTGAGCGTCTTCAATACTTTGTCTAAAAGGAGTCTTTTTATGCCTAAAAATATCCAAAACTTCTGGGCCTCTCGATTGCGCATAAGTTACATTTTGTTTATAAGAAGTCAGGCTCTCAAGCCCTTTTTCAGCTCCAAAAAGGACTAAACTGCCCAAAACTGCAGAATAAAAAACTTTTCTTGCTGTATTAAAAAAATCATACTTAGTCATATTTTTCTAAAATAGGTACAAGTATATAAATATTTCTTATGTGTTAACTATTGAGAAGTAACAATAAAAAGGTTTATAAATTGGGATTACAAAGAAAAATTAAAGAAAATGACAAAGGGAAACATTTATCATTCAAGGGATTTAGCTCCAGGAGCAGTATACTCTGTAACAGGAGAGGGCATAAAAGAAGATAAAATGAGGTTTGGAGGAGAGTTAGGAAAGGACTTAATTTTTATCAAAGAATTTGATGGAACAAGTTTAGTGTCTTTAATTTGTCCGGCAAGTCAAGTAATAATTACTGGAGATGAATCTACTGGAGATAGTATTAGGCTTAAGGGTTTGCTTCCTTCAATAAAGAAAGCAGAAATGACTGTTAATTTTGGGAATTCTTGGAGTGAAACTACAATCACCGCGTCAGATTCTAGGTATGAACAAATAGACAAATGTTTTTGGGGGGCACATTAAAAATGACTATAAGAATTACCTTATTATTAAGTATAATTTTCTTAGTTAGCATTAGCCTTGCTTCTTCCTTAGTCATTAATGCAGATTACGAAACTCTTTACCCAGGAGATGAGAAAAAAATTGGCATTGAGATAGACAACAATGAGAATTTTGATATTGAAGATGTTTCAGTGGCTTTGGTATTAAACGATTTGCCTTTTAGCTCTGTTGGAAGTTCTGAAAAAAATATTGATAACATTGATGAAGATGACGAAGACAGCGTTTCTTTTTCTATTAAAGCCTCAACAGACATAAAGCCAGGGGATTACAATATTCCTTACACAATAAAATACATAAATTCAGATAATGATGAAAAGCTAAGTAAACAGGGAAGCTTTGGAATAAGAGTTTCTGCAAAAACAGAGATTGATTTTGCGCTTGAAGTAAGAGGAAACGCAATTGTTGGAAGGGAAGGCCAGATTTCTCTTGAAATAATAAATAAAGGGCTGGGAGAAATAAAGGCTGTTTCTGTTGAAATTTCCCCTCAAGGATACGAGCTTTTATCCAAAGAAAAAATATTTATCGGGACTGTAAATGCAGATGACACTGATTTGGCAACTTTTGATGTTCTTTACAAGAGCCAAAACCCTGTCTTAAACGCAGAAGTTGAATACAAAGATTTTGAAAATAAAATTCATGTAGAAAGTGTTCAGCTTCCTTTTAAAGTTTATACTGAAAAAGAAGCTTTAGAGCTTGGGCTTATAAAAAAGAGCAATACAATGGTTTATTTTATTGT
>JBBSXA010000016.1:0-19798 GCA_038045985.1 Nanobdellota archaeon
GTCTATTTTTTGGTTTCGACAGCACCTTCGGTGCTAACTCCAACGAAACGCCCATTGCCATAGCCAAGGCCGCTCCTGCCATAGGCATCAGACCAGTTACCAAGCCTATCGACATACCACGCCCTTAATTTAGAAGTATCTCCTGCAGAATCTAAATAAATTCCCATGTTTTTGTCGTACTCAAAATCTTTTTTAGCTTCAAAAAATAGAAAATCAGTGTATTCATTGAGCAAACTTTGATTTCCTCTAGCCAATGCTTGCCATATAGGATTTTTCTTTACAGATTCAGCACTCAGTGAATCATTAGTATATTTTTCAAACTTTGATTTTTCAAACTCCTGACCTTGAATAGATTCATAAACCCCGTCTTCCAAAATCAAAGCACCATTTCTTAATGGGCTTCTTGGATTAAGTCCTCTTATGAGCTGAGAATCATGCACAATTTTTATTTTTCCATTGGGATGATAAATAACTCCATCTCCAGTATCAAAATGATTATTCATCCAGTCACGAAATTTTTTTCCATACTTCAACCTTGCTTCCATAAGTCCAGCAACAGATAAAGGAGTTCTATTGTCTTCAATTAATTTAGGCATTTGATCAACATTTCTGCCGTAAAAATCCTTAAAAGTTACAGGTGCCGGATTTAATTGTAAACTCATTTTCTTCTTATTTCCAATCTTTCTAGATTTTGATTTACAATAGATAAAGATTGCTCTAATGTAGGTCGTAAAATTCGTGCGTTTGGCGCCTCTGGCGCTATTCCAACGAAACGCCCACCGTCATTGCCAAGGTCGATCCTGCCACTGGCACTAGACCCGTTATCAAGCCTATCGACACACCACGCCCTAAACTTTGGTGACTTTCCCAATGAATCCACATATACAGTCATATTATTTTCATTATTAGTTTGCGATTGAACCCATGAAACATATTCTCCAAGAAGTTGCGGATCTTCAGCAAATTCTGCGGGCACTTCATCAGGATGTCTAGCCAAAATTCTCCAGACTTTGTTTCCTAGAATTTCATCTTTAGTCATGTACTTTTCAATTTCTCCTAAATTTCCTCTTGCAACTTCAATTCCATTCAAAGCACTATAATTATCTCCAAGTTCTAATGCTCCAGAAATCAACTTTGAATCGGGATTGATTAATTCCAATGTTTTTCTATCAGCTATTTTTCCATCTTTGTTTACTGTAAGAATAAATTTGGCTTTTCCATTGTCTTTAGCATCGTAAGCAATTAAGTCAGAAGTGTCAAAATAATTAGTCTCCCATTCTGAAAAAGCATCGCTTTGCCCAATTCTATAAATCATTAATTGAACAGTGCTCATAGGAACTCTTCCATCTGCCAAAAGCTTGGGCATTGCATCTACATTTCTTCCTTCATATACTTCAATCGGATTTACAGACTCGCATAGCTTCATTGTGCTTTACCAACAAATCCCTCATTTATAAACCTTTCTATATTGTTACTACTAAGTAATTAACATTAATACAGAACAAAACAATTAAAACTAAAAATATCTTAATAAAATAAAAGAGATGAGATAATGGAAACTGTCGACCTGGCCTATAAGAAAGCATTTGAAACTATTGAAAAGTGCTCGACTAAATACGGGCTTTATGCATCTGGCGGAAAAAATGGATATGCCGGAATCTGGAGCAGAGACACAAACATAACATTTATTGGAGCAAGCACAGATTCTGATTCAAAATTCAAAGAAACATGGAGAAAAAGCCTTGAAGTCTTAGGGGAATATCAAAGCAAACTAGGCCAAATTCCCAATGCAGTCTTGAATCTCGACAAGAAGAAAAGACAAGCTGACTTTAAGTCAATTGACTCAAATCTATGGTTTGTTATCGGCCATCATTTCTACAAAGAAAGATACAAGGATTCTTCCTTATTCAACAAGCACAAAAGCAAAATAAAGAAAGCAATGACCTGGCTTAGCTATCAAGATGTCGGCGAAGACATAACTCTTGAGCAAGAGCCGACAACAGACTGGCAGGATGCATTTCCTGCAAAATATGGGGAAACAATAAACACGCAAGCTCTTTATTACAAATCACTTATTCTCGAAAATAAATGGAAGACAGCTGAGAAACTAAAAAACATAGTAAACAAAAGCAAGGAAGACGGACTCTGGAATGGAAAATTTTACTGGGCTTACAGATGGAAAAATCACAACAAATACAAAGAAATAGGAAAATGGTTCGATTCCCTTGGAAACATTCTGGCAGTTATTTTTGAACTGGCAAAAAAAGAGCAATCTAAAAAAATCCTGAGTTATATAGAAAAAAATAAAATAAACAGGCCTTATCAGCTAAGGGATATATATCCTACAATAAACAAAAAAAGCGAATACTGGCAGGATTACTATTACGACGCCAAAGCAACCCCAAATAACTATCTTAATGGCGGAATATGGCCTTTTATTGGCGGGCTTTATATAATATCTTTAGTCAAGCTAAAAAAATACAAGCAGGCTGAAAAAGAGCTTGAAATCCTGGCGGATGCAAATATAAAAGGAAATATATTTCCGGAATGGGTTCATCCAATAACAAAAAAAACGCATGGGCTCTACCAGGCGTGGAGCGCCGGCACTTACATATGGGCTTATAATTCTGTTAAATACAAAAAAACATTTCTATGATAAAAAAAGAAAAAATATTAATCAAGCCAGAAGACATAAAGCCTTCAACAAAAGATTTTGAAGTCATGGGAACTTTAAATCCAGGCGCTGCAAGGCTTCCTGACGGAAACATAGTTCTTTATGTAAGAGTGATTGAAAAACTCAAAAATAATCAGGATAAGAAGTACTTCTTCTCTCCAAGGTGTATAGGAAAAACTCACTGCAAGCTTCAAATTGACAAATTCTTAAAAACAAGGACAATAGAAAATACAGATCTTGATTTTGTTTTTGGAGATGAAACAAAAAGACTTACTTATATCTCGCACTTAAGAAAAGTAATTCTTGACAAAAACGGATTTGACATAATAACCATAGACAAAAAACCAAGTTTCTCAGGAGTTGAAAATGATGCAGAACTTGGAGTTGAGGATGCAAGAATAACACAAATAGGAAAAAAATATTACATGACATATGTGGGCTTATCAAGAAAAGAAAATATATCAACTTATTTGGCTGAATCAGAAGACTGCATAAACTGGAAACGGCATGGAATTATTTTCGGAGAGCAGGATAAAGATGTTGTTCTGTTTCCAGAAAAAATTCAGGGAAAATATCTTGCTTTTGACAGGCCAGAGGGAAACTTCGAATTTTCCTCGCCCCATATATGGGTGGCTTATTCTAAAGATTTAGATTATTGGGGAGACTTAAAAGCCCTAGAGCTTTCAAACAGCAAAAATAAACTTGTGAGGACAGGAGCAGGTCCTCCGCCTATAAAAACAGATAAAGGGTGGCTTTTTATTTTCCATGGGGTAACTATGTTCGAAGAAAAAAGCCTTATGTGTTCAATAAAAAAAGCTCTTGGAATAAAAACAGAAAAACAATATTCTTATGCTGTCTGGGCTGCACTGCTTGATTTAAAAGATCCTAAAAAAATCCTTGGCATGACTCACAACCCTATTTTAACTCCAAACAAAAAGAAGCACGTATCTTCAGAGGGAAAAATTGTGCTATTCCCAACAGGGATTATTGAAGATAAAGAACATTTGCTTCTTTATTCAGGAGCAGGGGATACATACACAACAGTTCATAAGATAAAAATCTCTGATATCATGAAAAATATCAAGCCTGTTTATTAGATCTATAAAGATTTAGGCAGCATTCTCTTCAGCTTTTCCAGATTAATCTTATAAGCCCTAACAAAAGAATCGTTAACATGACAGTAAAGCAAACACTCTTTCTTATTCAAAGGCAAAAAGTCAGATGCAAAAGTTATTCCTTTTGCTTCCGGATCTTCAAGCAAAGGCTCTGAAGCAATCCAGGGAATTTCCCCTGTCTTTGGGTTAAAAAGAAAAAGGCCTGGCCTGAATTTTCCCCTAAATATCTTTCCATAAAAAAACTTTTTATGTTCTCTTCCATTAACAACTCCAACTAAAAACCCTTTATATCTCAGCGGCAAAAAACAGCAAGGAGAAGCCTCATTTGAAATCCAAGAAAACTTCATTTTTCTAGGGTCAAGAACAATTCCAATATAATGCCACAGCTTCCTCAAGTCAGTACATTTAGAAACTGATACAACAGAAACCTCTCTTCTTCCGTTAAAAACAAGTTCTTCATTTAAATTAAACCTCGCTCCTTTATACTTGATTGGACTTATTGTAACTTCTTTAAAGCCTTTTACAAATCTATTCAAAGGATGCAGGGTCGGAACAGTTGCCTTTAGATCATACAAAGACTTCCCTTGTGCATGACCTAAAAAAACCTCATAACCCTTTCCCTTAGAAAATTTAAAAGGTATAGAAAAATAAGCATTCACAATCCCATTTTCAACAAAAATGTCTGGGTCTTCAAGCCCAATAAAAAATTTTTTTTTGCTAACATAACTATTAATAATTTCATCAATTCCTTTAATTTTCAAATCACCTTTCTTTTTCCAATCCAAACCATCTTTGCTTTCAACAATAATCAGCTTGCTTATATCTAAAAAACCGGAATTATTTGGATTTCCCTGTCTATTCACAATAACTCTCGCAAGCCCAAGATAAGGTCTTAAATCCTTTTCAACAGCCAATGCCATAATTGGATTCTTTCCGTTAATATTCCCAAGAACAGGCCTGCTCCAATAATCAACAGAATCGTTAAGTTTCTTCCACATAAACAAACCAGGCAAAACTCTTTTTAATATCTATCGAAGATTCAATTTTTCTTTAATAATGTTCAGCATTCTCCTGGAAGTAACACTATAATCAAAATTCTCAACAGCGTGTTTTCTGCCTTCTTCTCCCATCTCTTTTCTAAGAACATCATCAGTCAAAAGCCTTAAAATATATTTTCTCAAGTCCTCAATATCAGCCCTGTATCCAAAAGTTTTAGGAGAATCAAACTTAATAATCTGATTTGTTGCAAAGCCCATACTAGGATAAGCCCATTCTTCAGTAAGCTGAACTTCTTCAGCAGACTTCGCCAAGAAACCAGTTTTATTGTGAATTATTGTCTCTGAAGGTCCTCCCTTATTTATAGAAATAACGGGCTTGCCGCATGCCATTGCCTCGACCTGTATCATCCCAAACCCTTCAATTCTCGAAGGAGCCGCATAGATATCACAGACATTAATAACATCTGCAATAAATTCCTGGCTCCAAGCATCATCCAAAAACATTACTTTTTCTTTAATGCCAAGTTCACTAGCCAGCTTTTCTTCTGCCTCACGCCATTCATGCGCACACTCACTAGGCCAAGACTTGCAGACATATTTCCAATCCTTAAATTCTTTATTAACTTCAGCTAACGCCCTCATCATTTCCTGCGCGCCTTTAGAAGTAACATCGCCCCCAATTGTAAGAATCATTTTTTCATGATCTCTCACACCTAACATCCTTCTTAATTGAAGTTTTTTCTCTGCATCATAATTAGGCTTAAACAGCTCAGTATCAATTCCAATATGCTGAGGAATTATCTTAGAAACATCCACACCATCTCTTTTGTAAATCTGTCTGACCCATTCGCTTGTTGTAAACATTAATTTCAATTGATTAAATTCATTGTGATAATTAGCAACCCAGCCATCTGCATTAAACCAAGGAATAGGTATTACTCCCCAATTTAATGGCTCTCTTATTATTTCCGGAACATTTCCCCAAAAACCAACACCAATAGCAATATCTGGCTTAAAATATCTCAAGTAAAATTCTTTCTGGGCGCTTTCTTTAAAATGGCACGGAACAGCATCAACACCTGCTTCTAAAAGACCTTTATACAGGTAATAGCCCTGCAAGCTCTGTCCATCAGATTCCACAGGATAAGGAAATAAAATTAAGGCTTTCATTTTGCAAATTTATCAAAAGCTTCTACATGCCCTGCACTGTTTTCCTCAAAGCCAATGCCTCCCCTGTTATAACCATAAACCTCAATTGCAAGTCTTCTTTTCATTGCAAGTTCATCGCGATTTAGTTTTATAAAAATATCTGCATTGGAGTTATACACTGAGTAACCTTGAAAATTATTTTCAACTTTATGATAAGAAAAGAGAAAAATTTCTTTCGCATTTAATTTTCCATCTGCAATCATTTTATTAACAGCTTTATGAACATCCATATGCCTTATATGCCCGTACTCTCCATTTTCTCCATGAGTAAAAATCAAATCATAATTCTTTTTAGAATGCTTTTTAATAACACCCATAATTTCATCTTGATCTAAATGATTATCAAGTTTCTTGTCGTCTAAATCAAATATATGCCCTTTAGTTCCAAGAGCTTTCATTACTTTTTTGAATTTGGGAAATCTATCTGAATCGCTTTTCCTTGTCAAGCAAACAACAGTCGTATCCCACTTTTTTTTATTTCTGATCAGCAGACCCCCCATCCAAAGTATTTCATCATCAGGATGTGCAACGATTACAAGGACTTTTTTCTTCTCCATGCCAACAACAAGATTTTTAATTACATAAAGCTTGCTATAAATAAACCTTTTAAAAAAAGGTTTCCAAAAATTGAGGAAAAACAAGGTTTTAATCTAACTTCCATCGGAGACAAAGAAAAGAAGTTGCTAGAGGGATCTAAAACCGTAGGTTTTAAAAAAAGATGGTGTCGCTAAGCAAAATAACAATAAAAGGAAAAGCTTTGTTTCTTGCATATGACCAGGGTCTTGAGCATGGTCCAACAGACTTTAATGATAAGAATGTCAATCCAAAATATGTTATTGAAATAGCTAAAAAGGGAAAATTCAATGCCGTCATCTTTCAGAAAGGAATTGCTGAAAAATACAAAAATGAAATAGCCGAATCAAAAATACCATTAATACTAAAGCTGAATGGAAAAACAAATCTTGTCCAAGGAGACCCAATTTCCGCGCAGCTTTGTACAGTAGAAGAGGCAATAAAACTAAAAGCAAAAGCAGTAGGCTTCACAATTTACATTGGAAGCATCCACGAAGAAGAAATGCTTGAAGAATTTGAAAAGATACAAAAACAAGCTCATTCTAAAGGTCTGCCTGTAATTGTATGGATATATCCTAGAGGAAAATCACTAGAAGAAAAAAAAGAATCAGAGCTAATGGCTTATGCAACTCGCGTAGGCCTTGAAATAGGAGCAGATATAATAAAGATCCATCCATCAGGAAATCAAAAAGACTTGGCTTGGGCAATAAAATCAGCAGGAAAGGCAAAAGTAATTGCATCTGGAGGGATGAAGAAAGGTGAAAAAGAGCTTTTAATCCAGGCAAAGAGCTATATGCAGGCAGGCTTCTCAGGCCTTGCGATAGGAAGAAATGTATGGCAATCATCAAATCCATTAGAGTTAACTAAAAAAATAAAAAAGATAATATGGCCATAAGAAAAGCAGAAAAAAAAGATTTTGACGCAGTCAAAAATATTTATCTTGAGGGAGTAGTTGATGAATTTCATACTCAATATCCTAAGAAATCAAGAACAATAATATTCAGAGAATCATTTGTGCCTGAAAGGCTAAAAAGTATAAAGAAGGCATTTAAATCAAAAAACGAAGTAATAATTGTAAGTGAAGATAATGGAGAAGTTATTGGTTTTGGACATTTTAAGATTTATAAAAATAAGATTGGGTGGATTGAAAAAGAGTATATTAAAGCTAGTTTTAGAAAAAGAGGCATAGCAACTAAGATAATCCAAAAAGGCTTAAAATGGTTCAAAAAAATGAAAATAAATAATATTAGGGCAGCTATTTTTGTAAATAATAATCCATCATCAAAACTAATAAAAAAATCTGGATTTAATCCAAGACATATTGTCTGGGAGAAAGTAAAATGAAAATAGCATTCTTTGAAACAGAATTTTGGGAGCAGGAATATCTGGAAGAAAAACTGAAAGAGCACGAGTTGCAGTTTTTTGAAGAAGATCTTAACGAAAAAAACGCAGAACAGGTAAAAGACGCAGACATAATTTCTATTTTTATATATTCGCAAATAAATAAACAGCTCCTTTCAAAACTAAAAAACCTTAAGATGATTGCGACAAGATCAACAGGAGTCGACCACATAGACCTAAAGGAATGCAAAAAAAGAAAAATTAAAATTCTTAATGTTCCGTCTTATGGAGAAAACACAGTGGCAGAGCACACATTTGCGCTTATTCTTTCTTTGGCAAGAAAGATTCCCCAATCATTCAACAGGACAACAAAAGGAGATTTCACCATAGATAATCTTCAAGGCTTTGACTTAAAAGGAAAAACTCTAGGAATTATAGGATTAGGAAGAATTGGGTATCATTCTGCAAAAATAGCAAAGGGATTTGAGATGAAAATTCTTGTTTTCGATTTAAAAAGAAAAAGAAAACTTGAAAAAAGTCTAGGATTCAAATACGCTCAACTTGATTATTTGCTTAAAAATTCAGACATAGTAACAATACACTGTCCATACAACAAGCACACTCATCATTTAATAAACAAGAAAAATATAAAGCTTATGAAGAGAAACTCTTATCTTATAAATACTGCAAGAGGTCCAATAGTAGACACCGAAGCGCTCATAGAATCGCTTCTCAAAAATCGAATTGCAGGCGCAGGGCTTGATGTTCTTGAAGAAGAAGAATTAATAAAAGAAGAAACACAGCTTCTTTCAAGGAAATTTAGCAGGCACAAACTGGAAGGGCTTTTGGAAAATCACATCCTTGCAACAATTCCAAACGTAATAATAACACCTCACAATGCATTCAACACAAAAGAAGCTCTCCAGAGAATTCTTGACGTGACAACCCTAAACATAAAAGAATCAAGAAATAAAAAACCTAAAAATCTTGTGAAATGAAAATTGAAACAAAAAGACTCATTCTAAGGCCTCCAAAATTAAGCGACTGGAAAGATATTGTTGAAGGAGCTGGCGATGTTCAAGTTTCAAAAATGACTGCGGCAATCCCTCATCCCTATAGCAAAAAAGATGCAGATTGGTGGATTAATGATGTTTTAAAAAAATGGAAGAAAAAAAAGAAAGACAATTATACATTTATGATAGAGTTAAAAGAGCAGAACAAGCTAATTGGAGCCACAGATATACATAAAATAGATTTCATAAATAAAAAAGCAAATACCGGCTCGTGGATAAATAGAAGATATTGGAGGAGAGGATATATTCTAGAGGCAAAAATCCCAGTCATAGATTTTATTTTTAACAAATTAAAACTGAGAAGAATAGAAACACAGGCTTTTGTTGAAAACAAAGCATCTAATTCCATGAGCAAAAAATTAGGATTTAAATTTGAAGGAACGAAAAGAAAATCAATTGTTTGCAAGGCAACCGGAAAAATACATGACGAAAATATCTATGGATTGTTAAAAAAAGAATGGGAAAAAATCAGGTCTAAATTAACTAAAGATTTAAATAAAAAAATAAAATGAAACCAATAATCATAATCAACTTCAAAACTTATCTGGATGGAGAAGCTGTCATTAAACTTGCAAAAAAAATACAAAAAGTCTCAAAAGACATAATAATAGGAGTTCAGGCAATAGACATATTTTCAGTAGCCAAAACAACAAAGCTTAAGGTATTTGCAGAGCATGTTGATCCATACGAGCGAGGAAGGCACACAGGATTTATAGTTCCAGAAGCAGTCAAAAAAGACAGAGCAAAAGGAACATTCTTGAACCATTCAGAGCACAAAATTCCGTTTAAAACTCTTATAAAAACAGTAAAAATCTGCAGAAAACATAAGCTAAAAGTAGGGATCTTTGCATCAAATCTAAAAGAAGCGCGTAAAATTAAAAAATTAAAGCCAGACTATCTTATTATAGAGCCTCCAGAACTTGTTGCGGGAGATATCTCTGTATCAAAAGCCAAACCAGGATTAATAAAAAATATAGCTAAAAAACTAAAAACTCCTTTTATTGTCGGAGCTGGAATAAAAACCTCTGAAGATGTCAAGATAGCCATGAGTCTTGGAGCTTCCGGGATTGCAATTTCATCAGCAATCACAAAATCAAAAAACCCTGAGAAAACTCTGAGAAAACTTCTTGAATAAAAAACCATTTAAACTCTTTTTCCTTATTCTATGTATAAAAAGAGGAAGAAATGAAAATAACCAAAAGACCTTGGGGCAATTTTAAAGAATTTGCTAAAAACAAGAAATGCACTGTAAAGATTATTGAAGTAAAGCCAAGACAGACATTAAGCCTGCAAGTTCACAAAAAAAGAAGCGAATCATGGTATTTCTTTGATAAAGCGCTAGTCCAGATAGGAGACAAAGCAGAAAAAGTCAAGCCGGGAGATATAGTAAAAATAGAAAAGGGCAAAATGCATAGAGTAATGGCTGGCTGGAGAAAGGTCAGATTCTTGGAAATTGCTTATGGAAAATTCAGCGAAAAAGACGAAAAGAGGTTATATGATGATTATGGCAGAAAGTAAAGTTGTTGCGGTTGATCTTGGAGGAACAAATTTAAGAGCAGCCCTCATAAAATCTGGAAAAATTTTGAGATATACAAAAAGATCAACCCCTAAAACAAAGGAAAAGCTCCTAGAAACTTTAGTTGATGTTATATCAGAAGTTTTTGACAAAGATGTAAAAGCAATAGGAATGGGAAGCCCTGGCCCAATGAGTAATGGAGTTATACAAAATCCCCCTAATATCCCACTTAGAAATTTTGATTTAAAGAAATTTCTGCAAAAAAAATTCAAAGTTAGAGTTGAAATTGAAAACGATGCAAGGTGCGTGGCATTATCTGAATCAAAACTAGGATGCAGAAAAAAAAATTTTATCATTTTTACTTTGGGAACAGGAATTGGAGGGGGAATAATAGTTAACGGCAATTTATACAAAGGAAGAGGAAACGCAGGGGAGTTTGGAGCAATAATTATTGATAATGGAAAAACTTTTGAAAAATGGTGGCAAGAATATAGGAAAGATTTTATCTTAAAAGACCTTATGAAATCCAAGGATCCTAGTTCAGCAGAAATTGTTAAAAATCTTGTAAGTTATTTGGGAAAAGGCATTGGAAGCTTGATTAATTCTTTTGACCCGGAGATTGTTGTTTTAATGGGAGGTTCTAGAGAAGCAGGAAAATCCTTTTTAGGCATGATAAAAAAAGAAGCTTACAAGTATGTAATATTCCCAAAAAAACCATTAATTGTTTGGAGTAAATTAAATCATCCTGGATTATTAGGAGCGAGTTTGCTGGTAAGATGAAGGCATGGATGGGAATTGGAATTAGCAACACTTATGTTAAATTGTTAAAAAATCTACCAAAAAAACTGGATAAAAGAAAATATGAGTCAATACTATTTATTCTTGCAGACGAACCAGATAAAAAATTCAATGGGAGAGAAAGAATACAGTTATCCAAAGATTTATTCAATTTATCATCCAAAATCAAAATTGATGGAATGAAAATATGGGTGGAAAGATGGAGATATCTCTCTGAGAACAAAGAGTATATCAAGATATTCAGAAAATTTAGAAGAAAATATTTTCTAAATTTAAAATTTAGGAGAGAAGTTAATAAAATCGTCACAAAGAATCGAGTTTATATGGACAGAGATGACTTAACAAAAAGAAAAGACTATGTTTTGGCGGAATTAGCAAGCATAAATTATCTCTCATCAAAAGGTATCACAAAAATAGGACCAAAAGAGCAAGAAGGAGTTTTTGATGAACTTGCTCACAAGTTTCCAATAGTTGACGAAGTAAAAACAGAAACATTTTAAAAATGACAATAACAAGAGTTAAAGCGCCGGTAAGAATTGATTTTGCAGGAGGCACTACGGACATAGCTGAATTTGCAGATAAATATGGCGGCGCAGTTCTCAATGCGGCAATAAATAGATATGTAGTTGGAGAACTTCTGAGAACTCCAAAAAAAGCGCATTTAGAATATACGGGCCACACTCCAACATCAAGCGGGTTGGGAACATCTGGAGCAATGAATGTTGTCTGGCTTGCTTTGATATATAAAGGAAAGAGCAAAAAAGAGCTTGCAGACATGGCTTACAAATTAGAGCAAACACTTGGAAATGTAGGTGGAAAGCAAGATCATTATGCAGCAGCTTTTGGAGGCATAAGTTTCCTTGAATTCAAAGAAGGAAAAGTAATAAGAACTCCTTTAAAACTTTCACATAAAACAATAAAAGAGCTTGAATCGAAGCTAGTGTTAGTTTACACTGGAATACCTCATACGGAAAGCGATGCAAACAGCAACATGGTAAATAACATAAAAAAAGGAAAACATGTAAAAAATCTTATAAGAATAAAAGAACTAGCTAAAGAAATGAAAATCGCTCTTGAAAAAAACAATCTTGAAAGATTTGCAGAGCTAATGAACGAAGAAACATACAACAGAGCCCAAATTCATAAATTAACAGTTCCTCCAAGAGTCATAGAGATTATAAAAAAAGGCCTTTTGCATGGCGCAATAGCGGCAAAAGTCTGCGGTTCCGGAAATGGAGGAAGTATTTTATTCTTTGGAAATAAGCATAAGTTAAGAAAAGTCTTTGGAAATTCTGTGATTGACTTCAAATTTGATTTTGAAGGCTTGAGGTATTTTTGAGTTAAAGTAAAACAATATCGCCGAAAAAATGTATAAAATATTCACAGCCAATTCAAAAACTGAAAAAAAGCTTCAACAATATCTTGAAAGAAGAGGTGACATTAAAGATAAATTAAAAAAAACTTGAAGAAAACCCAAGAAAAGAATCCGGCGCTCATCCTCTTCATAGAATGTTAAAAGGAAAATGGAGCTGTTGGCTTGGATCAAATATAAGGATAATTTACAGCATAGATGAAGGAAACAAAATAATTATTATAGAAGCTGTCGGCTCGCATAAAATCTATTAAAAATTTAATTTTTTAATCTTACCTTGTTTTATGTTTTTCTCACTCTCGAGTATCTGGGAAATCATATCTGAATCCTGAAGTATCTCTATTGTTTCTTTCATTCCTTCGTATTCCTTTAGGGAAATTCTTATCATATTATCCATATCAAAAAATGACCTTTAAAATTTATAATTGTTTCTGTTCACAATCCGTTATAAATCTTCAGCGTTTTCCTTGCAATTATATTCCATCCGGAAACATTCTTGACATAATTTTCTGCGTTTCTAGAAAATCTATCTCTGAGTTTTTTTGATGAAAGCATCTTAATAATAGCCATATAAAACTTTCTCCTGTCTTTTACAGCAATCCCTGCCTTGCTGTTTCTTATTTCAGCCCCTAAACCCTCTATGTCTGTAACAATTGCAGGAACACCAGCAGCAAACCCGTGAGCTAAAACACCAGACTGGCTCTCGCTTTTGTAAGGAAGAGCCAAAACATCAAAACATTTAAGCCTTTTGTAAAACTCTTCTTTGGAATAATCCTTGACAATAAATTCTATATTCTTGCCAACAGGGCTTTTCATGACTGTTTCCAAAACTTTGTCTATGTAAACTTTTGTGGCATCTGAAACATGCGGCTTAACTTCCAGAGACAGTATAGCATTCGGAAATTTCTTGACAACTTTTGGCCATTGTTTTATCAAAGTCCTGAATCCTTTTCTTTCATCTGCCAAGCCAGCACACCCAACAACAAGCTGATGGTCATAATTATAGCTCTTCCTTATTTTTTCCTTGTCTAAATGCAAATCCATACTAGATCCATGAGGCAGGACATAAACATTATCAGGCTGCCATCCAATATTTTTTTTGAGGGCATCTTTTTGATATTCCTCATGAAAAATTCCAGCGCTGACAAGCTTTAAGCTGGCGCTTACAAATTCAGCATGAGTTTTTTCAAGCTTTAAAAAAATTGTATGATAAGTCATGACAACTTTAATCCCATGATCTTTAAGCAGCTTCAAAAGTTCCAGAACCCTTTGATTCCTATCAGAATAAGTTTCATATAATCCATATTCATGCTGTATATGAACAACATAAGGCTTTTCTTTCTTAATTATATTAAAAACTTTTTTATGCCAAAATGTATCCTTAATGCTAATCATGTTTCCAACATCAATAACAGGATAATCAGCCTCTAAAGCATCTGTATGTGAAATAATTTTTATTTTAACTTTTCTTGTTTTCCTTAAAGCTCCAATATAGTCTGCAGAATAATAGGCAATCCCACAAGATCTGGGAAGATAACTGCTAATCCATATCACCTTTTTCATGTATAACTTAAATTTCTGCAATTATTAAATATTTCTAACCTCACTTCCGTTTCATCTCTTCAAGAAGAAGCCTTGGCATCAAGTAAGAGATAGTTGACTCAGCCCCTTGATTAAGATTCACACTTTGCTTTCCCAATCCATCATAGCATCCGCCATTAGTTTCATTGTAAACCATTTGATTAAGATGATTTCTTCCTAAAAACCAGTTGAAAGATAAAACAGCTCTTTCGTAATAATATTTGTCACCTGTAACATAATAAGCGGAAAGATAAGCATGAACCATTGCTGCAGCATCAATTGGCTGCTGGTCAAAAAAAGCTCTTTTCCCCTCTTTATTATACCATCCATTCTGGCCTATTGGAACAAGCTCATCATTTACAAAAACTATTTCAGAGAGAAAATGCAAAGTGCTTTCTGCAACTTCTAAATATTTTTCATCTTTCAAGAGATCATAAGCCAAAAACAAAGCCTCAGGAAGTTGGGCATTGGAATAAGTAAGAATATTTTCAAACCAAGTCCATTCATTAGAAGCATGTTCTTTATACAATTCGACCAAAGAATCAGCAAAATTCTTTATTAAATCCGTATCTTTCTTATCTCCATATTTTTTATAATGGCTGAACAATCCAAGCATGGCAAAGGCTTTTGCTCTCGGACTGTTCAAATCCTTAACTTTTTCAAAAGATTTCCTAAATAACTTATCAGCCTTATCAACTATTTTTTTGTCTGTGCTTTTTTCAGAAGAAAAACCCAAAGACCAAACAGCTCTTCCTAAAGCATCCTCGCTAAATTCCTGCAATGGCTCTTTTTTGCTCTTAAAAACATTAACAAAATCTCCATCTTTTGTCTGAGCATGCTCCAAAAAGTCCAAATAAGTGAAAGAAAGATCATAGGAAATCTTTGAGTCAAAAAGAGAATTATGCAAAACAGAAATCATCAAAGCCCGGGCATTATCATCTACAGTGTATCCTGAATTTTTATCTGGCTGCGAGCCGTTAGCAAACTGCAAGCAGGCAAATCCATCAGTAAGATTTTTCAAGTGCTCAAGTTTAATTGCAGGATACTTCTTAGTAATCTCCTCTCTCAACTGAACAATTCTATTAAAAACATTTAAATGCCTTGCTGCAACATTGCTCCATATCATCTGCCTGCCAAAAGCGTAGGCAGCTTCAGACATATTTTTTCTAAGCTCTCCATCTCCAAGAAGCTTATCTAAAGCTTCTGTAAAAAGATCAGGTCTTTTTGTGTCACTAATAACTATTCCTCTATCATGTTCAAGAAGTTCTTTGGCATAAATAACCGGAGTAGAAACTATAGGCCTCCCGCAAGCTAAAGCATAAGCTAAAGTTCCAGAAGTTATTTGGTCTTTCTCTATATTTGTAAATGCAAAAATATCACACGCGAGAATATAAGGGTCAACAAGCTCTTCAGTAGACACATATTTATTGTAAAATTTAACATGATCTTCAAGGTTAAGATTCTTAACTAAATCAACAAGCTTATTCCTATATTCCTCCCCTTCATGCATCCTTATATTTGGATGAGTCTCTCCAAGAACAAGATAAAGAATATCAGGATACTTTTTGACTAAAGAAGGCAAAGCTTTTATCATATATTCAATTCCCTTATTAACGCTTAAAAGCCCAAACGTGAGAATAACAGTTCTTCCTTCTAATCCAATTTTTTTCTTATATTGGTCAGGAGAAGCGAACTTAGCGTTAGGCGTCCCGTGATGAATAACATGTATCTTGCTTTTTTCAATCCCATAATCCCTATTTAATATGTTAACCGCAGCCTCAGCCATGACAATTATTGCAGCTGAATAAGCAGCTATTGACCTGACAATTTGTCTTCTCTCAAAATCAGGGTACGGCAGAACACTGTGAAAAGTTACTGCAGCAGGCTTCTCAAGATTCTCAAGAAATCTAAGAACATTCTCTCCGTAATTTCCTCCATACAACCCAAACTCATGCTGAATGCAGACTAATTGAATCTCATCATTTTCATTAACCTGTTTGGCCATTCTGACAAAATCTTCCGGATCATCCCTGTTGAACTGCAAAAGAACTCTGCTGTCATATCTGTAATGGCCTTCAGGATCATTCAAGGCAATTACTCTTGACTTAAGCTTTGGATTAAAACGGCGATTCATCGACGTGACAAGATCTTTTGTAAAAGTCGCAATTCCGCACTCTTTTGGAGGGTAATTGCTAAGAAAAAATATCTTCCTATCACCAGAAACAGGCTCTTCTAAACCACCTCTTCTCATTTTTACAGAGTTAGTTGCAAAACTATTTATTTAAAACTTTCTATGATTAAGTTTTTAAGTCTGTAAATCTTTAAAACAAAGATAAAATGTTCGACGTAATATGTATTGGATCTGCAACAACAGACATATTTTTGGAGACTGGGCTAAAAGAGGTAAACAGAAAAATTGCCTATCCTGTCGGAGACAAAATTCCCCTGACAAAAATAGATTTTGAAGTTGGCGGTGGAGGTGTCAATGTTTCAGCAGGGCTGTCAAAAATGGGGCTGAAAACAGCATATCTAGGAAAAATAGGAAACGACGAATCAGGTCGCAGAATCTTAAGAAAATTAAAAAAAGAAAAAGTGAAGTTTATAGGGAAAATCTCTAATGGAAATTCAGGCTACGGAATAGTCCTCGATTCATTTGAGAAAAACAGGACAATTCTTACGTATCATGGCCTAACAGACAACCTAAAAGAAAAAGACATAAAATATTCCAGCATAAAATCAAAATGGATTTTCTTTTCAACTCTCAGAGAAGACTCTCTTAGAACAGAAATAAAAATTCTTGAACATTGTCAGGCAAAAGGAATTAAAACAGCATTTAACATGGATGCTCGCCCATTAAAAAAACAAGATATAGATGTCAAAAAAATTCTCAAAAAAATAGATTTTCTAATCCTAAACAAAGAAGAAGCTCAGCTTATTGTAAATGGAGACAGCAAAAAAGAACTGGCGCAAAAGCTTTATGATCTTGGACCAAAAACAGTTGTGATAACAGATGGAGATCAAGAGGTAATTTCTTTTGATGGAGCATTTAATTCTATAATGCCTCACAAAATAAAAGCAAAAGAAAAAACAGGGGCAGGAGACGCTTTCACAAGCGGATTTCTTGCCTCATTAATAAAAACGCAGAATATAGAAAAATCCCTTAAAATGGGTCTGGCAAATTCTGAATCGGTAATCCAGCACTTTGGCTCTCAAAAAAAACTCCTCACATGGAAAGAAGCCATAAAAAAAATTTAAATCAATAAACTATTTAAATCACCTAAACCTAAAAATTAAAATGTTCGAAAGAAAAAAATGCGATAGTTGCGGAGAAAAGCTAAGCGGGAAGTTTGACTTCTGCCCTTATTGCGGAGAAGACGTTAGAACAAAATCAAATAAAGATGAGTGGGGAATGCTTGGAAAAAACGATTTCATGCAAAACTCAAATATGTTTGAAAGCGCAATGTTAGGAGGATTTAGCGGAAAGATGCTGAACAAAATGCTAAGTAATGCAATGAAAATGCTTGAAAAGGAAATGCATAAATCAGAAGCTGCAATACCAAAAACAAATTTCGAGCTATTCATAAATGGAAGAAGAATCTCTCCTGAAAGTATAAAAATGACAAGAAAAGAGGCAAAACCCCAAAAACAGCCTATAAATTCATTTTCAGAAAACAATTTAAAAAAATTCGCAGAGCTTCCAAAATTAGAGCCAAGCACAAACATAAGAAGGCTTGCAAATAAAGTTGTTTATGAAATCGATGTGCCAGGCGTTGAAAAAACAGAAGATATATTGATAAATCAGCTGGAAAACAGCCTTGAAATAAAGGCAATAGCCAAAGACAAAGCGTACAAAAAACTGATTCCTATAGATCTTCCCTTGACAAAATACAAATTGCTCAATGAGAAATTAATTCTAGAGCTGAGCATTAAGTAAAAACCTCACAATTATAAATATATAATGAGGCTGCTAGGATTTGAACCTAGGACCCCTGCCTAACTAAAGATAGGATAAGATAGTTTCTCGTCCTAACCTTATCAGAATCACCTTCTGCTTGGCTTTTACACCAAAAACAGAATGCAGTGCTCTAGCCAGGCTGAGCTACAGCCTCATTACTAAAATCAAAATTAACCTATTTATAAAAGTTCCCACCAAACCTTTTTAAACCGATTTTCTATAAATATTCTATGACACATGGGATGTATCATTATATAAAGCAAGCCTGGAAAAAACCAGACAAAGAGACACTAAGAAACAGAATGATTGAGTGGAGAAGCACAGAAACTCAAGTAAAAGTTGACAAGCCCCTTAGGCTTGACAAAGCAAGAGCGCTTGGCTACAAAGACAAAAAAGGATTTGTAGTAATAAGAGCAAGGGTGCAGAGAGGAGGTCATAAAAGATCAAGGCCGAATAAAGGCAGAAGATCAAAAAGGCTCCATATAAGAAAAAACCTAAAAATGAACTACAAATGGATTGCAGAATCCAGAGTTCAAAAAAAGCATCCTAATCTTGAAGTTCTAAATTCATATTTTATTGGGAAAGACGGAATTCACTATTTCTTTGAAGTTATATGCGTTGACCCCGAAAGGCCGGAAATAAAAAATGATAAAACAATAAACTGGATAGCAAAACCTGGAAACAAAAAGCGTGTTCTTAGAGGATTAACAAGCTCTGCAAAAAAATCAAGAGGATTAAGAGACAAAAGCAAAATGAACAAGCTAAGGCCAAGCAGAAGAAAAAGCATGAGATGAACAGAAACCAAAACTTCTTTAAAAAAATTATTCGAAAGTTATTTAAAACATAAACTATAGTTAACTTTATGGCATTTCAGCTAACTCCATTACCTTATGCATACAATTCTCTAGAGCCTTACATAGATGAGGCTACAATGAAAATTCATCATGACAAACACCATCAGACTTACACTGATAAATTAAATGAAGCATTAAAGAACCATCCAGAACTCCAAAAGAAAAAAGCAGAAGACTTTCTTAAAAATTTGAATTTAATTCCCCAGGAAATAAAGCAGGCAGTAATAAATCATGGAGGAGGCTTTGTTAACCATAATTTCTTCTGGGAAATCTTGAAAAAAGATGTAAAAATTTCAGGAGAGATTGAAAAAGCAATTATAAAAAAATACGGCTCTTATGAAAAATTCAAGGAAGAATTCACAAAGTCAGCCATAACTTTATTTGGAAGCGGATGGGCATGGCTTGTTTTAAATAAAGGAGAGCTTGAAATTATCCAGACAAAAAACCAGGATTCTCCTTTAAGCCTTGGAAAAACGCCATTGCTTTGCATTGATGTCTGGGAGCACGCTTACTATTTAAAATACCAAAACAAAAGGGCAGATTATGTTGAAGCTTTCTTCCATGTTATCAATTGGAAAAAAGTCAATGAGATTTTTGTGAAAGAGAAATAACTATCTAAGAAAATGTCCATTAGGAATGGATCTTTCAACAGAATAAGACAAAGTATCTCCAACACAAATCATATTTTTATTGTTAATATTATTCTGAAGAATCAGTTTATAAATTTTATCAAAGAGCA
>JBBSXA010000017.1:0-7185 GCA_038045985.1 Nanobdellota archaeon
TTAGTATTCCTCTTTTCATGTTTTATTCAGGGAAAAAAGGTTAATAAAGTTTTTTGTGGTGAAAAGTTGGTGCTGGTTTTTATTATGGAAAATAAAGGTCATCAATTGTCTACATCAATAACCTTATACAATTTAGTTTTTCGCATTATCAAATCCACAATATTTTGATATTGTGATATAAGTATGCCAATAATCAGCAAAAGTGCAATAATTCTGTTTAGAGTATTCCAACTCCTGTTGTAGTATTTATCTGCTGCAAATAACACAAAAATTATAGATATAACTAGTGAGTTTGCCTTGTTGAGGTTTGTTTCTTTATTTAATCTTCCACTAATTTTCTTATGTGTTTCATCAGAAAGAATCACCAGATTACTTGGATTGAAGTTTAATTTATCTCCGTCTACATGATGGACTTTTTCCCATTCTTTTAATTCTCTACTTTTGTTGAGCAGATACTTCCATACATAATATCTATGAACTAATTTTGTTGGATTATCTTTATACACAGGATAACCAGATTCATTTAATTTCATATCCTTGCATTTTGGATTTTTTTCATCGTAATAGTAATCTTTATTCATTTTAATAAAAAATCCCTTCGCCCAGAGTCGAACTGGGGATCTCCCGGGCACTGCTCGAGATGCTTGGCTTTTGGGGTTTCATTTAATTTCCGATCACTCATGAGGCTCTCCTAAAGGAGATGTCATAAGAAGGACCTTGTCCTTTTTATATGGAATATCCACCTTAGATCATTATCTACAGCCAGGCGCTTTAACCACTAAGCTACGAAGGGTTTTCCCAAAGCTGCTCAGGGGTTTCCAAGACTCTCAAACGAGAACGGATCTAACCACTAAGCTACGAAGGGTTGCTAATAAGAAAACTAGATGATTTTTAAAGGTTTATTCTCACTATCTAAATCTTTAAAAAAGACTGTTCATTATAAAAAACATGAAAATTGAAGATGAATTACATTTTACCAAATCTTGTTCTACACCGTCTGGAGGTTGTCCGCCAAAAGTAAGATTGACTAAGGATTATGACATAAATACTCTTATTGGAAGATTACAAGAGAAAGATATTAGTATTGATAGATTGAGCTCGAGGAGAGTTATAGGTTATGAAATGGCCACATTAAGCATTCCTCTTAATTCTTCTCCTGATAATTCTTTGGTAGTTGGATATTCTTTGAAAAGCGGAAATTTAGAAATTGAACTAAAGGATTACAGCAATCGTACTAGTGAGCATGCTCCTGGAAGCAGAACTTTTGGCGGCTCTGTTACTCATGTTAATGGAGTTGTTGGCTCTATAAAGTTCAATGGAACATATGAAGAAGGAAAAATTGTAGAAACTGCTAAAAAAGTTCTGGGAGACTATCATTATGATAGGTCTGAAAGAGATGAAGCATTAGTTCATTTAGGTGAAAAATTGAGTAATATTCTTGACGGCAGAATAAAATTGAGTGATTGACTTTTTAGATAAAGACTTCGGATGTTAGGATTTTTTCTTCTATGCCTTTAACATATAATCTGGCTTCATTTATTGTTGATTCAGGATTTAAAGGACAGCAATGATTGTATTTAGGCAGAAATAAAGTGTATAAACCTATATTTTTTTGTTCTTTTCTTTGATATTTATCTCAAAAGTCAATTCTTCTTTTGAGCCTGTTTTAAGCTTTAAAACAATTGGGTATTTTTGAATTTTGCATAGCTGTGTTCTGTAAAGGCTTGGTAAGGCAAGGAAATTCTATTAAAATTTATTCTGTCTATAGCAGTCATTTTATTCTTCTTTCTGGACTTGCTGGTCAGTCACAAAGAAAGCCCTGTTTGATTCTGTTTCATGTATTTTTCCGTTGCTTTCATAAATTCCTCTTGTTGAAGGAAGCGCGAATCTTCCAAGAACTCCAACTTTAGAGTAAATTATGTATGAAAGAACTCTTGTTTCTCCAGGCTCTAAGCTTGCAAAATCCCAGTCTATTCTTTTGTTTTTCTCATCTATTCTCGACGGTCTTTCAACTCCGAATTTTTCATAGAGCTTTACTAATGGAGGAAGCCTGTCAATTATATTTACTTTCTCGACAAATTTCTTTGCGTTTACAAGTATAGAAACTTTGAGCGCAAACTCTCCGCCTTTAGCCCTTACAAAAGTGACTCTTTTTTTAAGCACTAAGTTTGTTTTTGAATACTGCTTTGCAATTATCACAACTGCAATTACCAGCAATATCAGAATGAATGCAAACAAGTAGTTTGTTTTTACTTCGAGTTCAAAAACTTCTCCAGGGTTTATGTCTTTGTTCCATGTGTAATATACTTTGAATCCTTCTCTTTTGACATTATCTGGAGCTGGGCTGAAGCTTGTGAAAAGCCTTGAAATTATATTCTTTTTTATTATTGTTTCAGAGCTTGAGACTACATTTCCGTCATTTCTTTTCTGTATTGTCTGTGTTGAGACAATAAGCCCGTAATCTTTGCTTGTTGTTGTTACAATATTCTTTTCCTGGAAATCAAGAGTGCTTTTAATATTTGTTTTCTTGCCAAAAGAGGTAATTTCAGTTTCCATTGTGTAGAACCCTGCTACAAGCTGTTTGAAGTCTTCTTTGTTTAGCTCAAGAGAAATTGTTTCTGTTTCCTTTGGGCTTAAATCAAATTCTTTTTCCAAATTGAAGAATGATGATGTGAATTTTGCCTTTACTTTGCCAAAGTCGAAGTTTTCCTTGTTTTTTAGATATATTTCTATGGAGTTTGACTGAGGGTCAAAAGATCCTGCGCCAAGCTCGAAGGCGTCCTGCATTGATATTCTTTTAAATGTTGCCGATTGGCTTATCTCACTTCCATCCTGGCCTCTTATATAATATGGAAATGTATATCTTCCAAAGATGTTAAATTCTCCTATTGGAGAAACTTCAAGCTTTATTTCTTTTGTTTCTCCCGACATTATCGGCGTTGTTCCGGCAGGAAACATTTTTAGGCTGACAAGGTTGTAGAACTCTACATTGTCATCAGCTCCTAAATTTTTTATTGCCAAGTCGAAGACTGCTGGCCTGTTAAGCTCCACTATCATAATTGCTTCGTTCGTTTCTTTTATGTCCAAGTTTAATGCATAGGCTGATTGAATTAAGGCTAAAACGAGAATGAAAATAAAAATTGTCTTTTTCATGCAGAAATAAAATAGAATTCATATATAAGTATTTCGGTTTGATTTTTGCCACAATAATGCTTAAATGTGTTCAAATTTGTTTTAACCTTTCTGATAGTTTATGCATGTTTTTATTTTGAGAAAGATGTTTTTAAGAATTTTTGTGACTTATTGTCGATTTGCAATAACCTTTGAATAGGTTTATAAAACCTATATTTGTTGGTATTTTCATGACACTCAAAAAATTGTTGACAGGACAACCAGGAAATGTTAAAGAGTTTGTGGAAATGGCTAAAAAGCAAGAATCTTTGGTTAGTGTGTTATTAACAAGTTACTGGAGTAATGATCAAACAGGTTATTCTTTAACTTAGGGCAGGGCTATTTATTCTATGGGAGATGTTGCTCATTTGATTGCAAGAAAAGACTGCCGTTTTGCTGGCAAAAATATTTTGGGTTTTAAGGTTCTTCCGGATCTTGAAAACAGAGGAAAATCAGAACATGAAGCAACAATTAGAAGCTTAAGAAGATATGAAAAAGATAATTTAGAATATTTGAATTCTCAAGGGCTAAAATGCGAATTACTGGAGTTTATATATCCTAATTAATTATCTGCTTTGAGAAACTTTACGTCTGCTTTCCTTCTAAATCAAGCCAGGCTTTTCCCTGCTCGAGAAATTCGCTGCATTTTCCTACAAGCCTGTCCTCAAATTCATTCACTCTTGACTGAATAACCCATTTTTCATAAACACTTCTTATAAATTTCTGGAATCCGCTTCTTTCAAACTTTCCGCCCCAATCTCTGACAAGCATTCCCTTTACTCCAACCTCAATTGAGCCTTGATTGGTTTTTATTTTTGCTCCGCCTTTATTAATTTCTATTTCTTTTAATCTATCTGCCTTATAGTTTATTTTAACCACAAATTTGAAATAGTCTGTTATCTTTCTGACTGCAATCCATTCTGCCTCGACATTTTTTGCGTCTCCTTCAAGCTTTTCCTTGTATTTAGTCTCCTGGACAAGAAGGTCCATTTCATCAACAAGCCAGTCATAGCAGAACTTATAGAATTCTTTAAATGAATATATCCCTGTATATTTTATCTTGCTCGAGAATATTGTTTCTTCTTCAGGCATTTGAAAACAACCTACGGTTTTTTTCTATTTTCCCTCTTGACACGAATAAGCTATTTTTTAAATTGCCTCCGATGAAAATCGCGTAGATTAACCTCCCTCTCATTTTATTTTGGAAACCTTTTCTAAAGGTTTATTTCCCTGTTTAGTTATTAATGAAAGATTTCTAAACTCAGCCATTGGAACTGCTGTTGATAATTGACTTTTGTCAATTCCAATAACCTCGGTCTCCGAGAAAACTGCATAATAAGACATATGTTTATCTTTCACCTCTTATATATCAAAGAAAAAACGTATTTAAATGTTTTTAGATTATTCAGGTTTACTCATTTAACCAATAAGCTAATTCTACTCCTGGGCGTGAACTAATTTCTGTAATTGCAAAATCAATATATTTGCCTATTCCATCTGAGATTTCTTTGATAATAAGGCTTTTTCTATAATCTTGAATAATCTGATCTTTAGATACACCATTCTTTAGCGCATTTGAGGAAACTGAATAAGAAAGAGCATTTGTCATTAACGTTAGACCGCAAATGCTAATTAATTCTGCTTTTATAACTCCTCTGTTAATTTTCTTAAGTTTATCTTTTATGTTTTTCATGTTTTATTATAATCATCCAAAGTTTTTTCTTCCAATCTGCCTTGTTTTCCTAAATTTAACAGTATCTCAAAAATTTGCTCAGGAGATAAATTATTCTCATTTCTTTTCAAAGCCTATGATATCAGGTCTAGTTTATTGTCTTCTAGATTAAAATAGTTATAATTCATTTCATACCTAACTGTATTAATTGCTCCTTTGTCTTTCCCAATAAACAACCCGAGCTTATAGCCTAATATTTCAATTCCAATAAATGTCATTTTTTTCTGCTAACTCTAAAGTTTCCTATTCATTCAGCCAGTAGGCTAATTTTCTTCCCTGTTTTCCAATATACTCTACAGATGGAAATTGGTCTTGCTGAAGTTTGTTTTCTATTTCTGATTTAGTTAATCCTTGATCTAATTCACTATTAATAAGAATAAAACTTGCAGTATTAATTGAAAATCCAAAGCTTAGTGGCCAAATAATAACATGGGGCAATATTTTTCTAAATAAATAATTTTTTAATAATGGAGACATAAATCCTTCAGGTTCTATTGGTTTGCATTCACTTGCCAAATGTTCATTTATGTTTTTCATATTCCATTTGGATCACTCAAACCCCAAGGATTCAGTTCGTTTTTTTTGAGCTCTTTATCGTAAACTTTGTATGCTAAATTTCTTCCAAGGCTTCTCCAAGAATTTTTAAACTTTCCACTGCCTTTTAAATACGATTCAACCCAAAATTTAGTGCTCCTTTTTTTTACATAAGAAGATGTGTCTTTAAACTCACTTACATTCGGTATTGCATATAACAAAGCACAGAGCAAGGCTGTACATCCAATAACTAAATTCTTTGGTTTTTTTAATAAATTGATTAGTGACATTATTTTTTGCTGTGTTTTTAGTTTAAATATCTTCACATCTTATCCTTGCAGGTATCGCATATCAAATTCCCATGGACTCTAAAGAGAACATCGTAATTTCCACATTCTTCACAGATTCCCTCTTTTGTGTTTTGTATTTTTTTTATCCTTTTTAATTTCTCTGTTTCTTCCCTTATCTGGTCAAATTCATCAAGCTCTGGATAAATTTCTGGGTTGAAGTTTAGTATGTCTCTTACTGTCAGCATTCCAACAAGCTGGCCGTTTTGGATTACAGGAAGCCTTTCAAATTTCAGGTTTTTCATCTTTTCGACCGCTTCTTTTATGGTTGCTGACGGCTTTGTTGTGGCTATTTTCTTAGGGGAAATTTCAATGGCTTTTATCTTGCTAAGATCTTCTTTTGATTTTTTTACCAGCGCCCAGAGAATGTCTTTTCTTGAAATAAAGCCTACAAGCCTTTTTTTGTCCACTAAAAGCAGGCTTCCAGCCTTTTTCTTGACCATTTGCCTGGCGCATTCGAGAAGATTTGTGTCAGGCTTTGTCGTTATTGGATCCCTAGTCATTATGTCAGAGACAAGTATCCTTTCCATTATAAAAACCTCCAGCGGGTTTTTATGAATCCAGCACCTAATCGGATCTTCTTGTTGCCTCCGAAGGAATCAGGCAAAAAACCAGAGTTAATTTTTAATCCAGCAACCGAGATAAATCTTTCAGCTGTTTCTGAAGGATTCAGTTTAACCATGTTTTTTAAAGATTGTTAAAATTTATAAAGATTTATATTAAATTCGGCTATTTTGTGCTCCGAGCTAATTGTTATTATTTTATAATCATGGCACACTATGGGCATTTTTGTTTGTGGAAAGTTAGTGCAATAATGCTTAAATAATTGGAAAATTGGGGAAGGATATGAATGGCGTGCTTGATAGGTTTAAAACAATAAAATCAGATGATCGCATAAAAATGAATCAATTAGATGTAAATACAGGAGATTTATTTGGTTTTTATGTTTTTGAGAAAACAAGAGTGGGTAATAATGATTGGTTTGTAGTAGGTGAAGCTGCAAGCCCAATAATAAATAGAGATAAATGGATTCCTGGTAAGTATAGAGGATCCATTTTCAAAATTAGATCTGAATTGGATTATGATAAAAATTTTTATTTTCTTCACACGAATGGCTCACCTTTAAGATTATTATCGTATGATGATATGCCTCATGAAGTATTCTGGCGCCCTATAGTTCAGGATTGGAATTGTTTAATAGAAAGAAATTCAAATAGTAGTATTACTGCTTATATTGGGGGAAAAAATATTATTGAGGGACTTAGACAGGCACCAAGGTTTGATGCATGTGCCAGTTGGTTTGAGGACGAAGTACGAAGGTTGGAAAATTTAAAAGTTAAATAAAGAAAAATGACAGAAAAGCCAGTTATGCTTATGCCTGAAGATATCCAGAGGATAATG
>JBBSXA010000017.1:7285-17185 GCA_038045985.1 Nanobdellota archaeon
AAAAATGACAGAAAAGCCAGTTATGCTTATGCCTGAAGATATCCAGAGGATAATGGGAAAGGACGCGCAGCGCAACAACATATTAGCTGCGCGGATGGTTGCAGAAATTGTGAAGACAACTTTGGGACCGAAGGGAATGGATAAAATGCTTGTTTCTCCGACAGGCGAGATTATTGTTACAAATGACGGCGTCACAATCCTTGAAGAAATGCAGATTGAGCATCCTGCTGCAAAGATGATGGTTGAAGTTGCAAAAACTCAGGAGACAGAAGTCGGCGATGGCACAACCACTGCTGTTATGCTTGCGGGAAAACTTCTTGAAAATGCTGAGAAGCTTCTTGACAGGAAAATCCATCCTACTGTGATCACTAAAGGATATAGGCTTGCTGCTGAAAAATCACAGGAGATTCTTAAAGATATTGCTATAAGAATTACTCCAGATAATGAGGATATTTTGAAGCAGATTGCTATGACTGCGATGACTGGAAAAGGCGCAGAAGATGCCAAGGAAAGGTTCGCAGAGATTATTGTAAGGGCTGTAAAACAGATTGAAGACAAAGGAGCAATAGACCTAGGAAATATAAAAATAGAAAAGTCAAGAGGCGAGGGAATTGAAGATACGGAGCTTATTTCCGGAGTTGTTTTGGACAAGGAAAAAACTTCACAAGATATGCCCTCAATTGTCAATAATGCTAAAATTGCTTTGGTTGATTTTCCCTTTGAAATAAGAAATCCTGGGATTGACACAAAGATTTCAATATCGACACCAGAGCAGCTTCATAGCTTTCTTAATGAAGAAGAAAGAGTAATCAAAGAGATGGTGGAAAAAGTCAAGATATCGGGAGCCAATGTTGTTTTCTGCCAAAAAGGAATTGATGATCTTGCACAGTACCTTTTTTCTAAAGATGGAATTTATGCCTGCCGGAGAGTTGCCAGAAGCGATATGGAAAAATTAGCTAAAGCTACTAGCGGAAAAATTGTCAGTAATATCAATGAATTGACTCCATTTGAACTTGGAAGCTCTAGGATTGTTGAAGAAATTAAGCATGGAAATGACGTTTTTACTCATGTCAAAGGATGCCAAAATCCTAAGGCTGTCACTATAATGATTCATGGCGGCACTGACCATGTTATTGATGAAATTGAAAGAGCAATAAAAGACGGCTTAGGAGATGTTGTCTGCTCTCTAAAATCAAGACTTGTTGTTTGCGGCGGCGGAGCTGTTGAGGTAGAATTGGCAAAAAGACTTAGAGATTTTTCTCAAGGGCTTTCTGGAAGGGAGCAGCTTGCTGTTGAGGAGTTTGCTTCTGCCTTAGAGTTTATTCCTGCCACTTTAGCTGAAAATGCAGGAATGGATCCTATAGATGTTCTCACTGAAATGAAATCAAGGCATGATTCTGGCGAGATTAATGCAGGGCTTAATTTGTTTACAAACAAAATTGAAAATGTTCTTGAGGCAAAGATAATTGAGCCTTTGAAAATAAAAACACAGGCAATCAACTCTGCGAGCGAAGTTGCGACAATGATTCTCAGGATTGATGATGTTATTGCCTCTGCTGGAAATAAAAAACAGAAAGGCATGAGGGATATGCCGGAGATGGATTGAGATGGCATCATTATCAAAAATAATTGGAACTGGAATGATTGTTTTAGGATTGGCAGGTACAGCAGGCTCTATAAAATATGCTTATCAGAATAAAAATAGTCTTGATGAATTTAAAGTAGCTTCAGAAATAACTAAGGAGGAGCATCAGAAGTATTCTGACAAAGCTGGTTATTTTGTTCTTGGCGCTTTGTCTTCACTTTCTATTGGTTTGTTTGGATTAGCAAAAAGATTGAATAATAATTAAAAATGGCTAAATCTTATTTTCCTCATCTTAAAGAAATAAATCAGAGAAAATTACCCTCTCATAATGATTTTTATGGAGGAAGCAATGCGAGAGGAGAGATTTCTGTTAGAAGAAGATTAAAAGAAGAATATGGCGAGCCTTGTTATAATTCAATATTTATTGCTAGGAAATTGAATGAACTTGGAGTATTTAGCTATGGTTCAGGACAAATTTTAAAATATGTTAAGACGCATAATCTTGGCATTGATGCCTGCAAATTGCATTTAAAAGAAGATGTCAAGAATGAAGTAAATAGAATTTATATAAAAAAATCTGATTTGCAGGAAGTTTTGGAAGGAATGGGTATTCCCTGTGGTCTCAGAGATTTAGAGAAAATAATGTGATTTTTGAGTGTAATTATGTTTATAAATGAGTGAACGTTTTTTTTTTATTGAATTGACAAAGAGAATGGAGGATAATAATTAAAATGGATGATGGATCAACTAAAACAAATGAAAGAGTAAAACTATTGGAAAAGTTGGTTGTTTCTGAAGAATTTATTGTTGGTGAAGTTAGAACAGAAACTTTTGAAAAAGGAGGTTATCTCAAAACTAGTTCTATTGGAGAGAGTGAAAGTTATTACAGTAAAACCAGTCACATTTCCACGACTTTATTGGAAGTTAGACATAAAAGAGTAAATGGTAATCCAGTTAGGAAATTGATTTTTCACGGATTTTCATCAGTTGAGCCAGGAGACAGCATTTTAGCAAGAATACCTAAATGTTCTCCACAGGAATTTTATGATACTGTAAAAGTATGTTCTAAGGATCAACATGCTTGCGATATAGTAACGTTGGATGTGGCAAAGGGAATGGTTGACGAATATACAAAAAGAATTTTTAGTGAAGAAGAATGTTCAATTGAAATTGTCAAGAAATTGAAAAAAGGAAATAGAATAGAAAGGTCGACTGATTATGAGAGCTATAATCTTAAAAATTTTTGACGATTATTAAAGCAGTTTTAACTTAGCAGAACATACTCTATGCTTGCAACGATAATGCTCGCTGAAGCAATTATGCTTATCAATTTAATTTTTGCAGAGAAAATAATTTTTGCAGAGAAAAGACTTAAATATAAATAATTTTTATCAGTTTAATGAATCTCTTGTAAAAGGAGAGTTCATAAAGAGAACCATTGGTTCTTTTTATCAGGCTTGACTCAAATTTAAGGGAAAAGTTGATAAGAAAGACCGTAGGTTTTTATTATCGCGCGAGTAGTTTAGTGGTAGAACATGACGTTGCCAATGCCCAATTTTCTTTAGAAAAGAAAGATTCGGCGCTCAAAGAAACTATAATAGCCTTGAAGCGAAAGCAAAGACGTTAAAATCGGGGTTCGATTCCCCGTTCGCGCATCTTTCAATTTGAACAAGTGAAAATTGAAGCATAAGCGAATTTATTCGCGCATTTCTCAATCTTCAAAACTTGACATTTGCAGGAGCGCCGACTTGGATTCCTTTCCTTATAAGCATCTGATGAATTTCTCTTGAGTGGTCTGTTCCTCTCATTTTCAAGACCTCAATAAATCTTTTTCTTCTTTCCCCAGATTTTACGTAATAGATAAGGGTTATGCTGTCTGCTTCGAATTCAGTGGGGTCAACACTTTTTCCTTTTTTTGCAAGGGGATCATGCTGAACAGTAAGGAGTGTCGTGCAGTTCCATTTTCTTATTATATCAAATAAATTAAGGATTGCCTGCCTTTTTGACAGTTCATCTTCAAACATCAAAGAAAAACTAGTTATGCTGTCAATGACGAGCCTTTTTATTCCATGCTTCAAAACTGTTGATTCAATAGTTCCTCCTCCTTCATCTAACATCATCTTTACTTTTTCAGGAGCGTATTCTAGAAAGATAAAATTTCCTGTCTTTTCCGCTTTTTCCAAATCCCATCCAAGTTTGGCTATATTTTCATAAAAATCTTTTTTCTTTTCTTCAAAAGTAATGTAAAGAACTTTTTCGCCTTTTTTGAGCCCTTCAAGCAGAAATCTCACTGCGAATATTGTTTTTCCAGCACCACTCCCTCCAGCGATAAGGTTTATAGAGTTTTCGTCAAATCCTCCATCAGTCATAGCATCAAAACCCCCGATTCCAGTGCTCACTCTTTTTTCCATAAGCTATTTAGGGGGAAGTGTTTTTTAAATATTGTTACTTATTAAACAGAGAGTAATTTACTGAAAATTTTTTAGATTTATTCTACCAGTTTAAGAATTTTTTTACAGCTTTTATAGCTTCACCTGATTGCTCTATTGAGATCTCTAACTTTCCTTTTTTTGTAGGGCTTAATCCTACTGTTCCAGATGGCTTAGCTGCATAACCTATTTCAATTATTGTTGGAAGAAGAATAAAATTGTAAGCTATATTTAAGGAGTTTTCGCGAGTGGTGTGAGCCCATAAAGGAGTATCGAGGGCATAACTAAGATTACTATTTTCTGGGATTAATGTGACATTCCTTTTACATTGGTCTGGATCACTTTTGTCCGGCAAAAAAGAGTTTTCAAAAGTATAAATAACTTTGTCTTGGTTAAATCTTCCAGGAATAAGATAAAAATTTTTTATATCAACTCCATTAAGATGCTCTTTGAAATTATACCAGACTTCTCTAACTTTTGTGTTTTTATGAATAAAGTAATCGAGCCCTTCTTTTCTTAGATAGTCTTGTTGAAATAACAAAACAGCTCCATTACTAGGAGAAATAAAAGATAATTTTGGAACCCATGTATCACCGAGTTCTTTGTCTATATTTATTGGAGCTTTACTCATGAGAATTAAAGTTCCATCGCTTATTCTTATTGAATTATTTTTATCCATGAGAAGTTATCAGGAATTTTGTTTATATAAATTGTTGAATTCTAAAGTATATATCCTTCGTATTAATATCTTACAAGAAAGATATTGCTCCTTTTAGAAGCCCTGAGAGAACTGTTCTCACTACAAAAAATATTGAAAGGCTTATAATAATCAATGGAATTAAATACTTTAAGCCTTCCTTGCCTTCACCCTTGTTTACAAGCCCTATAACAAAGCATGAAATTAAATCAGTTACTATTATGAATATGACTGAGAAATAGATTACAAAATTCAGAGATATAGAGACTTGGCTGAAATTTAAGGGAATATTTATGCTGCTTGATGCTGTGCTTGAAAGTGCTGATGATGGAAGTTTTGATGTTAGGCCTATTACTATTTCTACGAGGACAGAACTTAATCCAAAGAGAACAGGAGCGCCGGCTCCAACAGCGAAAAAAATGAATATTACATACATAAGAATAGTCGAACGGGTTTTTTTCTCAAGGACCTCTTTTTCTTTCATATTTCTTGAAGTTTGGTCTAAAAGATCTGAGATATTCCCTCCTGCTTTTAATCCAGATATTATAAGAGCTATGACTTTTGAAATTTTTTCAGAGTTTATTCTGTCACTCATTATTTTTAAGGCAATAACCACATCCTGTCCTGTTGTGATTTCTTTTCCTGTTTTCAATATCTCTTTGTCTAAGGGGTCAAATTCAGGCCTTGCTGCCATTAAGAAAGCTTTTTCTATTGTAATTCCTGACCTGAGATTGCTGGCCATTAATGAGATGACATCTGGGAAAAGCTCTTCCATTTTTCTTATTCTTGCGCTTGCTTGAAGGCTTGTCTTGAAGAAAAAGAAGGCATGAATTAGGAAGAATATAATAATAAAAGAGAAAGCTGTAACGCCAAAAAAATACAAAACAGTTGAAATTAAGACTGTCAGAATAAGTGAGATCCAAAAAATTGTATTATGGTATTTTTCTGGAGGAGATTCTATGCCTGCGTTTCTTATATTCAGCTCATATATTTTTCTTAGTTTTATTGGGTAGAATTTTAAGGTGTTCATTGAAAACCTCCTGCGGGTTTTCTATCCAGCAACCAGCTGGTTCTTTTAATTGCCTCCGAAGGAACCAGATAAAAAACTCCAATAAATTTTTGATTAAACATCCAATATAATTTTTTTGCTGCCTCCGAAGGAAGTTGGGAAATTTTATTTAATTGAATTCTCATAATAAGCTTGGCCTCCTTGATTTAATCATTCCAAGAAACATTATTTGCATAAATACCACAAAAAAGAAAATTGTCACAAATATTATCTGCAGAATTTTCTCTCCTACTCCTATTAAAGATGAAATTATTATAAGGAAAGTTATTCCAAGTGAGGGCAGGATAATGGCAATTAGCATGTAAAACATTATAAGAGGATTTAATTTGCTTCCATATCCCTGGATTTGAATTGTCTGTTCCTCACTAAGGGAGTTTATTCCCTCTTTAATAACAGTGCCCATATCACTTCCAGATCTCATTCCATTGCTTATCTGCCAGAGAACTCTTCTGAAATATTTTGAGGTGTTTAGTTTTGCATGCCTTTCAATGGCGTCAATTTGGGAAACTCCTGAGTTTATTTCTTTGACTATCTTTTTGAATTCGAGGCTGACTTCTCCGTAGGCTGCTTCAGCGATGTTCACCATTATTCTGAATATTGGAACTCCAGAATTTAATTGGACCATCATGTCTTGAAGAACCGGAATTAGGTTTCTTTCTATGTCTTTTTGCTTGTTCATGGAAAATATTCTTGGATAGTTCATTTGATTGAACAGTATAAATCCTGAAATAAGAAAAGCTACAGCAAGGCCATAGATATAAAAATAAGTTGTTCTTAGGACGCCAAGAACAGAGGTTGCAATTACGGAAAACATAAGTATGTTCAGGAAAAATTGGCGGTAGCATATAGCAGTGTAGTATCTCCCGTCAATGTTTATTTCTGTTGATTTAAGATATTCGTCAAGCTTTTTTTTCTTTGAACCGGCAAATTTTAGAAATGGCTTGCTTTTTCTTTTTAGTATTTCTATGTCTGAAAAAGTGAGGGGAATTCTAAATTTCATTCTACATCTCCCTGTCTTGAGGATTTTCAGCTACTTCATTTATTGCGTTTTTAGCTATTATTTCTTTTAGTTTTTCAGGGAATGTATAATAAAGGTTCATTACTTTTCCAAAAGACTCGAGATCTCTGATTTTGTTTTTTATGAGCCAGTCAAAAATTGCTATTTTTTTCTCCAGCTCTTTTTTTATTTGAATTTCATCCATTCCCGTGTTTCTGCTTAGTTGGTCAAAGAAAGACATGCTTTTGTTGTGTTCGGTAAATATGTCTTTTTCAGGTATCCATCTGTAAATTAAATTTGCGGTTAAGGAGTCTTTCCCAGGCATAAATTCAGCAACTTGGAGAACTCTTCTTGATCCTTTTTTCCTGTCTCTGAACATAACGACGTTTAGGTGAACACTGCCTAACATTGATGGAGGAACATTAATAGGAGGATTTATGAGACGCCTTATTGTTTCATTTGCCGTATCTGCGTGAACTGTGGCGTAAACCGAGTGCCCTGTGTGCATCGCTTCAAAAAGGACTTCTGCCTCTCTCTGCCTTCTTATCTCACCGAGAATAATTCTATCAGGCCTCATTCTAAGAGAATTGACAAGAAGATCGAGCATTGATACTTCTCCTTTTCCTTCTGCATTGGGAGTTCTTGTGACAAGAGGGCACCAGTAAAGAAATCTAGGAAGCATAAGCTCTCTTGTGTCTTCCATACTTATTATTCTGTGGTTTGGAGGCATAAAAGGCATGCATGCATTAAGAAAAGAGGTTTTTCCTGAGGCTGTTCCGCCTGAGAAAAGCACGTTCATCTCATATTCTATTGCAAGCCACAGCAGCGCAGCTATTTCTTTGCTGACTGTTCCATTGTTTATGAGGTCTATCATTGTCCAGGGATCTCTTGAAAATTTTCTTATTGTTATTGTGTTGCCTTTTGTTGCAATTGGATAAAGAACTGCGTTTGCCCTGTCACCAGTGATTATGTGCGCGTCGAGAAGCGGGTTTAAAATGCTTATCTGCCTTCCAACTCTTCTTGCAATTATATTTGAATAATTTATTACTTCATCTTCTGTGTTTAATTCTATGTTTGTTATCAGCCAGCCGTATTTTTTATGGTAGACTCTAATTTCTTTGCTGTTTGCGATAACAATTTCTTCAAGATGAGGATCGTTGACTACAAACTCTATTCTTCCCAGCCCAAGCATATCCTGCATTAAAAGGCCGACTAAAAATTCCTCTGCGTCAAAATTTATTCCAGGAACTTTGTCTCTTAAGAGCTTTGAGGCGTCTTTCATGAATTTATCCTTGATTCGGTATATAGATTTTTCATCTATGATTTCTCCGACTCCTATTGCTGTTGTGGTTATAAGCTCTTTTCTTATTTCATCAAGAAGAGCTTTTGTTCCCATATCTATTTCAGGTATGTAAAGACAGTACATCAAACCTTCAGAAGTTTTTTCTATGTTAATCTGGACTCTTGCACGGTCTATATTCAGTTCATAGGTCTCCTGAACTTCTCCTTTTGGCTTTGGCTGCATGACTGTTACATGTTTAATCTCAAGAGGTTTTGACTCTGCAGTTTTTGATTGTTTAATTTCTGGCGATTTCACTTTTTGAGCCTCCTGAAATTTTTTTGCAATTGGAATTTCTGATTTGATTTTTCTAAAAATATCAAGAACTTTTTTTGTTTGAAGAGGCTTGTAATTTCTTTTTTCAAGAATATTTTTTATTCTTTCTTCATTGTAACCTTTTTTTACTGCATCTTCCGCCCATTTGCTTATGTTTTGGCTTTCCATCATTCTTTCTTTTCCTCATTTTGCATTATTTTTATTTCTGGATCTGCAAACGCAGGATATTCTATTGTAACAAGCTCATCATTTTCAAGCATTTTAGCCCATTCCAGCGCTTTGTCTTTTGGAATTTTGAACACTTTTGAGATGATTCCTACACTTAAGCTTTTTTTCTCTTTTAGCAATTTGTAAAGAACATCTAAATATGTTTCTGACTTTGACAGTGATGAAGGAATTATAAACCCCCTAATTTTTGTTTCCTCCTCTTTTCTGTGCTTGAGAAATCTTGTGTATGCTAGCAGAACTATAAGAAGAAGAATTATCCACTGGACGATAAACGCAACAAGGGAAAAATTTATTCCTGCCGGGAGATTTCCCACAAATAATCCTGAGAGAGGAGATCTATCGCTTCTGTAAAGGAAAATATTTATTCCAAAAAAAGCTGCAATGAACATGCTCATAAAAACTGTACTTCTCTTAAATTTAGCCATTATCACCCCGTGTTTATATTACACTTTAAAATAGGAGATAAGTTATATAAACCTTACTGAGTAAATTGTATTAATGGGTGCTAATAAAATAATTAATGATAAAAAGGGGCAGATAGGGATTGAGTACCTTATAGTTGTAGGATTTGTCACTTTTGCTATAATGTCTATTGTTGCTTTGGCATTTTTTTATTCTGGTCAGATAAAAGATAGAATTAAGCTGAGCCAGGTTGAGGGGTTTGCAAATCAATTGGTTGTTTTTGCGGAAGATATTTTTTTTTCAGGAGAACCGAGCAAGGCAACAATTAAAATTTACATTCCAGATGGCGTTCAGAGCATAATTATAAATTCTAATTCAGTTGTGGTTACTACAAGTGTTAGCGGAGGAACTAATATAAGAGTGTTTGAGAGCAAAGTGCCTTTGGAGGGTTCTATTACTACTGTTTCTGAAGGATTAAGAAAAATTTCTTTAGAGGCAATTTCCAGTGGAGTTCGAATAAGTGAGGTGAGCTGATGAATGAAATTCTTTTGTTTGTGATTGCATTTATTCTGCCTTTTGTTTATTACCGAACATTATATTTTGTTTATAGAAATTACTTTAAAATAGCTAAATTAAGAGCCAAGAGTGGATTGCAGATTCATCATCTGCATTACGGAGCTTTATTAATAACTGCTTCATCTTTTATTCTGCTTTTACAAGGAAAGAATTTTTATTCCATTTCTTTTTTAGGGATTGGTCTGGGAATGATTATGGATGAATTTGCTCTCGCTTTGTTAATGCCTGGAGATAGAAAAGTGGAGATGGAATCTTACAGAAGAGGATTTATTCCGACATTGATTATTTTCGCGGTTTTAATT
>JBBSXA010000017.1:17285-18698 GCA_038045985.1 Nanobdellota archaeon
CCCTCAAATTCCCTGAAGCGGTCAAATGTTTCTGGAGGAATACTCTTAGTGCATTTTTCAATAAGTGTTTTTTCAAAATCTAAAAGCAAATCAATATAATTTGCTGTGCCTTTTTCTATTGTCACGATTTCTGAATAATCTTTATTTTTTTCAATTAATTTGTTAATTTCAGGAATTCTTTTATCAGGATCTAATTTTTTTAGGTAGCTTTCATCATCTGATAAAATTACACCATAATAAACATAAAATTGCTGCCTATTTCTTGGGCTAGTTCTTTTTATAAGATAATATCCTGCGTCATCCCATCCATATGCTAGGAGTTTAATGGGGTGCATTCCTTTATTGCTGGCAATTTTTTTAACAGTTTTTTGAATCTCAGAATCTGAAAGACTTTCTTTCTGTGGTTTTATGGCTTTTTCTAATGAAGTTAAAGATTTTCTAATGCTTTTCCTGTAAGGCATTTCTGTTCCATAGTAAATTCTTTTTCCTAGTGGAAGTTTTATGGATTCTAAACTTAACTCCAGATTTGTTTCTAATTCTGTTTTGTAAAATTCAGTCATATAAGAATCTCCAGAATATATATTAAAAGCTTTTTGCTACTATGAAGCTGTCTATTTTTCAGCAAATCTCCCCTACGGGAACTTCTACTGTATTATAAAAACAGTTTATGGCTTTATTTGCGTTTCCTGATTGTCCTATGCTTTGTATATTTATAGAATCAGTGAATGTGTAAGAGTTTAATGGATTTATGCTTATTTCTATGTTTTTTGCCCCAACTGAATTTGTTTCTCCATTGGGAATGAATGTCATTGAAACTTTAAAAAGCCCTGCTAAATTTTGGTCTCTGTTTCTTATTTTGATTGAGCATGAAACAGTTTTGTCTTCACAAATGATTCCATTGTATTTATTGCATGTTTCTATTTTATCTGGGTCTTCAAGAGAATAAGATATTTCTTGTGTTGAACAATTTGATTCTGGCGAGCCTCCACTGCCGCTTGAGCTGCTGCTTGAACTACCGCCTCCCCCGCTTCCTCCTCCTGAGCTCCCTGTAGGAACGTCTGGGACATCTCTTATATCTACATCTTTTTCTGATTCTGGGACGTAGTCAAACGGCTTTTCAAAGCCGGCTGTTTTTTCTATAAAGTTTCTTACTGGGCTGTTTTGAGAAGATAAAAAATATATTATTAGGGCAATTATCAGCACAGATATTAAACAGATTATTGCTATAATAGTCTTTTTCGCACTGCCTTTTTTTCCCATGCCTATGATTATTATGTTTTTGATATATATAAAAGTAACTCCAATAAATTTAAAAGTTAGTTCTATCTGATTTATTTTGTAGGAGGCGGATTTTTTCTGTTCGGGAGCTTAAGCTCCTGATAGGACATCTTCGGATGTCTTACTCCTACTCAA
>JBBSXA010000017.1:18798-62485 GCA_038045985.1 Nanobdellota archaeon
TTTATCAAAGCGCTCGCAGGGAGTTATAGAATTCGCAATTATATTTGGATTTGTCCTTTTTTTCTTTATTGTGTTTTTTACTATAATTCAGGGGAATATTCAGGAAAAGAACAAAGAGAAAGAGAGAATTATAGCGCAGAACATTGCTTTGGACTTTCAGGATGAAATTAATCTGGCAGCAAAATCTTCCAATGGATATTCAAGAACTTTTGAGCTTCCCGAGAATATCCTAGGCAAAGACTATGAAATAAATGCATCTGGAGATAGATTATCTTTTGTAATGGAAGGCTTTGGAGCATCATATAAGATAGCTATTTTTATGGGTTCAATAAATAAAGGTCAGAATATTGTCAGAAAAGAAAATGGCTCAGTTTACCTCAACTAAGAAAAAAATGGAAAAAATTCAGAAATTTTTTTGTCCTTCGCTTTTTCCGAAATCGAGAAAGGCACAGGCATGGGGACTTGATGTAATCATAGCTTCAGTTATATTCTTAGTTGGAATTATTATCTTGTATTTTTATGCAATTAACTATGCTTCCAATTCTAAAGGACAACTCGAAGAGCTGCTTTATGAAGGGCAATTGGCTTCTGAACTAATCTTGAGTGATGATGACTTTGGAATTTTGTCTGAAAATAAAGTTAACCAGTCAAGACTTGATAATTTTTCGACTTCTTATGACTATGAAAAATCTGTTTTAGGCGTTACTCATGATTTTTATTTTAATCTTGATGGTTCTGTTTATGGTCGATTAAACAGCACTGCTACTGAGGATTTTATCAGGATAACAAGAATAACTGTTTACAATGGCAAACCCGCTAAATTTGAGCTTTATATTTATCGATAAGATGAAAGTTTTATTTAATAATAAGAGAGGATATTTTTTCAGCCTTGATGCTTTTATAGCTCTGCTTGTGATAATAGGCGTTGTGATTTTTATAAAGCCTCCTTTAGTCCAGACAAATTACAGCGATACTCTCCATCAAGATTTGCTTTCTTCGCTTTCTTCGCTTAAGATAGGCGAGTTAGATAATTTTTATGCCTATCAATGGATTGCTGATGGAAGTATAAATAATTTAAACCAGAGTGTTTTAGAGCAGATTGGAGAATTTTATGCGCTAAATGAAACTAGAGCAACTCTTCTTGCCCAATCGATTCTTGATGATCTTAATTTAAATTCAAATATTGGGATTTATTTCAGCAATAACCTTATTGCCATGTCTGGAAATTTTGGCACTCCTGAAAGAGTTTCTACCGCGCGGCAGCTTATAAGCGGTGTGGAGGGGGGGCAGGCAGTCAAGGGCTATTCCTCAAGGGCGTTCTTGACATCTGAAAACAGAGTTGATTATTTCTATTTTGGAGGATATGTTGGAGATGGAAATATAAGCGTAAAAATAATTGGAAATGTTATCAGCGCAAGTATAGAGGGAGTTTTTTCAAAACCATTTAATTTATCAATTAATGGGCAGCCGTCAGGATATTATTCTCCATCATCAGGCATTCCTTATAATATTTCCTTGACTCCTTATCTTGGCTATTTTACTTCAGGAGTTAATTATGTTAATTTTACTGCTGATGGAACAATGTATATTGCCGGCGGTTTTATAAAAGTTGTCCGCAATTCTTCTTATTATTCCAATGGAGATTATTATCTCCCAGGAATCAACGGTCTGATAAATCTTTACAGCAGTTTTTACGTTCCTAGCGCTTTAAACACTATGAGCGCTTTTATTCATTACAAAAGTGATTATGATATTTTTATGAGCATAGGGAATAGAACGGTTTATCAAGGAAATAGCAGCGGAAGCGACGCTTCTATTGCACTAGACAATGCTTTCTTTTCAAGCATTTTCAACTATGCAGATTTAAGCAGAAAAACCACGCCATTAAGAATAGGTTTTGTCAATGCGTCTTATTTTTCAAACAATACTGCAATCGCTGATGTTTTTTCCGTAACTGATATTTCTGGAAGCATGTGCCAGTGCACAGATGCAAGTGGGAGTTGTTTTTACAATCAAATTAATTGTGAGAATCCTTCAATTTGTGGAGCAGGAGAAGTTTGCACAGGAGGAATTTATGAAGCTAAACAGGCAAATAATATTTTGATTCAGGGCATTTTAAACTCTTCCAACAATACTATTGGCCTTAATGGGTATGCAACAAGCGCTTTGGATAGAGATTTCCATTCTTTGTCAATAGATGAGGCAGCACTTGATTCTATAGTTGCTAATAATTGGAAAGCTGTGGGAAGCACTTGTATTTGCTGCGGGATAAATAAAGCTGTTGAAGGTTTTTTGGATAAATTAGGAATGACTGCTTATTATGATTTTGATAATAACACTGCAGATAAAAGCAGTTATGGAAATACTGGAACAATTTCTGGAAATCCTACTTATGTTTCTGGCGTGAATAACAGCGCTTTAAATTTTGACGGCGTTGGAGATTATACTAGTGTTGCGGATTCTGACAGCATTGGAAATATAGGGCTTGACGGCTTGACTTTTGCAATGTGGATATATCCTAAACGTGATGCCTTTTATGCGCTTGGCGGAACTACAAATGGTTTTGGCGGGGGCGGCTTTAATCTTTATCTTAGGGGAGGTCAGGCAAATCAAGAATACTCTTTTGGGATTGACAATCGTTTTGTAAGGGCAGGAAACATTGATGTGAATCAATGGCATCATTTGGCTGGAACGTATGATGGCGCGGTGATGACTCTCTATTTAGATGGTGTTTCGATTAGAACAGGCATTTCTAAATCAGGAAGGATTTTCTCAAATAGCGCTAATGGCCTTTATATCGGAAGAATTCTTAACGCTGCGCCCGGAATCCCTGATTTTAATGGAACTATAGATGATGTTAGAATTTACAGAAGGGCGCTTTCACAAGGAGAAGTTTCAGCTTTGGCAGATCAAACACCTTCTTGTGGAAATGGATTTTTAGAGGCTGGAGAGGTTTGTGACGGGGAAAATTCGTGCACATCATTGGGAAAGATGGGCGTTAAATCATGCAATCAGTGTGAGAGTTATAATTCTTGTGTGATAGACACAAGATATAGAGTTGCTGTTGTTATGAGTGATGGAGAGGCAAATTTCCAGTGTGCTCAGCAGGGAACAGGCAATGCAGTTCAAGATGCAATTCAGGCTTCTTGCGATGCATACAATAATTACGGGATAAAAACTTATTCTGTCGGCTTTGGCCCTGCTGTAGATGTGATTACTCTTCAGAATATTTCTTCCTGCGGAAATGGAAATTATTATGAAGGTGATGTAGATGAAATAGTTAGCATTTACCAGCAGATAAGCCAGGATATAATTACTGCTGCTTATTATGAACAGACTCTTATTGGAGAAGGAATTGAGAGCACGCTTTATCCTGATTCTCATATAACTCTTGGCTATGACCAGTCTGTTCCTTATGGGCTTGTTTTAACAGCAGAAACTCCCATCTTTAACAACAGCCAGTCTCAAGGAAGTTTTACAGTTCCTAATGATGCAACTCCTTATGAGACAAGAGTTGTTTCTTATTCCGGCCCGAGATGGACGTCTAGAGTGGATGTTTATAATTCATCTTCCGCAATTTGGAATCCTGTTTTTGACCTAGGCATCTACAATTCAAGTTTTATAAATCTTGGAGACCCTTATGCTGTTGATGTTCCTATAAATAATATTGTTCATGGGAATAATACTGTGAGAGTTTTCGAGGGGCTAGGTACCACAAATTATTCAGCAGGCTCCCTTTATAACAAAATAATTTATACTATTATCAAGAACATTTCTTCCTTCTCGCCTATAGTTGCTTCTGCTCAAGGGTGTTTATGGACTATTGAATTTGATGATGGAACTGCAGCTAATATTTCGGTTCCTTCAAATTATTCCGGCTCAGGGACTTGCTCTTACACAAGTTCAAATATTGCCTATAATGAAAATGATGCAATTGATTGGGCAGTTTTGAATCTTTTAAATAGCACTGATTTAGACAGCGATGGAAAAGTTGACATTAAATTTACTGATGCAGAATTAAATATAGATTCAAGTGTTATTGAAGGAATTCCATTTACATGGGAATCAGAAGTTCAGGTGAGGACGTGGCGTTAAGGAATATTTTATTCGTTTGCAAGCATAATATATTCAGAAGCAAAATTGCTGAAGCATATTTTAAAAAAATTAATAAGGATAGAAAAATCACAATTAGAAGTGCAGGGATAATAAGGGGAGATGTGCTAAATAAAGACCAAAGGGAAGCCGTTGGCCTGGAAAAAACAATTGCGAAAAAGTTTGGAATAAAAATAAAAGCAGGATTTGCCGGGTTGAGCATAAGCCTATTGAAGAAACAAGATTTAATTATTGTGGCAGCTGATGATGTTTCTAAAATAATTTTTAATAATAAAACATATGTTAAAAAAGTAATTCATTGGAAAATTAAAGACTATGGTTTTTATGGGAGAGGCCATACTACAAATATAATCAAGCAGATAATGAAAAAAGTTGATAATTTATCAAAGAAATTAAAATGAAAAATAAACGTTTTAGAAGGATTTCCAAAAACGAATTGAGGCGATAAAATGAATAATAATAATAATAATAATAATAATAATAATAATAATAATAATAATAATAATAATTTAAGTAAAAATTATTGCAGAATAGTTCATGTTAACAATAGATTAAATTCTGCAAAGCAGGAAAATTTTAAAAAATGAAATATTTATCTTTCAAAAAATCTAAAAAAACACAGATTTTTACAGTCTTGTCCATAGTTTTAATTTTGCTTATGTTTGTTTCATTTGAGATTTTTTCCCTTATAAGAGAAAGGCAGGCAATAAGAACAAGAGTAGCCTCGATGGAAAGTTTTTTGAGCTCCATTGAAGACAATTTGGAGAGGCAGGTTTACATTTCAGGATTTAGGATTTTGTTTCTGGCAAATTCGCATATAACCTCTACTGGAAATTACATCAATGTGGATGATTTTTTTCAGGAGGCTTTTTTTAATGGAACAGTTAGTGGAGCTAATGAAAGTCTTCTGGATGGAACAACTTACAAAGACATGCTTGATTCAATGAACAAAAAGGCTGCGAAGATAAATGTAGAAATAAACATGACAAATTCTGTGCTTTTTGTTTCTCAGGAAGATCCCTGGAAAGTTAAAGTTACTCTGACGTCTTATTTTACAATGAGCGATAAATCTGGATTGGCAAGCTGGAACAGAACTCAAAATATCTCTGCTTATATCCCTATTGAGAGTTTTGAAGACCCTATTTATCCTGTAGAAACTGGCTTGCCTCAGATTTCCAAAAGAATTAATAAGACTATTTACGAGGGGAATTATGTTTCAGGAGCGGATGTTTCTAATCTTTCGAAACATGTTCAAGATGGCTTGTATGCTGCTAATCCCGACGCCCCTAGCTTCTTGAAAAGATTCGAAGGAAATTTTTCTTCTGATGTTAATGGAATTGAAAGTTTTGTAAATATTCCCAATATGGAAGCTCAAGGAGCATCAACTGTTGTTAAATCTTCAGTAGACTATATTTACTTTTCCTCCAACGATCCTTTTCATTATGGCGTTGAAGGAATGCCTGTCTGGCTCAGAATTGACGGTGAGGATGATCATGTTAATAAATATCAAGTTTTGGGTTTGCTTTGTCCTGCCTTGTGCTAGTAAATATTCAATTTTTGACTTAATTTATTTTCATTGAGGAAAACTTAAAAACCAGCGTATGCTTTTATGAATATGAAAAAGAATAAATCCAAAAGAGTCGAGATAAGCTCAAAGGAAGTGAGGATAAATCTTGAGAGATTCCAGGAAGACATGAAGAATGCTTATGACAGATTGAAGAAGATTGTTCCGGAAGCGGTCAGCAATAAAGAGATAAGGCCTTATGGAAAATTCAGCCATATTATACTCCCTAAGAAATATGCTCACAAAAAAGCGACGGTGATAATTAAAAAATAGTTTAGGAAAACATTTAAATACTAAACTTTCATAAAATGATTATATTAACAATTAAATAAAAAGGAGGTTGATATGTTATTTAACAGAAAAAAGGGACAGGCTGCTATGGAGTTCCTGATGACGTATGGTTGGGCTATATTAGCTGCAATTATTGTTGTTGGGGTTTTGTGGTATTTGATTGGTAACCCTGCAAATCTTGCAGGAACTAATTTTCAGCTGGGTGCTCCATTAAGTGCGAATGCTGTTGTATTTAGGGCTGGTATTCCCATTAATAGTATAACAATGGAATTTAGAAATGGTGCAGGTCAGCAAATAAATGTTACCAGTATAGTAATTTCTAATTGTGCTACTATTACTCCTAATGTGTTTATGCCTCAAGGAAATTTGACTGCTTTTGACTTTGATTGCTTTCCAGATCTTGGTGCTGGAAACAGATTTATAGGTGATGTAACTGTTTACTATGTTACAGCGCAGAGTAGCCTAACACAACAATCAACAGGTACTATCTCGGGCAAAGTTCCTTAATTTTTTATTTTTATTCTAGTTCTTATTTGTTTGACTATTAGCTTGGGCTTTGAAGAAAATGAAAAACAAAGGAGTTTTTACATCTGAAGCTTGGAATGATTTAGCAACTATGAAAGACCCAAATAGATGGTATCATCTAAATGAAATTGCTAAAGCTTCCAAAAAAACTCCGATTATAATGGAAAAACGTCTTGATTTAGCAGTAAAACTTAAAATTCTTTTAAAAAAAGGAATAGGAAGAAGGATTTTTTATAAACTAAATCCAGAAGACTCTCAAGTTAAAAATATGTTGAATGTTTTATCTGTGGTAGAAAAATAACTAAGCCTTAATTCACATCAATAAGTTAACCAAAAGACAAGTTTTAAAAGTAGAATATTTCTTTTTAATTGATAAGGCCTTATAGTCTAATGGCAGAACATCTCGTTTACACGCGAAGGGAACCAAGTTTCCTTACCGCACTACCCTCCTTTTTGAGGAAGCCGCTTATGCGAAATCGCTAAAAGCCGAGAAGGCGGAGGTCCGATTCCTCCTAAGGCCATCCTTTTATAAGTTAATGAATATTAATTTAAATATGAAAAAAGAAACATTTCACAAAAAATGGTATTATCGATTGCTTCAAATAATCTTTCTGGGTTTTTTCATATTCTTTATAATTGTAGGTTTTCGGGGTATTTTTTACGGAGAGGGTGAGCCATTTGTTGGGTTCATCTTTGCAGGCATTTTAGCTATTGTGTACTGGCTAATCATGAAAAATAAAGGTTCAATAGGTGGTTTCGTTTTTGGTGTAATAGTTGGCCTTCTTTTATTATTTATAATATCTAAACTTAATCCTGGAGATGAAATAGCCGGAATAGTGATATTTACCTTATTAATAAGCGGATTATTTTTTGCGTTTATAGGCTACTTGATTCATAATTACTTTGGAAAGAAGAATAAAAAATCTTTCTAAAATATATAAATTATTAGCCATTGTGAATATTATGAAAAAGAGCAGAATAAATCCTAAGAAAAAAACAAATGCTGGTGCATTGCATAAATTGCCAGACGATTTACGAAATGCCCTTACTTCTATACCTGCAGCGCAAGAAGCATGGGAAGATATTACGCCGCTTGCGCGCAATGAGTGGATCTGCTGGGTTGAGTCAGCCAAGAAACTGGAGATGAGGAGCCACCGAATCGAGAGGATATGTACGGAGCTTATGGAAGGAAAGCGCCGGCCTTGTTGTTGGGCTGGATGTCCACACAGTTGAAATTAAATAGACTGCCAAAAAAATATAGAGATGTTCTTTTTCTTGTTGATATTGAAGAAAGGCCTTATAAAGAATCCTTGGAGATTTTGGAAATACCCTGCGCAACTTTAAAATCAAGGCTTTTTAACGCCAGGCAAATTTTAAAGGAAAAATTAATGGCAAAATCCAAGGCTATTAGTAACATTTAAAAGCCATTGAAGATTTTTTTAAGTATGAGTTCAAATAAGCGGGCAGAGAAAAAGGATTCTGACGATGCTGAAATTCCTGGAATGAAGCTTGACCAGAAATATTCAAGCAAAAAGCCATTGATCCCTGAAAATACTGAAGAAGTTCAGAAAGAAATGGACAAGACTAAAAAAGAGCTGGACAAGCTTAAAGGAAGCATAATCAAAAAATATCCTTTTACTATTTTTTTAAGCATTTTGCATCCTCAATCTATTAAGTTTTTTATAGAGGAAGAAGAAATTCCCAAAGAGACTGAAAAATACATTCAGCTTTACTGGCTTGTTCCTGAAGACCAATTTAAGAATATTTCTAAGCTGAAAGCAGAAGCTGTTAAGATGATTGAAGATCTCCAAGGAAAGTTTGGACAGAAAGTCTGGATTCAGGTTAAGACTCCTGTTGATATATGGGAAATGGGCCTTGACAGCAAGTTTGAATTAATGCAGGGAGTTGCAATGTCTCTCCCTTTGCATGATAAAGGATTTTTACAGGGTCTTAGATTGACAGAGATTCATAAGTCTCTTGTTCTTCAGAAATTCGAGAAATATGTTGTTAGCTATGTGCTTGGAGGAAGTTTTGTTCGAGGCGACACTATAAAGACTTCTGATATAGATGTTTTTGTCATCATTAATGACACTGATGTGAAAAGAATGCCTAGGGTTGAGCTGAGAGAAAGACTTAGAGGAATTATTGTCGGTGAGCATGTGCAGCAGGCTTGCAGCTTTGCAGGCGTCAAAAATAGCATTCTTAATATTCAGGTTTATCTTTTGACGGATTTTTGGGAAAGCGTCAAAGACGCCCATCCTGTTATTTTTACCTTTATAAGAGATGGCGTTCCGCTTTATGACAGAGGGACATTCATGCCCTGGAAAACATTATTGAAAATGGGCAAATTGAAACCGAGTCCTGAGGCTATTGATATGTTTATGTCTATGGGAGACAACACTGTGAAGAGGGCTAAACGAGCTCTTCTTGACATTCTGCTCCAGGACATTTATTGGAGTGTTATAACGCCTAGCCAGGCTTTAATTATGCTTTATGGCCTGCCTCCTCCAAATACAAAAGAAACTTACACCCAGATGAAAAAGATATTTGTTGACAAAGAGAAAATGCTTGAAAAAAAGTATATTGACATTCTTGAAGAGATAACAATAAAGTATTACAAAGGCTATGAACATGAGAAGATCAAAGAAGTTTCTGGAGCCCAAATTGACAAGCTTCTTAAGGGAACAGAAGATTATTTGAAAAGATTGAAAGAGCTTAGAGAGCAGATTGAAAAGCAGTCTCTTCAAAAAACAATAGAACAGGTTCATAAAGATGTTTTTGGCCTTCTTGAAGCAGTAACGGAGAAGAAATCGCAAGTCCAGATTATACAGGAATTTGAGAAACTTATAAAAAGGGGGAAGTTTACGCAGCAGCACCTTAGAATTTTGAATGAAGTTGTAAGCGCAAAAGCAGAATCAAAAAAAGGAAAGTTGAATTTTCAGAAGTCAGATACTGCAAGAAGAAATGCCATGATTCTTATTAATGACCTTATAGAGTTCAGCCAGAGAAAAGACTTGGCTGTCTTTGAAAAAGGAAAAATGAGGATTAAATTCGGCGAGAAAGATTATGCCGATTTAGCGGCTGTAAATGGCCAGGTATTTCTTGTAAAAGAAGGGGTTGTTCATAAAGTCACAAATAAGCTGGAGAATTCAAGCCAGGAGGAATTTTCAAAGGCAATGGATGAGCAGAAGTCAAAGAAGTCTGTAGAGATTAATCCTGAAGTCTTTGCAGTTTTGAAAAAAGAATTTGGACGTTTTGATATAATTTTATAAACCCATTAATTATGAATTATTCTAACATGGATGATGGGCAATTAACTGGAAAAGAAAGGATAGTAAGGAAATAATACTTAGACGGTCGTGGTGCACCTGACGATGCAAATTTATTGATTGAATTTAGAAGATCTGTGTCTTTTGTTTTGAGGGCAGGGACTTACTACAATATAAGAAGTGGGAAAAGAACCGGGCTTAGAAGTGCGTATAGAGTTATTGAGAAACTTGATGACGAAAGGTTGAGGCTTATGAAAATTGAAGATGAAAAAGAGCTGGATAAATTGGAAAATTTAATTCTTGGCTATACTCCATTTATAGCAGAATCATCGCATGGAAGAAAAATCCCTAAAAAACATCCTTGAAATTTTGATGGATTCTTAGGTATATTAACAGTTTTATTTATTCTAAATAAACTATATATTCTAGAGTATATACTTTAGCATGGGAAATGACCTTGATTATGAAGGGAAGCCGAGAATTTTCGAGCTGGACGGAAAAAAGTATATTGTTGAGTATTCTGAAATCTTTGATTTAGTAAAGAAACGCAGTGATAGAATAAAATTTGCAATGAGGATTGCTGAGAAAAATCAAGATGGTGTTCAGTTGGTAGAGCCTGCAAGAGAAGATATTCTTGTGAAGCTGACAGAGAGAATTTTCGACAAAATTTCAAGAAATCTCATAAATTAATTTATTTTTTTGATTTGATTATTAATTCTCTTATATTTTCATCGAGAATAATTTTGTTTACCTTAGAATCGCTTCTCATTTCTGCTGCTTTTAAAAGCTCTTCAAAAACTTTTTCTTCTAAATTTAACTTTAATGCATTTGGATTTTCTGAGGGATTGTAGTCAGATTCCATCCCTAAAATTACTGGTGGCAGGTCAGATATTACAATTCCATTTCTTGAAGTAGGATCATAAAAAAACTCTCCAAAGGCTATTTTTGGAATATAATAAATTTCCATAGGATTTGATAATCTTATTACTTATAAAGATTGCTGCATCAAGATAGAGTTAATTTAACCTCCTAAACTAGATGGCAGGGCAAGTTTTATAAATCAATTTCCTGTGTAATTTTTTATGTCAATCAAAAATAATTTACAATATTTGGATGGATTTCTTAACCCAGTCAGCGATGCAACAGAAGCAAAGATAGCTTTGACGAGGGCATTCAATGGCGATGAAGGAGAGTATAATGGGCTGGAGTATAGCACGCCTTATTTTAGGGCAGAAGTTATTGATGTTTTTAGCAGGGGATTGGCAGAGGCATTTTTTGGAATTTACAATGATCAAAAATTTATTGAAGCGATAGAGGTTAATCCTGATTTAGAGGAAAGACTGAAGAAGCTCGATAATGATCTTACTATCGGAATTGGGGCGCAGGTGAAAAAAATCAGCTATGAAGATTGGGTGAAAGGTGAGAGGGGCAGTTTAACCGAAGCTTACCAGGAATTATCCATTAGATATTATAATTTAAGGAAAGAGCTTGAAAAGCTGGAAGACAACCTTTAAAAACTATTTTTCTTGATATTATCTATGAATAAAGATTATAATGCTAGTAGGTGGATTAACTAAAATGTCAAAAATGATTAACGGAAAAGTTATTCAGTTCAGAATGGGAAGGCATACTATTCACAAAAGGCATTTTCTTATAGAGATAAATGGAATTTCCAGCAAAGAGAAAGCTGAAAAATTTATTGGAAAGGAAGTTGAATGGAAGAGTCCTGCTGGCAAAGTTATAAAGGGAAAAATATCTGGAGCTCATGGAAATAAAGGAATTGTGAGAGCTATTTTTGAAAGAGGCCTTCCAGGTCAGGCTGTCACAACAAGTGTGGAGATAAAATGAATCCAAAATATATTTATATGATGAATGGAAAAAAAGAAGAAAAAAGAGCACCCATTAGAGAGATTAGCGAGCATCTAGATTCAGAAAAATATTATAGCCTTGCTTGGGGTGTAAATGGCGATGGCGTTAAAATGGATAAGGTTAATTATGCTTTTGTAAATAAAAATACGGTTGATGGCATATTAAATCAAATTGATAAAAAGAAAGTTTCTAGAATTGAAATCCATACTGAAGAAGATTTTTTTAAATCTTATGGGAAAATTAGAAAATGATATTTAGTGGAGGAATAGACTAATGGAAGCCAGAAAAAAAATTGAAGAAGCTAGAGAATTGCGGGAAAAAGTCAAGGGATTGGATGAGGTATCAAGATCCGGTACAGATGTTACTTTAACCAATGGTAAAAAAGAGAATTATAACGGAGTAGTTATATACAAAGATATTTCAGGGAATTCTGGTTATTTTTTTAGGGAGAAGGGAGCTAATTATGAAAGGCATTTATACAAAAAAGATATAGTTGACATGTATACTGGAACTAACGGCAAAGGTGTAATTATTCAGATAGATAGCTCAAAAAGGAGAATGAAGAGAGCTGTTTAAAAAGGGGATTAACTAAAATCATAGATTTTGTAGACTCCAATTTTAAAAAGCAAGCAAACAAACTAAAATGGGATTAAGAAAAGCAAGCGCGTATTCAAAGAGAAGAGTTGTGCCCTACACTAGAGTAAGCAAGAGAAAAAGCAAGTCTTTCATAAAAACGGTGCCGCCCCAGAAAATTGTAAAGTTTACTATGGGAAGTCAAAAATTATTGAATGAAGGAAAACTCCCTTACCAACTAACTGTTGTTTCAGAGCAAAAAGCCCAAATTAGGCATAATGCCCTTGAAGCCTGCAGGCAGTATATAAACAAAATTGTGGATACACATTTTGCAGGCCAGTATCTTTTCAGAGTTATTCCTTTTCCTCATCATATTCAGAGAGAGAATAAAATGTTAACTGGAGCTGGAGCTGACAGAATGCAGACAGGAATGCAATTGGCTTTTGGAAGATCTCAAGGAAAAGCAGCAATTGTAAAGCCCGGAAGCAGGATTTTCTTTGTAGCTGTTCAGACGCCTAAGGCATTGGCTATTGTGAGAAAGGCTATTAAAGAAGTCAGGCCAAAGCTTCCGTGCAAGACGAGGATTCTATACGAAGAGGTGAAGCAGCCTTTACAGCCTTCTAAAAGCTTTTAAAGCCTTTATAAATACATAATATGAACCTTGAGAGGACTTAAAAAGCAAGGTTTCTTTAAATACTCTAATTTGTAACTCTTTTAAAGTAGCTACATATAGAAAAGTTTATATACTAGTGGTGTGTAGGGAAAGTATACCTTTACATACTCAAAGAAAAAGAGTGATGAAGATGGAACTAAAATTCCACAACATCGATATTAAGATATCGCTGAAAGGAGGTCAAAAACAATAAACAAAATGGCAAACGAAAGAAACAACAGAAATAGAAGAGACAACAGAGATAGTAGGAACAGCGGAGATAACAGAGCTAGCAGAAACAATAGAGAAAAAGAATTAACACCTCAAGAGAAAGAAACCCAAAGAGAGGTTGCTCTTAAAAATTTGAGTTCAGCAGGCCTGGTTAGTCTGGCTAGTGCTTATCAAGTCTATGCAGATAAAAAAAACTATGGGGAGATGGATAATGCTGTTCTTGAGCAATACAAATACTTTCCAGCAATAGCTGGCGGAATAAAATATATTGACCCAGAAACAGGGCAGGAAACAGATTTAATGGCAAATTCTATTTTAGCATCAAGAGAAGATGGAGAGAGATATTCAGGAAGCGTTTCTGAAAAGAAAGTCCTTAAAACAGCTGGATCTATAACCACTCAATCTTTAACAAGGGTTAAAGTTCAGGATGTTCTTGAGCTTTCTGGTTCAGGCAAAACAGTTCCGGAAAGGTATAAAAATGCATATGTAGGAGATTTGCTTTCTTCTGAAGACAAGGAAACCAAGGAATTTGCTAAAAATTTAATTGGAGCATATGTAAGCTTATTCACGTCTAAGAATGTTCAAGACGCATACGGCGCTAGATCTGAAGACATAAAGAAAAGCCTTGAAACACTTGTAGCTCCTGACGAAGCACAGAGCGCTAGAGCAGCTTAATTTTTTATTTTTTAATTTTAATATATTTTAGATAAATTTTATTGATTTATAATATGGCAAACGAAATTCCAATGAAGAGAGAAAGAGTCCCGGATGTAAATGAAATTGGAGGAGAACTTGAAGGAGCAAAACTTGTTGTCAAAAGAGGGAATAGTTATTCTCAATTTACTAACAATTGCTATGATATTGCTTCAAGGATTTCTGATAAGCTTGGATATGAGATGCCTTCTAGGAGAGAAATTAGGGATTATGTTGAGATGCGAAAAAGAATGGGCATGATTAAAGGCTGGATTAAAAGAGGAATTCCAGGAACAGAGCCTCTTAATATTAAGGATTATGAATATAAACTTCAACCTTCTTTAAGCTATCTTATAGTTAGGATTCCTGATGAAGATGGATGCGCACATGTTTCATTTGAGTTTATTAGAAGAGAATATAACTATGGAGCAAGAGGTGATGATAATGCGCCAATACTCATGAAAATTCCTCTTCAAAAAACTAACAGATAAAATGGAAGAGAGAATAAAAATATTTTGTGATGAAAATGGCTGTGCAAGAGTATTTAACAATCCGCAGGATAGATTCTTTTTATCTGATTTAGAAGAATTAAACAGGCATAATGGCAAAACCGAGAAGGATAGAATAAATTACAATGGGAAAAGTGTTATATTCGAAGGGTGGGCTATAGAAAACCCTTCAACAGGGTTTATTCCAAAATCCGCAGCTGTTTTAGGATATGAAGCTTCAAATAATGATTATGAAAGAATAAAAGATTCTCAAGAAATGGCAGATATTGAAAAGTTAATTAGAGAAAGATGGGGCGAGAGACTGGTTAGATTATATTTTATTAGCTAAATCAAGAATTTCTTTCAACAATATCCTTTACAAGAAGAGTCATAACGTCAACAAATTCTTCTGCGCGGGTCTGCCACGCATCAATCTCAATTCCTTTCAAGTCTCTTAGCTCACCGTGGCTTATTTTTTTGTGCAAAAGAAGAAGATCCCTAAACCATATTACATACTTCATCTTTAATTTTCCAGAATTTACAAAATGCTCTTTTAAGTCAACAGTGAGATGTTCTGGCGAAGGCGGAAGAACATTTATTGCTATTAAAACAGCGTGCGCTGAATCCACCATTGCCCAAAATAATCCTTCAATTGCCCCTAACTCTGATGCCCTGCTTCTTGCAAGATTTTCTGGCGCTCTCTGAAGAGAAACATAGATTGCCTCTGGCGAAGGTCTTATTTTTCCTTCAAGCAAAAGCCTCTTTAATGGCTCAAAAAATCCGGCGTAATCAAGGAGTGCTTCGCCGTGCCTTAAAATATTAATAACAACCGGATCACCTCTTAAAAGATCCTCCCACCATGTTGTTAACTTTACAGTGTTTATATGAATGCTTTGGGAGTAAGGATTTGATTTCATGAGCTTTTCAAGCTCTTCCCTATACCATGCAATAAGCTCTTGATCCCATTTTACTGAAGCATCGTCTAAAATTATTATTATATCAACGTCAGAGCTGGAATTTGCAGTTCCTTTTACAGTTGAGCCGAAAAGAACTATTGACTTTACCAATCTGTCAAATTTTTTGTAAGCCTTTATGGCAAAGTCCATTGCGATGTCCTGCTCTGTTTTTAGCTGCAGAGTCGTTGGCTTGGCGCCTTCCTCTTTTCGGATTTTTTTTTCAGAAGCGATTCTCCTCACAAATTTCTTTTTTGCCATATCAACCTCTATATTCTATAATATATATTTTAGTTTTTAAATGTTATTAGTGAATGATTTATTTTTTTGAATTTTATTCCATAGGTCTTCCCGACATTCTTCCGCCTGCCTGCTGCCTAGAGCCGCCGAGTTCTGATGGAAGCTGTGAAAAGCCAGCACCCCAAGTTTCATAATTTATCTGGGGGAGCATCATCCCATATCCTCCAAAATAATTTTGTTGCAAGCCTATTGCCTGACTCCAGTAAGGCGCAACTCCTGTATTGTAAATAGGAGAGCCCATAAGCTCGAGAGATTCTGGAACAGGCGATCTTTTGAATTGTGTCCACCAAACACCAGCCTCGATGATTTTTTTTGCCTCTTCGCCTTTTTTTCCGAGCTTTTCCATCATCTCTTTAAGAGGAACATTTCCCATTCCCATAGGCAGCTCTGTGTGCTCTATTCCAAAGTTATCAGAAAGATGAACGTGCCTTACATAAGGAGCAATTTTTTCAGTTTCTTTTATGATGTCTTTTTCAGTATAGCCGTATTTTCTTAGCATGTTTATATGGCCGACGTCCCATGTTGCCCCAATTAGTTTTGAAGCTTTTTCTTTTGCCTCGTTTTCACTTAATCCGTATTCTTTTTTTATTTTTTTTGCAAACTCTTCTCTTGATTTTTCAACAAGGCTTCTTAAGCCTTCGCCAGTGCTTAAAGCAAAGCCAGCAGGGGGATTTTCAATTGTAAGAAGAGGAGCTTTATCTCCGAATTTTTTGTAGGCTTCAAATGCGGAATTTCCGAAAGTTTTTGATGATTGTTCGAGGGCAAAATCATCTATTTTAACGTATATATTTGGCACCACTTCTTCATGCTTTTTTAAATCTAAAAGAAGATTCTGCGTGGCTATTGATTGAGCAAATATGTTTTCAGGGTTAGACTTTATCTGCTCCCAATAATTTTGAGATATTTTTCCTAGAACTTTTCTTTTCTCGTTGTCTCCATATTTATATGCCTTGCTGAATATGCTGTTGGCTTGCCTGTTGATATCTTCCAAATAAGTATGCGCCGTTTCAACTGTTCTGTATACATTTTGCTGTTCTGGAGGCAGGTCTTTAACGCTGTATTTAGGATTTTTATTTTTTTTGGCACGAAGATCCTCCATAAGATGCTGAATAAGCGGGCGATTCCTCTCGAGTATTTCATCGACTCTCTCTTGGTTAAAGTATAACTGGGAAATTGAATTGTCCCATTCTGTCGAGTTTATGATTTCTAGATTTTGTTCTGGTGTATATTTTTTATATCTGATTGGCTTTATCTCTCCCGTTTTTTCGTCTTTTGAAAGTCCAGGATAATATTTTTCCTCTTCATCGAGAGGGTGAAGCCTTCCTGTCTCCCTGTTCACAGCCATAATCCTTTTGTATTTTGTTCCTTCTTCTCCTTCTGTCCACTTGTCTGGAGGCAAAAGTTGAGAGCCGGGAATTCCCTCTGCTGAATGAAAATTAACAGGAATGTTTCCATCTGGATTTAATTCATGCGCTCTTAGCAAAGTTTGAATTATTCTTTTTTCAGATTCAAGCCTGTTTATCTCGCTGAATCCTCCTCTTTGGTCTATTCCTGATACATCAATTACAGGACCGTGAACAGAGACTTCTGCGCCAGTTAATTTTGCAAGCCTTCTGACTTCTTCTGTGTGCTGCCTGGGAATAGAGTCAACAATTTCTGGAGAGAGCATTTCAATTTCTATCTGCTTTAAACCAGAAGATATTGAAGCGCCGACTTCTGTTAAAATATCTGGAGAAGGTTTTGTTGTAACCCCAAGCTGGCCTGTCTTAAAATAAGGGCTTAAAGGAGACGGCTTAAAGGAAGAATATCCTCCTTGATAAATATTTTCTATTTTGTAGTCTTCTTTTGTCATTTTTATACAACCTTTAACTTCTTTTTTATTAAATCTATATCGCTCTTTATATTAATAAAACTATGTTTTACTCCGACTTTTATTTCACCAATCTCCCTGCAGATTTTAATTATAAAACTTGTTATTAGGATAATTAAGGCAAAATTAAACTCACTAAGCCCCGGACTTCCTCCAAATATTAGCTGGATAAACCAGAATATCACTAAAATAGATAATATTATTATAATGACATTTATGATAATATCAATTGTGCTTTTTTCTTTATTTCCCATTTTAATCAGGAGACCCGTTAATCAATATTTTAATTAAAAGTATTATTCCAAGGAAAATTATTAAAAATAAAATCAAGAGCCACCAAGGATATTCCATCTTTTTATATGAAGTTTTAATTTATATAATTATCTTCCAGATGCTTTGAATTCGTACTTTTTCTTTTCCCTGTCTGAAGCATTGTCGCGGCCAGCTTTGTCAATATCCAATCTTTCTGGAGTTTCGTATTTTTCTCTTGAAAAAGACTGGAGCCCTAGTTGATGAGATTCTGAAAATCTTTCTCTTGAAACCTCAAAGTTTGACTCAAATTTTTTTCTTCCAAATTCAGAGAAATCTGATTTTTGAATGGAAACATCCATTGAGGCGTTAGTTCCCATATATCTTTGCTCTTCTGACGCGTTCGCTTCTGGAATATATTTTGAGCCAGAACTTCTTTTTATTTCTTCATCATCTTCTTCAGTAGAAAACCTTCTTCTAGGCCTGAATTCTGATGCTATGGCCACTTGTTCTAAAACGGGAGCTTTGGATTCGTTGCTTATTAAATCCTGGAGCTTTGCAGTGTCAAATTGGAATTGAAAATTTTGAGAACCTTCATTTAAACCCTCGTCTAAAAGCCCTTCTTCCAATTCTGATTCTTCTTCATGGTCGCCTGATTCTTTTTCCAGCTCATTTTCATCATCCAACTCTTCATGTTTTTCATCTTTTTTAATTTCTTTGAACTTCTTCTTTTTTGGCATTGTTTTTTGAGGATAATGAAATATATAAAATATTCGGAAGTATAGATTTATATAATTTAGTTTATTATCCTGTTTATGAGAAATAATCTTGTTAAAGACAGAGGCGCTTTTGTTATTCCTGGCTTAAATTCAACAACAGGAATAGTCAGAGTTACGGGTGTTTTAGTTCTGCTTTTTGGAATGGCTCTGATTGCAAATTCTTTTTTTGGAATTACAGGTTTTTCTGTGGGTGGAGGAGTAAATGATAATGCCGGCTCTATTTTAGGATTGGTGTTGGAGGCAGTCGGCGGCGCTCTGATATTAATAAGAATTGAGAAGAGTGATTAGTGTTTAAACTTAAAAGTTAAGACAAACGAAAGATTTAAAAAGTGAGCCTAAATTCTTTATGGCATGGAAGTTAAATTTGATGTTATAAAGCCTAATTTGTATTTGGCTGGAGATGAAATCTATTTTGGCATAGATTCTTCTGATATTATTCCTGTGAGCAAATCTATTGAAGAAATTGTTAGAAACAATATAGGCGAGTTGAAAGTAAAAGAATCAGATTTAGAAGTTGCTGAATTTGGGAAGAGCAAAAAAACCGAAGAAAAATATATTGCTCCATTAAGAAAATATCTAGATACATGCAGCCCTAAATATAGTTTAGGTCGTATACCTGGAGTGGCAACTCAGGATTCTCTCTTGTTTGGTTTGGGTTATATAATTAATGCTCAAACAGCAGAAAATAGGAGCGAAATAGATGACTGGAAGCGACTCCAAGCAGAATTGGCTGATCCTGACAAATATTTTAATGGATTAGAAGAAAGCAGTTTTATTCTCAAAGTGGACAGGGAGAAGACACTAGAACAAATGAAGAAAGTGCATGAAGAATTAGATTTGAAAATGCCTGAAAATTATGCAGAATTTGTATTAGTGAGTGGATATATTCCATCTACAAACACGGAAGTTAAACGGCAACACCTTGGTGTAATAGCCTTTGAACAATTAAAAGCAAAAGATAAAAACAAGATTGAGGGGGCTAAAACTGGCCTTATTGAAAGATTAAAAGAAACAGATGGTCCGTGTTTATCATTTGATGCTCCTTGCATATTTGGTCAAATGATGGATTTGTTTTATGACGCTCCAGAGTTGATTCAAAGATATGGGGATGTTCTTGCGTCTCCAAATTGGAAGACAAGATTATTTAGATTAGATCCTTGATTCTTTGAGTGAAATAAATATTTTTTGGCTTCTATTTATCTCAGGTATAACTTGCCATTGAGAACCTCCTGCGGGTTCTTCACAACTCCAGCATCCTGCTTCGCAATGAGAACCTGTTTTTTCACAACTCCAGCATCCTGCTTCGCTATACTATGTATAGCTCGCCATTCCATGAACTTTCTTGTAAATGTCAAACAGGCTAAAAGCTCTTTCTATTGCATTTTTAGCAGATAGTTTTCTTAAATGCTCTTTTTCAATCCAATTGTCTTTTTTCACTTCTTTTATTTTTATCTTCTCTGGTTTTTTATCTTCTCGTTTTTTTTCATAAGATCCGAAAAGCGCTGAAAAAGGGTTCGAGCTGTCTTTTTCTTTTTCTTCTTTTTCTTCTTTTTCATCCAAGAAAAAGTCTATCTCATCCTGTATCTGCTTCAGGCTCTCGCCGGTAGACCCTTCCATTAATCCAATGACATCAGAGAGATCTGATTTGTCGAGCTCTTCATTCAATTTGAAGATTTCATCTTCGTTGAGGGAGTATCCTTTGAATGTTATTTCAACTTTTCCACCAAAGACGTAATGCTGGCTTGTCTGGATTCTCTGCGGAATCCCCCTGAATTTGAAATCTACGAGGATGCATGAATAATATTTTCTTTTTAATTTCCTTAAGAAGGATTCTTTTTGAAAATCATTTGGCAGAGACCCTTCAAGCGCAGATTCCTTGACTTTTAATTCGTTTCTTCCTAAAATAGTCAGTTCCAGAAGCAGTGTGTTAAAAATATTTACCATGTCTGGATTTCTTCCGTAATCTTTTTGCTCTAGTTTTGCAGCAGCCCTTAAATAAGGCTTTGCCCATCTTGAATAAAGCTTTAAAGAATTTACCTGGCTTTTCAGGTAGTTTCTTTCAAGTTCATAGCGTTTTTTTAATTCTTTTCCAGAGTGCTCTACCCACATGTTGAACTCAGCTATTCTTGGCGTGACAATCCTTCTTATTCTTTCATTTAGATCAAGCTTGTTTACTTCTTTTTCATCCTTTACAGCCAGAAAAGCGTCGATAAGTGTTGCGAAGCCGCCTTGAAAAGCCAAAGGCTTTATTGCAGAATTGCCCTTTTGAATGTCAACTTTGTCCATCCATACTTGTTTTAACGCAAGCCTAGCTCCTTCTGATTTTGAGGGAACTTTTGATCTTAAATCATCGTAATACTGAAGCCTTATCCTAAACTCTTTTAGATCATATATTATATTCAGAACACTTCTCAAAACAATATTAATATCTCCTAAAATTTTTGCGCCTTGCTGCTGCATTACTGTTGCTCTTTGGCCAATCTCGGAAAAGTGGCCCGATCCAGGAGATGATGCAAAATTATCAATTAATTTTTCTGGATTTAGCTTGAAGTCATTCATTAAATCTAAAACGAAAAAATAAACGGGCTCTAGGGTTTCAGAGCTTGAATCATAGACAAGAGTATGCTCTGCCTCTGCAACGCTGTCTATTAAGCCTGCTGATTTTTCTTTGGCTCTTTTTGAATAGTACGGGCTAATTTCCTGTATTATTTCAGAAACTGTTTTCACCTCTGCCATGCAAATACCAAGTAATTTAAGTTTAAAAAATGTTTCTAATCCTTTTTGTTAAAGAAAGAGTTTATAAAATCAATTTACGAAAATATTGTTATGGGGTGTCATTCATCTTTTAGCTTATCTTCATCGATTAATTCATCATCTTCTTCATAATCAATTTCAACTTCCTTGGATAGCTGGAGATAGTCTGAATTAGCAGCACGCTTTTCCATCATGAACCAAAGGGCTTGAAATATATAAATATATTCGTTATGGCAAGATGAAAACAAGGCGGGGAGAGAAAATAGAATTCAAGTACAATCTTAAAGAGTACTGGGATTTTTTAAAGAAATACAAAAAACTGCTTTTTTCACTTTTATTTATTTCCTTGGTTGTAGAGTCTCTTTTAACACTTGATAAGTTTTTATTCAAGAGAATCATTGATGATGGGTCTTCTTTTATAGGGGGAAGCCTAGGCCAGAGTATTTTTGTCCAGGTTTTGATGATTATACTGGCTATTTATGCAGGGTCTATTATTTTGAGAGTTGCTGGAAAATGGCTTGTTATTAATCTCTTAAATAAACTGGATTCTGGACTTATTCAAGATATTAAAGTCAAGTATTTCAGCCATATTTTGAGGCTTTCGCATAATTTCCATACTACTCATAAAACAGGCTCTTTGATTTCAAGAATGAACAGAGGGTCTGGTGCAATAGAGACAATGACCGATATTATTGTTTATAACGCCGCGCCTTTATTCTTCCAGCTGATTGTCGTCGGGTTCACATTGGCTTATTTCAGCACAGGATCTGCTTTTGTCATTTTGGCAGTGACTATTGCGTTTGTAGTCTACAGCTATTACATCCAGGAAATTCAGCAGGATTCCAAATTGAAGTTTAATGAATATCAAGATTTTGAAAAGGGATTCATAAGTGACATCTTCACAAATATCGACTCGATTAAATATTACGGGAAAGAAAAAGATATAGAAAATAGATTTGATTTTATAACTTCAACAGTAAAAAAGAGATCTCTGAAATATTGGAGTTATTTTAGGTTCTTTGATGCAGGGCAGGTTCTAATAATCGGCATTGGAACAATCCTTCTGCTTTATTTCCCTTTGTCAAGTTTTTTAGCTAAAGAAATCAGCCTTGGAACTTTAGTTTTTATATACACAATTTATGGGAATGTCGTAGGGCATATTTTTGGATTTGTCTATGGAATGAGGAATTATTACAGGGCAATGGCGGATTTCCAGGATCTTTTTAATTATGGGAAAATACAGAATGATATAAAAGACAAACCAAACGCCAAAATTTTTAAAATAACAAAAGGGGAAGTTGAATTTGTAAATGTCAATTTCAGCTATGGGAAAAGGAGAATTTTGTCTGATTTTAACTTAAAAATAAGGACTAATGAGAAAATTGCCTTTGTGGGCCATTCTGGAAGCGGGAAGACTACTATCATCAAGTTGCTTAATAGATTTTATGATGTAGACTCTGGCGCAATACTTATTGATGGAGAAGACATAAAGAATTTCAAACAAGAGTCATTAAGGTCTGAATCGGGAATAGTTCCCCAAGAATGTATCCTGTTTGACGATACTCTTTATAATAATGTAAAGTTTTCAAAGCCAAATGCCTCTAGGGAGGAGATAATGAAAGCTATTGCCTTTGCCCAACTTGATAAGGTCATTAAAAACTTTCCAAAAAAAGAGGACACTATTGTCGGTGAAAGAGGAGTGAGGCTTTCTGGAGGGGAAAAGCAGAGAGTTTCTATTGCAAGGGCAATACTGGCAAATAAAAAAGTTCTTCTTCTGGATGAGGCCACTTCATCATTAGATTCTGAAACAGAAAGCGAAATCCAAAAAGACATGCAGAAGCTTCTACAGGGCAGGACTTCTATAATCATCGCGCACAGGCTTTCTACCATCATGAGTGCTGACAGAATAATTGTCTTGAAAGATGGGAAAATAGTCCAGGAAGGGGCCCATTCAGAGCTGATAAGGCAGAAAGGTGAATACAAAAAGCTGTGGAATCTTCAAAAAGGAGGATACATAGAATAAATTATAATTTATTACCCCACAACTAACTTTAAAAATGTAAATATCCTCATTAAAGAATGGGTTTTTTTGGAAGAAAAGATAAGGTGATTGATCTTTCTGAGAGATATAGAGTAAGGCAAAAACTGGCAGATAAGAATAAAAAAGAGCCAGAAGATAAGCCGGCTGAAAACCAAAATTCTGGAGGGCTTTTCAGTTTTTTCAGCAATGTTGGAAGCCAAAATGCAGCGAGCTCACAAGCTAATGCTGAAAGCTCAGAAGATTCAGATGAAAAAAGAAAAAAGCTTGCAAAAAGGCTTGTTGAGATGACTAATAAAATTGAAGAGATTTCAAATCAGATTTATAGGCTTCAGCAGAGAATTGAGGTTCTTGAAAGAAGAGCAAATATAAAATAAAACATGAAGAGGGGCAGAAAAAAGGGTTTGTCAGAAGTTGTTACGGCATTAATTGTTATTCTTATAGTTCTTGTGGCTTTGACTATAATATGGGTTGTTGTGAAAAGCATTCTCAGCACGGGAACAGATGACATTAATGTGAACAGGCTGACTATTGATGTTGGAATTGACTCTGCTAACATTGATAATTCAACAAACAGCATATGTGTCAAGGTGAAAAGAGATCCTGGATTGGGAAATTTAAAGGCATTGAAGTTTATATTCTATAATCTCACAGACAGTGAGGAATTTATTCAGGACGCCACTTTATCAGAGCTTGAAGAAAGGCTTTTTTGCTTTACGCTTGTGAATCTTGATGTGGATAATCTTACAAGAATCGCTATAGCTCCTATTATAGAGACAGCGTCAGGCAGCGAGGTTTTTGGAGATATCATTGACACTTATAATATTAGGGGGGGAAGTTCAGGCAGGGGATCTAGCTCTTCATCTGGAAGCTCATCGTCTGGCGGATGCACGCCAACACTAACTTGTTCTTCTTGGAATGCAGCCTGCGGAACTCCTAGTGACGGATGCAATCCTTTACCAAGTTGTGGAACCTGTGGAGGTGGACAGTTCTGCAATGCGACTTATCAATGTGAACTTGCTCCCTGCAATTTGACAAATGCTTATTGGCTTCAAACAAATGTTGTTGTTGGAACTTTTGTCGGCTTGAATGTTAGCGGGACAAATTGTAATGGTTTAACAGTTAATTTCACAGTCTGGGAGGATGACATTAATTCTGCAGATGATCTTATAAATGTGTCTGGTCCGGCAAATGCAGTGTTTTCAGGAACAAACGCAATAGGTTTCTGGCAAGCTGAATATCAATTTGATGAAGGCGCAGAAGCAAGTGTTGATCCGGAATATTATTTCAATGTAACTTTAGTTGGCAACTCTTCTGAATGGATTTTAAGCAGTCCGCCAGTGCTAAGTGTGACAGAGTTTGCAACCTGTATAGACAGCGATGGGGATACTTATAATACTTCTTCGGGAGGAGCTTGCGGAACGCAATCTGACTGCAATGATTCAAATATAAATATTTATCCTGGAGCGGCGGAAATATGCAATGGTGTTGATGATGATTGCAATGCTGGAACTATTGAAACTTGCCCAACATTAAATTATTATTGTGATGGCGATACTGATACTTACAGGAGCTTGTCAATTTCTGGGAGCTGTTCAACTTATAATTGCGTTCCAGGAAGCTGTTCGCAGACAGTTGGAAACGACTGCAACGATACAAATATAAATGTTAATCCAGGAGCTACAGAAATTTGTGACGGAGTTGATAACAATTGCGTTGGAGGAATTGATGAAGGAGGGGTTTGCGGGGGAAATCCAACATACCTGAATTGCGCAGCTGTTCCGGCAAATGTTTTAGGTGGAAAGACTTGTGTTGAGGTTACAAGTTGTGGGACTTTGAATATAACTGATTCTTATTATTTAATGATGAATGATGTGTCTTCTGCAAATAGCTGTTTCTTTGTAAATAACAGGAACATTACACTTGACTTAAATAATTATACCGTTACATACGCTAGTGCTGGTTCAATGGTTAATTGCGGAACATTAAGACTTAGCAGAGATGGTTTACCAGATAATTCTCCGGATAATATATGTCACTTTGGTATTTATCAGTCAAACCCGGATCTTTTTTTAGGGTTAACAATGGTTCCCGATAGTCCACCCGGACTTTCTAATAGCGTTCAATATTTTACTTTAAAAAATGGAAGAATAGAACAGTTTGACGGCTCGGCTGATTATTCTGCAGCTATTATGTGGAAGAATGGCAATCTTACAGTTGTTGATGTTACGGCCACTGCCAAAGGGAAAAATTCTGATACATTGAACTGCATGATATTAGGTTATTGTTCTGGAGCACAAATTTATAACAATGAATTTTACAGCGTTGGCCCTTTAATTCAGCAGTCGGACAGAAACGCTAATTTTGGAACACTGAGATTAAACGGAGATTATTCTAATGTTTATAATAATAAATTATGGTATAGTCGTCAAACAGGTATAAATTTAGGTGCAAGTTATTCAAAAATTTACAATAATGATATAGCACAAAATCAGAGTGCAGAAAATGCTTTCTCGATTTCTTGTTGGGATTGTTCTGACAATGAAATATATAATAATTATATTCATCCTTTTAATGGAAGGGGAATTATAATTGATAACGCTGCTAGAAGAAATAAGATTTACAATAATACGATTATTGTTAAAGAATCAAACAGAACTCAAATTGAAGGATATCCTTTGTCACAAGCATATGCTTTGCGTATAAGAACTTGGGCTGCAAATAACAATTTTGATAATGAAGTTCACAATAATAACCTAACTGCTTATGCTGGATTTCCAGGAATGGAAAATGATGGAACAGGATTAATTTTGACTTTTGTCGACGGTGCTCAACCTAACGGTTATAATCCAAATTACATCTATAATAATACAATTACTGCCATTAGTTTTAACACCAATTACATTGCAAGCGCTGTGGGTATTGAAGGACCTGATAATGATACCCCTCCTATAGGGATTTTTTTTAGTGGAAATACGTTAGCAGGAAATAGTCATTTAATCTCTGTTGGCACTATTGCTGGAAATGACCGCGCTGGCCATGATTATGAATTCATTAATACGCTTTTTAGGAAAGAGGGAATGGATTTGCCATCATTTTCTGCTGTTGATTTGCATGCAGGTACGGATGCAAACTACCAAGCTAATAACATAACTGTTTTAAACGCCAGTTTTTCAGGAGGAGCAAGTATAAATGACATTACTTTTGATAGCGTAAGATGTACTCTATTTCCTCCATGTTATTATTTCTTGAAATGGTTTTTGAATGTGAATGTTTTTGATGGGGCTAATCCTGCACAGAATGCACAGGTCACTATAAGAGATTCTTTTAACAATATTGTTTATTCTGGTTTTACATATTTAAATGGATCTGTTCCCATACAAAATCTCACTGAATTTAAGAATCAATTTTCTGTTGGAAAAACTTATTATACTTCTCATAATGTTACAGTAACTTACAATTCTACAACACAATCAAGACTTGTGAACATGAATCAATCAAGAACAGAGGATTTTGTGTTTAGTGGTGGAGGAGCTCCAGGCACCCTCACTTCAATTCACAATTCTCCTGTAAATAACTTTAATATTACTAACGGAAGCTCTTTTTTATATAACGTTACACTTTTCTGCAATGGTGGAATTTGCGGAGACGTTGTTGCGACTTTAGATCCGTATTGGAATGGTATGTTTGGATTTAATTATATGAGCACAGGAACAGGACTGACTGTTCTTGATACAAGTGATGAGATGATTGCTATACCTTTCAAGTTTATAACAAATGGAACACCTACATCAAGCGTAACAAATGTTTATACCTTATTGGGGGGAGCTGGAACACCTCCAGCATATAATTTGGGTTTAGTGGCAGATAATGCAGGAACTCCCGGAACAACTTGGCTTGGAGCGTCAAATAATGGATTTTGCGCAATAACACCGTCACTTACTCAAAGCCTTCAAGGATGCAATTTAATAGAAAATGTAACACTAACTAATAACACTGTTTATTGGGTTTTGATGAATTACAGCAGCGGAACAATTGACGGAGGAAATAATGCAAGAGCAATTAGCTTTAGCGAACAAGCAGGACATAGTCTTGAGCAGGCATATCTTAAGAATATGGAAGATAGAGATATTCAATTTTGGTTTTTTACTTTAGGAGTGTGGACATTACAAACAGGAAATGGCGCCCAATTTGTTTTAAATTACCAAAGAGATGACTTAGCTCAATACGGAAATCCTTATATTTCCTCTGTTACAAACAGTATTTACGGAATTCAATTGGCTGCAGAAGTCTTTCAAGTGGATGAAAATATAACAGTCAGCAATGTAAGCTTAACAACAAGCGAAGCAGGAACTCCTCCTTGTGCTGGAGAGTTTGTTTTAGTAAATGGTGTTCCCGATGTTAACTGGAATGCAAATGCTTTAGCAAGGTGCTCTGTTCCGTCAACATGGACAGGAACAGCAGTAAGAGGATGCAACTTTGCAAGCGCAGTTAATTTGACTAAAGGAAATAATTATACAATACTTCTTAGAGATATGAATAATACCTGCGATGCAGTAAATAGATTAACAGGAACAATATCTCAAAGTGTTTACGGAAATTCTTATGCAATAGATTTAACTTATGATGGAAGCGGAAGTTATTTTGTCAATACAACTGATAATGGAACAACATGGACAACTGATTATTCTAAAGATTGGGCATTTGCTTTTAATTATTCCTTGACACCATCTCAAGGTGCTCAACCCCCAACATCAAAAGGAGTTGTTTCTCAAGGGTCTGGAACTCCTTTTTACACAACTTCATCTAATCCACAATCATGCTTGAATATGCAAAGCGGGAATTCGTGCAATTTAATCTGGAATGTTTTCGCAAATGGGACTTTACAAAATTATGATTTCTTTGTTATATTTAATGCAACAGATCCGCTTGTCACAGATATAAATTCATCAACAATAAATATTTCAATTGTTCAGCCTCCTTGCAATTTAACAAATGCACTTTGGTCAACGAGTAGCGTGGTTCAAGGAACACAAGTAACTTTAACAGTTAATGGGACAAACTGTGACGGAAAAGCCTTGAACTTTACAATTAAGGAAGATGATTTTAGTTTTGGTGGAGAAGATACTTTTGACGATGATGTGACAATTAATCCTTCAAATGCAAACTTTGTTGGAAACACAGCAACAACAACTTGGATTGCAGAACATCAGGGTGATGGAATTCTTGGAGGAGATCCAGAATATTATTTCATATCCACTTTAGTAAGCAATGCAAGTGAAAACATAAAAAGCAATCCGCCTTTGTTAAGTGTTTCACAAGATACAATCCCTCCAATAATTACAAATGTTCAGGCAATAAGCATTACTGAAAATTCTGCGACAATATCTTGGACAACAAATGAGAATGCAGATTCAAAGGTTGAATATGGCCTTACAACCAGCTATGGAACAAATACTACTCTTGACACAAATTTAGTTACATCACATTCACAATTAATTTCAGGGTTAACAAATGATACATTATATCATTACAGGGTTTTATCAAATGATTCTGCAGGAAATTTAAATAGTTCTGGAGATTATAACTTTACAACATTGAGTCCTGGAGCAGCAGGACAGCATTTAAACTGCACTGATATTAACTTATTATATCCATCTATGACTTGTGTTGAAGTTGCAAGCTGTGGATTAAATCTTAGCGCTTATAACACTTATTATATTTTGATGAATGATATAAGCTCAGCAAACACTTGCATTATCGTGAATCCTTCCACAATTCCTAACCAAAATCCACCATTGAGCATTTTTGATTTGAATCAATACACTCTTACATTTGGTGAATCCCTTGGTGTTGGACAATACGGAATAGACATTCAAGGAGGGTTTAATTTTAGGCCAAATATAGAAATTAAAAATGGTTTTATTAGACAAGGGGCTGGAAATGGAACAGATTGTGTAACAATTGATGGAAGCTCTTCAAGCCCAAACCAAGAATATCATCATCTTAATTTGTTCACTTATGGGTGGGATTGTGGGAATCTCAGAATAGCTGGAAAGAATATTACAATCAGAGACAATTACCTTGAGCAGAATGTTTCTTATGTTACAGACAGAGCTAGAAAAGCAATAAATCAAATAGGAGTAAGTCAAACTGATGCAAGTGGAGCATTTGGTTTTCTTGTAGGAAAATTATTGATTTATAATAATACTTTAAGAGGCAAAGGACAGATGGGAATATCTGCCACTAGATACTCTGCAGCTGCTTGGGGAAATTCTACTGCATTAGGTTTTGTCCAGGGAATGAATATATCTTACAATGATATAAGCATGGAAGGAGTTGTCGCAAATCCGTATGCAATCGTTATTAGTGGCTATGAGGCAAACCAGTATTACACACCAGTTATACACAATAATAATATTCATCAAATTAATGCCAGAGGATTAGACTTGGATGGAATTGATGATTTGATAGGAATGAAAGGAGGATTAGTTTATAATAATATTTTTGACGCAAAGCAAGGGTGCTTAATAGATAATAATGGGGGTAGTTTTCAGGGGTATAGCTGTGGCGTTCATTCGTTAAGGATTAGAACTTCTGATGGTTACTACAGAACCGCTTTCTTCAATAATCTAGGCAATGTAACGATAGGTAACTCGTCTGACCCTGGAACTCTATTAAATCCGGGAATTAGAAATTATACTACAGGATTAAGATTCCAAAATGTTCAAATTCCTCAAGGAGCAGATATAACCTCTGCTTTTCTTAGGGTAGTTTCAGGTTCTGACAACTCTTTAACAACTGTCAATGTTCGATTTAGAACACAAATCGATAATAATCCTGGAAATTTTACATCTTATGAGAATTTTGTTGGTAGAAATCGATCCTCCTCAAGCGTGCAATGGAGCAATGTTCCTGCCTTTATCAATGGGTTAACGTACACCTCACCTAATATTTCTCTAGTTATTCAAGAAGCAATAAACAGTGCAAACTGGGTACAAGGAGATCCCTTAGTCATATTCATAGATGATGATGGAAGCTCTTCTGGAGCTATAAGAAATTTGAGAACATATGAATCAGGAAGCCCTGCAATACTTACAGTTAACTACACTACAGGGGGTCCTGAAGCAAGCATTTCTGTCCCGATAGTTCAAGGAGGAGATGATGCATACATTTTCGGAAGGCGTTTTCAAAATCCTTACGGTGAAAACGGAAACAATGTTTTCATAAACAATACAATAATAATGAGACAAGGAGAATTGCTTCCTGACGGAACTTTAAGCGGAGATGGGTATGCCGTTCGTATAAGTCTTAGAGATTATAATCAAAGCTTAAACATGACATTTATTAATAATACCTTTATAGCATATACAAATTCAACATTTGATGGGTGCATTCCAGCGTGCACTGATGCTACAGAAGCCACTCCTTTGTTTATTGATGATATTCTTCCAAACAATAATCTGCTATTCAAAGGAAATACTTTCATAAGCAATTATCTTCCTTTATGGAGCGCTGGAAACGACATTGTCTTTGAGAATAACAAGATTTTGAGACAGGGAGTTGTAAATCCAAATTACAAGCCTATAGCCATAGGCTATTATACTTGGGGTGTTGCAAATAATTCATTCTTTAATCAGACTTTTGAAAATAGCGTTGGATTTAGCGGATTAGTTTATAGAAGCACAGGATTTGCTTTAAGAGATATAACTATAAAATGGCCTTTGGACGTTTCTGTCACCAGCGGAGGAAATCCTGCAGTTGGTGCAAATGTTGAGGTCAGAAATATTTCTAATAGTTTAATTGGCAATGGAGTCACTGATTCAAATGGAATATTCAAAATAAATGTTACTGAATTTTTTGAAGAATGCGATGGAATTAATTGCATTAAGGCAAGAACAAACCACACACCCCACAACATTACAGTTACATTTGGCTCAACCCAATCGAGAATCGTCACAATGAACCAATCTCGAACTGAGAATTTTGCGTTTTAGTTTTTTGAACTTGATGCGTAAGCACTCCAGATATTGGAGGCGTTTGAGTATTGTTTTTGAGAATTATTAATTCAACAGCCATTTCCAAACAGGCATTATCTTTATTTTTTTGCCATCGATTTTAAATTCATCTTCTTGATTAAAAGTTAAAATTAATCCTTCTTTTAAACCGAATTTTTCTAACACCTTTTTAATGCCGTTTATTTCTCTTTCTTTATTGTCGTCATTTAAATCATAACACACCTGAATTGCCTTGATAATTTTTATTCCTTCTTTAATAACAAAATCACACTCTCCTCCATCCTGAAAATAAAATATTTCCTTATAATTTTTTCTTAAATTTATAAAAACTAGGTTTTCAAGCATTTTTCCATTGTCTTGGGAAAAAGAAGCAGAGTTAATATTTGTTAAACCATTATCAATTGAGTATATTTTTTTGGGACTAACAAGCTGCTTTTTCAATGAATAACTAAATTTAGGAACTGTAAACATCAAGTAGCTATCCTCTAAATATGAAACAAATGCTATTGCGCTGTTTGTTGAGCCTAAATTAAATGTTTTTTTGAGACTGTTATAAGAAAATTCCTTCCCTACATTGGTTAATAGATATAAAGCCATTTCTCTTAATGACTTTAGACTTCTAACTTTATGTCGAATTGCTATATCCCTTATAAGAATGTCATTAAATAACTCCTGCAATATAGCAGATTTTTTTAATTTCAAATACTCTGGAAACCCTCCACCAATAAAATATCTTTCAAAAGAATTTATACTTGATTTTTCATTAATTAATAATAAAAATTCTGTGTAAGAAAATGGAAAGAGCTCATATCTTAGATGCCTTCCAGTAAGTCTTGTTCCTAGCTCTTTGCTTAATAAAGAGGCGTTTGAACCAGTTATAATAACATGTTTTCTTCGGTCTAGAAGAGCTCTGACAAAAAGTTCCCATTTCTTAACATTTTGCATTTCATCAAAAAAATAGTAATTTTTCTCTCCATGTTCTTCCTTAAATATTTCATCAAGTTTTTGAAAGTCATCAACTTCAAAGTTAACTGCCCGCGGATCTTCAAAATTAAAATAATAAAAATCCTTGACTTTTTTCATAATTTGTTTTAATAGGGTGCTTTTTCCACATCTTCTTATTCCTGATAAAACTAATACAAATGGAATTTTAACATCTATTTTTTTCAAGGCTTCTCTTTCTATGCTAGATTCTGCCAAGTCTAAACTTTCCTTTTGTGTTCTAACTATATTCTTTAATGTTTCCTTAAGTATCATAAAATGTAAAAAGAAACTCTGTTTTTAAATGTTTGCATTACTAATGAACACTTTTGTTCATTACAGATGAACAAGTTTCTTTGGATTGACAGTCAAGAATCGTCACAATGAACCAATCTCGAACTGAGAATTTTGCCTTCTAACGATGATTTTTTAGTGAAATTAAGTTTATTAACCATAATTTGATGATTTTAAAATGGGAAATAAAAAGGGGTCTTCGGAGATAATAGCGAGCTTCATCGTAATTTTGATAGTCTTAGTTTTTTTAACGATAGTTTGGGTGGTTGTTAAAGGGCTAGTTGATGATAAAAATCAAGATACAAATGCTGAAGGGATAAAATTAGATGCTAAGATTGAAAAAGTTGTTTTAGATAATTTTTCAAATAATGCAAGCATTAAAATTAAAGGAAACTATGGATATGAAAATTTAACAGGATTGAAATTCATATTTTATGCTAAAACTCAAACAGAGGAATTTTCAGTGAATACCTATCTTGAAGAGCTTGAAGATAGATTTTTTGTCTTTCATCTAAATTATTTAAATGTTTCAGATTTAACAGAAATATCTGTAGCCCCTATTCTAGAGACTGTGTCTAATGGTGAGATTCTTGGAAATGTGACTGATACATATAATGTTGTAGCAAGTTCTGGTGGAGGAGGCGGAGGAGGAAGCTCTTCGTCTGGAAGCTCATCTTCTGGAGGATGTGTGCCAAAAACATGCCAAAATTTAATGGCAAGCTGCAGCAGCCCAAATAACGGATGTGGGGGAACTTTAAATTGTGGAAGCTGTGCATCTGGCAAGACTTGCAATAGTTTGTATCAATGTGTGCCACAAGCTCAGCATTTAACATGCGCTAATATAGTGCAAATGCATCCAGGAGCAAATTGTGTTCAAGTAATAGCTTGCGGGACTTTGAGCCAGTACAATACTTACTATCTTTTAATGAATGACATCTCTTCTGATAATGATTGCATTACAATTGATCCTTCTTTGCAAAGTGATGGAAGCCTTCCTCCAATTATATTTGATCTAAATCAATATATGGTTATGTTTGGAAATGTGAAGGGTCAGAATCAAAATGGAATTTACATAACGGGAAACTCTAATAGAAAACCAAATATTGAGATAAAAAATGGATACATAAGACAAGGAGCTGGAAACGGAACAGATTGCGCTTCAATTAGAGGAGGTTATTGGTCTCCAAATAAAAATATATCAAATATAAATGCATTTGCTTATGGGGTTGACTGTAAAAATATTGACATTAATGGAGGCAAGAATATAACAATAATAAATAATTATCTTGAGCAAAATGTTTCTTACGTTACTGACAGGGCTGGAAAAGCAATAAGTCAAATTGGCGTTGGCGGACAGGGGAATATTGGAGAAGGAGATGCAACCCTTGGAGGATATTTGAAGATAATTAATAACACTCTTAGAGGCAAAGGACAGATGGGAATTACTGCTGGAAGATCTACTGCTGCTGCATGGGGCAATTACACTGCGCTGGGAATTATTCAAGGAATGGAAATTGCTTATAATGACATAAGCATGGAAGGTGTTGTTGCAAATCCTTATGCAATAGTTATTAATGGCTATGAATCAAATCAATATTACACACCTTTAGTTCATGACAATTACATTCACCAAATAAATGCAAGAGGAATTGATATTGATGCTATTGATGATCTGCTTGGAATGAAGGGCGGAAAACTTTACAATAATTATATTGACACAAAACAAGGATGCTTGATAGATAATCTGGGAGGAGACACATCAAGGTCTCCAAGCTGCGGGACTCATTCATTAAGAATAAGAAGCTCTGATGGTTATTACAGATCTGGCGGGAGTTTGTCAAATCCTTACGGAGAAAATTCTAATAATTTAATTTATAACAACACAATAATTTCAAGAGGAGATGAGCTGCTGCCTAGTGGAGAATTGAGTGGTTATGGGTATGCTGTTCGTATAAGTGTAAGAGATTTCAATCAAAGCCTAAACATGACATTTGAAAATAACACAATAATTTCTTATACAAGTTCAACAGGAAGCAATGTCAAGTCAGTTTATATTGATGATGTTATTCCTGGCAATAAATTAATTTTCAAAAATAATAAATTTATAAGCAATTATAATCCTCTTGAAGTTGCCGGCTCTGATATTTTATTTTTGGACAATCAAATTAATAAATCCGGCACTTTGAATTCTGGCTACAGACCATTGACTATAGGCTATTGGACATTCCAGGCAACAGGAAATATTTTCTTAAACCAGTCTTTTGTTAACAGCCCTGGCTTTGACTCTGTTGTTTATCAGGGGACTGATGGAGGAAATTTAAAGAATATAACGGTTAAATGGCATGCCAAAGTTTATGTTACTAGTGGAGGAAGCCCTGTGTCTGGGGCAAGTGTTGTTATAAAAGATGCATTTTCAAGTCAGGAATTTTTAGGCGTAACTGACTCAAGCGGTTTTGCAAGAACTAATCTAACCGAATTCAAAGAAGCCTGCAATTTTCAGGGATGCACACCCTCAAAAACAACCTACACTCCTCATAATGTTTCTGTGAATTATAATTCTGTGAATCAGTGGAGAATCATCACAATGAATCAGTCGAGAATTGAGAATTTTGCGTTCTAGATATTTAAGGGCAGAAAATTTATGAGTAGTGTTTACTAAAATAAACAGATGTTTACTAAAATAAACGATCTTTGATTACCTTTTGAAAACCGAAAGATGGTATAAGTTAATTTTATTAATAGTGTTTTCTTTTCATTTGTATGATTAAGAATTTAGACAAAAAAATAAGAGCTTATGCTTTAAAGAATGCAATCGCTTATAATGGGAAGGCTAATTCTGGAAGTGTTCTTTCCTCTTTATTCAATGAAGGCCTGAAAAAAGAAGAGGTTAATGGCATAATGCCTAAGATTCAACAAGTAATTAAGGAAATAGAAAAACTTTCTTTAAGTGAGCAGGAAAAAGAATACGAAAAATTGCATGAAGTAATAAGCGAGAGACATGGAAGAGAGGGGCTTCCTGAACTGCCTAATGCTAAAAAGGGAAAAGTTATTATGAGATTTAGGCCTGCGCCTTCAGGCCCGTTGCATGTTGGTCATATAATTTCCAATCTTGCGTCTTCACTTTATGTAAAAAAGTATGGAGGTAAGTTTTATGTAATTATTGACGATACTGATCCTGAAACTACTGTTTTAGAGTCTTACAAAAGAATAAAAGAAGATTGCGATTGGATTTTTGGAAATGTTCACAAATACCTTAATAGCTCTGACATGGTTGAGAATCATTATGAATATGCTGAGAAATTAATAAAGAAAGATTCAGCGTATGTCTGCATATGCTCACAGGAGAATTTTAAGAAGTTTTCTTTGGAAAAAAGAAATTGCCCTTGCAGAAATTTATCTGTTAAAGAGAATCTTGAGAGATGGAAAAAAATGCTTGGTAAAAAAGGATACAGATTTTCACAAGTTCAGTCTGTATCGTCCAAGCTTGGTCAATACAAAGAAGGAGAAGCTGTTTTGAGATTTAAGACTCCGAACGAATTTGGGGGAATGAGCCATAAAAATCCCGCAATGAGGGATTTTCCCCTGGCTAGAATAAATGTTAAAAGCCATCCTATCCAGAAAAATAAGTATAGAGTCTGGCCTCTTATGAATCTTGCCGTTGCTGTTGATGACATGGAATACAGGATGACTCACATAATAAGGGGAAAAGACCACAAAGACAATGCAGAAAGGCAGAAAATGATGTTTAAAGTTTTTAATAAAGAGTATCCATGGACATTTTTTATTGGGAGGATTAAGTTCACTGATCTTGTGCTATCCAAAAGAAAAATAAGCTCTTTGATAAAAGCGGGAGAGTTTTCAGGGCATGATGATGAGAAGCTTCCTACAATTTCTTCTTTGAAGAAAAGAGGATATAAGCCAGAAACATTTGTAAAATTTATTGAACAAAGGGGTTTGACAGGAGTAGACAAGGTTATTTCCGGGAAGGATTTTTTTGAATCATTGGATGTTTTTAATAGATGATTATTTTTTTGAATGAATTATTTCGAACCTTTCTTGGTTGAAACACTCGCCAATTCCGTTGTTTTTAAGAATGTCTTTGGCAGTTAAATCTGTAAGCACGTCTTCTTCTAAATTTCTTAAAACACTACCTTTAAATTTTTCATCTTCCATAATTTTTTTATGAGCTTTTCTATTAACAGGCATGCCATTCCATTCAAATCTAGAACATCCTAAAAGAGTTATATCATATATTGATTTTGTTGGGCTTTCAGAACAGTAGTGAATATCTCTTTTCTTTTCCAATGATTTGTAAGGATCTGGGTGGTCTTTCTTACAGTAGATGGTCTCCGCATGCGTCCCGAAAATTCCAAAATACTTACATCTAGCACATGCTTCAAAGTCCCATAGTTGGAGTTTTTCTTCTCTGTTATTCCCCATTTCTATTCTAATTTTAAATGCTTTTTAAGTATTTATTTAATGTATGACAAGCAAAAGACAAAGCAAGAAACTAACAAAAACCTTTAAATATTCAAAAATCTTGCTTGAAGCATATTTAGACAATGAAAAGGAGGTGTTAAATGATTATTAACAAAAAAGGTTTATCGACTGTTGTTACGACTTTGATAATTATACTTTTAGTTTTGGTTGCTATTGGAATTATATGGGTCGTTATAAGAGGTGTTATTGAAACAGGATCTGAGCAAATTGATATTGGAACAGCTTGTCCTTTAATTGACTTAAGAGTTATTGGAAACAAGACTTGTGATGGAACATCTTGTGTTGTGACTCTAGAAAGAAGAGCTGGCGGCAAGGATTTTGAAGGCGTTAGATTAGTGGTTTCAAATAATGTAACATCCGCAGTAACTGATATTGATGGCAATATAGATCAGCTTGTTACTATGGACAAAACGGCAACGCCTTCTGTGGCGAACCCGGGGAAGGTTATAATTGCAGCTTATTTCAGAGACACACAGAACAACATACAATTGTGCCCTAACTCACAGGAGTACAATATTATTTAATTTTTTATTTTTCTAATTCTTGACTATTTTTATATCAACAGCTTTTTATACTGCTAAAATTTACATAAATTATGGCTAAAGTGACAAGTATAGAAACAAATGAATCAAGAGACGTTGATGATAATTCTAACATAAAAGAAGCTTGTGAAGAGCTTGGCGTGCCGTTTTGCTGCGAGGAAGGGCTTTGCGGGAGCTGTGCAGTTGATGTTGTTCATGGCGAGGATAATTTAAGCGAATTGACAGAAAATGAGGAGATTCTAGACAGGGATAAAAAGCATAGGCTTGCATGCCAGTGCAGAATAAAAAAGGGCGAGGTTGAGATTAGGTTTTAGAAAATGTTAGACTTTGAACTTGATAAACTTGTAAGAGAACTTAAAAAGAGAAAGCCAAAGAAAGTTTTAGTCCAGCTTCCAGAGGGAATAAAACAGAATGCAATTGAGATTAGCAAAGTTTTTGAGAATCTTGGGATTGAAGTCATTTTTTCAGGAGAAACATGCTGGGGAGCGTGCTCTGTCGCGGTACAGGAGGCTGAAGCTCTTGGTGCGGATTTAATTGTTCATTTCGGGCATGCTGAATTTATAAAAATAAATTTTCCTGTTTTTTACATTGAAGTTAAAGATAATCTTGATTTGAGCAAAATTTTAAACAAGTCTTTAGCTCATATAAAAAAATTCAAGAAAATAGGGCTTTCTTATTCTATTCAGCACAGGCATGATATTAAAAATATAATAAAATTTTATGAGGATAATGGAAAAGAAGTTACACTTTCTAGGAAGCTAGGAAAAGTTGCTTATGAAGGCCATATTGTAGGATGCCAGTATTCTGGATTAAAGGCAATAGAAAAAAATGTTGATGTTTTTCTTATAATTGGAAATCAGTTTCATTCTATGGGTGCTGTTCTTTCTGTTGAAAAGCCAGTTGTACTTCTTGATGTTTATAATGATGATGTAAGAGACATGGGAAATTTAAGAGAAAAAATAATCAAGCAGAGGCTGGTTTCAATACAAAAATTGAAAGACGCGAAAACTGTCGGAGTTATTGTCGAGATAAAGCCAGGACAGCAGTTTGGCTCTCCTAAATGGCTTATGAAAAGACTTAAAGACGCCGGCAAGGAAGCTGTATTAATAACAATGAGCGAGCTTTCACCTGACAAGCTTATGAACTTTTATTACATTGACTGTTTTATAGAACTTGCCTGCCCTAGAATAGCTATTGATGATTTTTATAAGTATGAGAAGCCTATTGTAACTTTCAAGGAAGCTTTGTATGCGCTTGGAGCAAAATCTTGGGATGAAGTTTTAGAAATGGGGCTGGTTTAAAACTTTATACCTAAAATTTGTAAAAGCCTGATGATTAACAGCCATATGAGTTATGATGTTTACACGGCAAGTAATTGCAATAAGCGGCAAGAAAGACCAGCAGACAACAATAAATCACATAATAAAATATTTTGATGAGTATAAAGAATATTTAATAAGGAAATTAAATTAAGCTGCCTTTCTTATTCTTCCTGCTTTAACGTCTTCAAGGCTATTTTTAAACTGCCTCACTAAATCAAAATCTATTTTTTCAAGCTCTTTTAATCTTTGTAATTCTGAGAGCATTTGCTCGTATCGTGATTTTGATATTTTAACTGTTTCCATAGAAAATGGAATTGCAAGATATTTATATACTTTTATTAATAGATTTATATCCTTTCTCTTCAAGTTCGTCTATCAACTCGGGTCCGCCTGTTTTTGCAACTTTACCGTCTATTAAAACAGAAACCCGAGTTGGCTTTAAATGATGGAAAATTCTTTTATAATGTGAAATAACAAGAAGGGATTTCTCCTGAGACATAAAATTACTAAGAGCTTCTGCTATTTTTTTTAAAGAGTCAATGTCAAGCCCTGAATCAGTTTCATCCAAAATTGCGAGTTTAGGGTCTAAAGTCAGCAATTGGAGAATTTCTGATTTCTTTTTTTCTCCGCCGGAAAAGTTTTCATTAAGATACCTTGTGGAAAAATCTTCTGGAGCATCGAGCTTTTTGGATTTTTCATCCATGAGAGTTTTGAATTGTCTTGTTAAAAGTTTTTTTTCTTTTAATTCATTGTAGGCTGACTTTAGAAATTTTAACATTGGGACGCCTGAGACTTCTTTTGGGTCCTGGAAGCTTAAAAATATTCCTAGTTTAGCCCTTTTATCTGGCGCCATATCAGTTATTTCTTCACCATTAAAAAATATCTGGCCTTTAGTTATTTTGTATTTTGGATGACCTGCAATAACTTTTGCCAATGTGGATTTTCCAGAGCCGTTTGGTCCCATAAATGCATGAATCTCTCCCTTTTTGACTAAGAGATTTATTCCCTTCAGGATTTCTTTGTTTTCTGCGCTGACGTGGAGATTTTTTATTTCTAACATTTTATTTTTCTCTTAGAATTTTTTTCAAGCCTTCCAAAGGAAGGATCTGACATTTGACTCTTGTCAGTGTTATCTCTGCGCCGATGAAATCATCTAGGTCTTTTTTCCCCAGCTTTAATATGTCCTGGATATTCATTCCTTTTATTTTTTCAAGCAAAACAGAAGTTGAGACGGTGCTCACGAAACATCCACCTCCTGTGAAGCCGACGTTTAATATTTTTTCATCCTTGACTTCCAGCTCAAGATTTATTATATCGTCGCATATTGGGTTTTTTATTGTTATTTCATGAGTCTTGTTTTTCAGCTTTCCATAGTTAGGCCTTTCAGAGTAAATTTCAAGAAGCTCTTCGCGGAATAGAGTTTTGTTCAACATACTGAGTTTTCAATCTCTAATTCAATTAATTTATTTAATTCGGCAGCATATTCCAAAGGAAGCTGTTTTATTATAGGCTCTATAAATCCAGAGACTATCATTTTTGTCGCTTCTTCTTCACTGAGGCCTCTTGACATTAAATAAAAAAGCTGTTCTTCTCCTATTTTCCCAACAACAGCTTCATGTGAGACTTCAACTTGATCTTCTGAAACTTCCATACTTGGGAAGGTCATTGATTTGCTTTTGTTATCAAGCATTAAGCCATCACACCTTACAGAAGTTTTTGAATTTTTTGCCCCGGATTTTATTTTGACCAAACCACGGTAAGAGCAAATTCCACCTGCATGACTTATTCCTTTGCTTACAACAGTTGAAGATGTGTTTTCAGCTAAGTGATAAACTTTGCAGCCAGTGTCTTGATACTGCCCCTGGCCTGCGAAAGCTATTCCCAAATAATCTGATTTTGAGTTCTTTCCCATTAAAATACTGCAAGGATACAGCATTGTAAGTTTTGAGCCCATGTTTCCATTTACCCATTCTATTATTCCGTTTTCATGAACAACAGCTCTTTTTGTGTTTAGATTATATGTGTTTTTACTCCAATTTTCTATTGATGAATAACGAACTTTAGCTCCTTTAAGGACAAATATTTCAACTCCTCCTGCATGAAGGGAGTTTTCAGTATACAAAGGAGCTGAACATCCTTCAATATAATGAACATCAGAATTTTCATCAGCGATTATTAAAGTGTGCTCGAATTGACCTCCTTTTTTTGCATTCATTCTAAAGTAAGCCTGAAGTGGCAGCTCGACTTTAATGCCTTTTGGAATGTAAATAAAAGTTCCTCCAGACCAAACAGCTCCATGAAGTGCTGCGAATTTATGCAAGTTGGGCGAGATGCATTGAGTCATAAAATACTTTTGGACTAGTTCAGGATATTTTTGAACTGCTTCGTCACAATCTAAAAAAACAACTCCTTGTTTTTCTAAAGATTCTTTAAGATTATGATAGACGACTTCTGATTCGTACTGAGCGCCAACTCCTGCTAAAGCTTTCTGCTCTGCTTTTTGTATGCCTAGTCTTTCATAAGTAGCTCTTATTTCGTAAGGAACTTCATCCCAGCTTTTTGAATTTCTTTCTGCATTAGGCCTCATATAAAAATGAATTTCTTCAAGATTAAGATCAGAAAGATCAGGCCCCCAAGACGGAATTGGTTTTGAATTAAAAATTTCAAGGGCTTTTAGTCTTTTAGCCAGCATCCACTCTGGCTCGTTCTTGTCTTTTGATATTTGGATAACTAGCTCTTTGTTTAATCCAGCAACAGCTTTGAATTTCAAGTCTTCTGGATTTACAGAATCATAAGTCTGCCTTGAAAATTCCATATATATTAACTATAGTTAATATTTTTAAACCTTCTTAATTCCTAAATCTTTATAAAATCAACTTTTCTAGTAAAAAAATGAAGAAAATCTGGATTATATTTATTATTGCATTTATAGCTGTGAATGCAGTTGCTTTTAGCGTGTTTTTAACAGGAAACAGTCAGCAAGGCAATAGTCTTTCAAATGCAATAAATCAGCAGAATAAGACAGGAAATTCACAAGACAATAATCCAATAACATCTGGCTCAATATCTTCTTCAGAGCTTTCTAAACATTCTAAACAGAGTGATTGCTGGATTTCATATAAAGGAAAAGTTTATGATTTAACAAAATGGCTGCCTAAACATCCTGGATCAGCTGCAGCAATAGCCCCTTACTGTGGAACTTCTAGTGAGTTTGAAAAAGCATTTAGTGACAAGCATGGAACTTCTCAAGTGCAGAGGATGGTAGCTGAAGGAATTTATAAAGGAGAATTAAAATAAAAATGAAAATTCTGCAAATCAGATAAATTTAAAATAAAATGATGAACTTTAAAAAATATTCACCTCTTTTGTTAAGAGTTGGAATATCAATGGTCTTTTTGTGGTTTGGGTTTTCACAGATTAAAAACCCTTCAAATTGGACAGGAATGATGCCTGAATATATTCAATCAGCAATTTCTCTGCCGCCTAACACTCTTATTTACATCAATGGCGCTTTTGAGATAATGTTTGCTGTTCTTTTGCTTATCGGGTTTTTCACAAGAACAGCTTCTTTGCTTTTGACATTGCATCTTTTTCACATAGTCACTATTGTTGGTTATGGGGCTGTTGGAGCAAGAGATTTTGCTTTAGCTTTAGCTACGTTTTCAATATTTTTAAGAGGAAGAGATGAATTTTGCTTGGATGAGCTTTTAGCGGAAAAAAGAAACAAGAAGAAGAAAGGATGATTTTGGTTGCTGGTTTCAAAAGTTGGAATTGGAAAAATTTAATTTTATTGTTAACCATAACATATTTAATTGAGCAAGACATAGAAAAATCATGAAAAAGATCATGCCACAGGAGATTGAAGTTTGGTATCTTATTCCTTATTTGAGAAAAAAGATTTCTATTATCTTAGCTCAAAAAGGCGTTAAACAGAAGGAAATTGCCAAGATTTTCGGAATAAGCGAGGCTGCTATTACCAATTATATAAAAGAAAAAAGAGGAAGCAAGGTTACTCTTCCTTCAGACTCTATTAAAGCAATAGAAAAGGCTGCTGACAAAATAATCAAAGGCGAGGACTCAACAAAGACTCTTTACGAACTTTGCGAGAAATTCAGAAATTCAAAAGAATTGTGCAAAATACATAGGAAGTTTGACAAGTCTGTCCCAGAAAAATGCGAAGTTTGCTTTGAGTGAAAGTTGGAAATTAATTAAACCCTGCGTCTTTTTTGAAAATTATGTGCTTGATCTTTTTTAATTCTGAAAGTATTTCTTTTCTTACTTCACTATCAAGGCATTCCGGAGGAAAAACCCCTCTGTTTTTTATTTTCGGCATTGCCATTATAAACAGCTTTACTGACAAGGCAGTTGGATAAGTGATAAAATTAGCCCCCAGTTTTAAATTATTTATTTCTTTTTGCTTTGGAAATATTAAGGAATATTTAATGGTTCTTTTCTTGCCGTTGGATTTTCCTGTAGCTTCTGTACATACGGCAAATCTTGCTTTTGGGAATTTCTTTTCTTCTCCAGGAACCTGATCAGGCAGAATTTTGGATAAAAAACTTATTGGTTTTATCTGCTTCCCATCAACAAGAATCTCTTTTTTAGAAAACAGCCCCAACGCAACTAAAATCTTTAAGACGTCAATGTTGTTGTCATGGATTTTTACATCTAATTTTTTTGTTTTAACGTAAAGGGGAATTGAACCTACCTCATCCTGTGCAAAATAATAAGTTTTTCTTTTTCCAATAGGAGCTGGAAAATCGTATTCTTCCCCATCTCCAAAACGTTCTACAACTTTAAATTTTCCATTATTATAAAT
>JBBSXA010000018.1:0-7290 GCA_038045985.1 Nanobdellota archaeon
AAATTTACAACACACTGCTTTTCAGAGATTAAGCACGGCAAATAATTCTAAAATTTCTAAAATAAGGGGGAAATTTTTTGCTGACGAAGACAACTTCTATAGAAAGAATATAAAAAATAAAATTGTCTTGGTGGCAGGGTCTGGTCTGGGTAATGATGCAATAAGAATCTCGAAGTATAACAAAAAAGTAGTCGGAATTGACATTCTTCCTAAATTAGTTAGTTTCTCAGAGAAAAGACGAAAAAAATTAGGAATAAAAAATATTAGCTTTAAAGTAGGAGATATAAAAAAACTGAAATATAAAAACAATTCTTTTGATGTTGCTGTGCTTAATATGGGCACCATAGGTAATTTTGACAATAAAGCAGAGATAATAAAAGAACTCTTAAGAGCATGTAAAGAAGCATACATTGATTTTTATCAAGATTCAAAGAAATCAAGAGAAAGAAGAAAGAAAATGTATGAAGAGGAAAGATAGAAAAATGTTAAAATTGAAGGAAAAACAATTTTTAGCACTGATGGTCTTGAAAGTCAGCATATTTCTAAAGAAGAGCTGAATTCTATTGCGAGAAAATTAAAAGCAAAAGTAAAGTTTTTCAATTTTGGAGAATTTTCAATCATGGCAGTTTTTAAAAAATAGAGGTTAAATAGAATAATAAGAACAGTTCACCCTTTCTCTAAAGCTTTCAAATCTTCTTCAATATAATTTCTCATAAGTTTCCCTATACCAGTAACATTTTGTATTTGACGCCCATTTAAACCAGGAATAATTTCCCGTTCAGCTTTCAACACCATAGCATAAGGCAAAGAAGTTTTTTTTCTTTGTAAAAAGAAATCTGGAAGCATAACTTCTACAAAATCATTGATTCCTGTGCTTGTTATACTCTCTGTATAATCCGTTCCAGAAATATCGTAGGGCTTAACTCTCCTCTCTAAACTGCTTCTTATATCTTCATCCAGTTTTTTATCTTTTTTCATTGCCTCGCAAAAGACATTATAAAAAGCAGCTAAAGGGGGGTTGAAAAAATTTCCTACTTCAGGCAATTCTGATTTTTTTCCAGTTACATATTCAGAGACTCCTCCGACAAGCTCTCTTAAAATATACCCCTCTTTTTTGCTTGGAAAATATATCTGCGTCGGATCCTTAGATGGGTTCATAGAAGAATAAAGAATAGCCAAGAATACATCATTGTCAAAGCCAAAATTCCGTGCCTCTTTGCTTAATTGAACTTTATTTACTGCCACAGAATATTCACAGAAAAAAGCTTTAAATTAATTTCTGTGTTCTATAATATATAACAGTGTCAATTTCGCAACAATTAAAAACTCCTAACCCTTCGATAAAACATGGACTTAATTAGTTTTCTAAGTTCTCCTTGGCTCATCATTCTTATTATCTGAGAAGTTATATGAAAAGGCATTGCAATGCGGAAAGCCAGCAGAAACAATCATCTTGCCTGGTTCATCTGCATTTTTGTAATCAACACAGTCGGAATTCTTTCTATAGTATATCTTGCATTCTTTCAGCCTAAAAAAAGAAAATAAAAAAAGATTTTTAGATTGACTTTAATATAGTTATGATACACAACCCTTTTTAAACAAAAAAACCAACTGTTCTCGTGAAAGAAAAAGAGAGGTTTAATCGCTGTCTGAAAGACCTTGATAGTTACTGCAGAGAGCATAGTTTTGAAATAATTAAAACAGGAGAAGGATTCAGTTCTAGGGACTCATACCAAGAGATACTAAAAATTGACGCACAAACACTGCAATTTATCAGAGAAGCCTATAATGATAAAAGCCTGTATTTAACCACTCAAATAGTTCTTCTCCCCAGCTTAGTTCAAGATCTTTCTGGATGACAATTCATTGTACCTAAAGGGCATCCTCCTTCTTATGGCTGGGAGAAAAGCCTTTTATGGCTTGAAACCAAGCTCTCTTCATTTTATGGACCTATTGAGAATGTTTCTTGACTGCCAGCCAAGCGTAATTCCATTATACCACAGGCCCTGCGAGGACACCAAGGTTTCCTTCGCTTAACTTTCCTTCTCTATCTCAACATCCATGTCATTTAATTAAAATAGATTTTTAAATTCTATTATATTCCTTTAATCATGATTAAAACCTTATTTGACAAAGAATTAGATGCAGAATTAATCGCAACATTCATTTTTATATTAATATCAGGATTTTATATTCTTACAGAATACGGAACAGAAAGATTAATCGACGCTTTATTTTTGTGGATGTTTCCAGCTTCTATAATGATTTTCCTAACCTTGCTTATTGTTAAGATAATAGAAAGATACCATGAAAGAAGAGTCAAAAGATATAGGTATGTTGATTGGAGAAAATAAGGATTCAATATTTTCATATAACTTAAAGGTTTCTTGATAAATAAATTATAAAAAGGATTCTGTTGTCTATAATAAATGGATTTTGAAATAGATGTTTCCGGGCATGATATTTTAAGCAAAGATTACACTGTAGTTGCTGCACAAAAAAACAGTAATGATAAACACAAAACAATAATATTCGGTTATAAATTCAGCGAAGATATCATAAAAATTCTAAAGTCAAGATATGGTGCAGGATTATATAAATATAAAAAATCTGCGAAACAAACATCTACTTTTAGAGTAAAACTTTATAGTGTTGTAGTTTACCACATAATCAAACATATTTACAAATCAGATAAAAACCTCTCTAAAATCATCTCTCTAACTCTATGCAAGGATTTTGATGGGAGAGAAAATGATATTAAATCTGTTCTTTTGTATCACCTTAAAAATAAACTTGATTTAGTAATTAACAGAATTATTTTTGAGAAACTCCCAAAAGAATCAAATGCAGATAAATATGCCTACTTAATGAGAAACGATAGAAAAAATTTAATGAAAGACCACTATATTAACATAAACTTAAATGAATTTGAAGAATTTTTGAAGTAAATGTGCCAAAGGACACTATAAAAGTGCCGCCACCCTAGTTTGTCCTTCTGGACTAAAACCAGCCGAACTCCCTAGCAATTGACACATATTTCTAGAGTATTTTTAGTATTTATAATTTTCGGTTGTTTGGTTCTGTTCAAAATGACCTTTTTGAAAAATAATTTGTTCTTCTTAATAGTTAAAGAGATAATCAGGTATTCAAATTATGCCAACTCCAAACAAAGCCAGTTGTTTTGTATTGCTAATTCTCGGAAATTGTCAACTCCATTTTTATTTTCAAATTTTTAATAAACTTTCCTTCCCACTCTTCATATCCTTGATTTTGAACTTCTTTTCCTTGACCTCATTCTGGCCGACAAAAATAACTTTGTTGTAATTGCAGGAATTTGCGTACTCCAAAGCTTTTGACGGCTTCCCATAAAGCAAGCTTGCTGTCTCTCCTTTTTCCCTGAGTTTTTCAGCCAGCTTTATGGCTTCTTTATCCTGTTCAAGGGAAACAACCAGAAATTTTTCTTTTTCATCTTTAATGTTAGTGAGAAGGCAAAGCCTTTCCAACCCAAAAGACAAGCCAGTGCACTGAACTCCATTAAAAATATAGCTTCCTCCTGCAACAATTGTTTCCTTAATTCCTTCAGCTTTTACTTCAAAAACACTTCCATTATAATATGAAAGCCCGCGGGCAAGAGAGGGTGAAAATTGGGCTTTTATTCCGTAAATTCTGCAATACTCAATCAAAGATATTACATCTTTGTAATTCTCAAATTTGCTGAAACATTCTTCTCCTTTTTTGAAAGAATCTAGAACATTTTCAGCTCTTAGTTTTCTTAGATTACCCCTGACCTCATTTTCAGAAAGCTTGTCAATCTTGTCAATTTCTCTTAAAACCTGGGACCTATCTTTATCTTTGACGTCATTATCCTTGAGAATTTCATCCAGAAGTTTTCTGTTGTTTATCAAAATTATCGGCTTTACTCCAATGCTTTTTAATACATCATTAACAACAGCCAAAACCTCAGCCTCATCTCTTAAATCGCTCCCGACTATGTCAACATCACACTGCGTAATCTGCCTGAACCTGTTTGCTGAAACGGGCTCATCTCTGAAAACCTCCCCAATTTGGTATCTTTTGTAAGGAAGTTTTTTATTCTGCATTATTCTTTTAAGTTGAAATGTAAATTCATATCTTAATGCCAAATTTCTCTCGCCTTTGTCTTTTAACCTGAAAACGTCTGAGACAGCCTCATCATTTGCATTCTCGCCTTTAACAAATTCCTCATATTCTACTAGCGGTGTTTCGGCTGGCTCGAAGCCGTATTTTTCAAAAGTCTCCACTAGTATTTTTCTGATTTCTGCCCTCTTCACAGCTTCTTCGCCTGTAAAATCTCGGAAGCCTTTGACTGTTTCTGTTGTCATTTTTTCTTCTCCCTAGACCGACCAAGCTTGGGCGGGCTTGAAGTTTTATTTTTCTTCTCCCATATTCTTGCATCATTTTTTCTGCCTTTCTTCAAAAGCTTAAATCCAAGATTCTTTAAAATTCCTTCTGAAGCAAAGCTTAACTTATTGGTGACAGCGTTGATTTTTTTATATCTAAGATCATTAAAGCAGTATTTTAAAAGCCATTTTGTCGCTTCTGTGGCAATTCCCTTTCTCCTATATTCTGGCAAAACAAAAATTTCCATCTCATCAAACCCCCTCTCATTAAAAATAGCTCCAAACCCTGCAAGCCTGTCGTTAGAATAAATAGAAAATTTGTAAACCTTTATTTTTGATGAAAAATCTTTCAAGGCAACAATAAAATATCCTAAAACACTCCTTGCAAATTCTTTTCTTGTTTTGGGGCTTAACCTTACCTTTAGAAATCTTATATAATCACCAAATTTGAATGGTTTTATCTCAACTCTTTGGATTTTCATCTTTTCCTCTTCTATCAATAAACTAAGATTTCTTGAATTTAATAAGGTTTCTTTGAAAACAAAATTCAGGGCGGAAGGAGGGAATCGAACCCTCTCCTCACGGACCACAACCGTACGTACTGCCATTATACTACAACCGCCATAATAAAAAGAACCTACAGTTCTCCTTATGACCTCTCCCTTTAGAGAGATTATATTCAATTCAGTTGGGAATGGTATAAAAAAGTTATTGTTAGAAATAAAGCTAAAGCTGGGAAAATCGTACTTATATGTGCCGATAACTCCAAGCATTATTCATAGGTTTTAAATTACAGTATAGTTTTTAAAGATTACTATTTAAATCCAATAATGGCTCATGGAAAACCCAGATTAAAATTTGGAGAAATATACTCTGTTTTGATATGGAGAAAACAACCTCCAGTTGATTCAATTTATCTTGGAAAAAATAATAAAGGAGATTTCTTAGTTGCAGGCAGAATAGCTAGAAACAATAGTGATTTGGAAATAAGAGTTTACAGGTTTAATGAATATAAATTTAAAGATAAGTTCATAGACGCTAAATATAATGGCTCTAAATATGCTGTAGCAAATGGAAGAAAACCCAATCCTTTTGAAGAAGAATACTTAAAAAAAAGATTTGATGAAATTGAAGCCAAAAAATCCCAAAACTAAAAGGCTTTTAAATCTAAGATACTACAAATGATAGACAAAAGATGGTTGATTTTGTAGTTCTAGGTGCAACAGGAATGCAGGGAAAGATAACTTCAAAAGACCTGCTTGAAAACAATTATTCAATCCTTATGTGCGGAAGAGATAAATCTCGTATAGAGCACCTTCTAAAAAAATACAAAAAAGCAAAATTTCAATATTTTGACGCAAGAAAAATTAATGAAACCGCGGAGACAATAAAAGAATCTGGAGCAAATATAGCCATTAATTGTGTAGAAGGCGACTGGAATCTTAATATTCTTAAATCTTGCATAAAAGCGAACGCAAACTGCATAGACCTTGGATCTGAAATATGGATGACTAAAGAACAGCTGAATCTGGACGCTGAGCTGAAAAAAAAAGGAATTATAAGCATAACCGGAGCCGGCTCTGTTCCAGATATTGGGAATGTAATGTTAAAATATGCTGCAGAAAAATTTAACAAAATCAATGACATAGAAGTAGGATTCTCATGGGATTCAAACATAAAAAAATTTGTTGTTCCTTTCTCAATACAAAGTATAATAGAAGAGTTTACCGATCCAGCACCAATTGTTGAAAGCAGGCATTTTATAAAAAAAACTCCCCTAAGTTCGATAATAGAAGATTATCATAGAAAAATAGGAAAACAAAAAGAATTCTTTGTAAGGCACCCTGAAACATACACTTTCTACAGATATTACAAGAACAAGGGTGTAAAAAACATAAGATTCTATGCAGGATTTCCACAGCATTCTTTTGAAAAAATAAATTCAATGATAGAGCTTGGCTTGGGAAGCAAAGAGCCGATAAACTACAAAGGAACGCAAGTAATTCCTGTAGAATTCCTCACAGAAGTCCTTAAAAAATTAAAAATAGAAAAAGGCTATAAAGAAAAAGAAAATCTATGGGTGAGAATAAAAGGCATCAAAAATAAGTCCAAGAAAGAAATATTAATGGAATGTATTGTTCCAACACTGAAAGGATGGGAAGATGCAGGATGCAATATTGACACAGGGATGCCTGCAAGCATAATAGCCCAGATGATAAAAAAAGAAATAATAAAAGAAAAAGGAAGCTTCTCTCCCGAAGGCATTGTTCCTCCGGAGCCATTTTTCAAAGAACTCAAAAAAAGAAAAATGATTGTATTGGAAAACGGGAAAAGGATAAATTGAAATGAAAGTTTTAATACTCGGGCATGGTGGAGTAGGCTCGGTTCTTGCTAAACTTCTTTCTAAAGAAAAATCCATAAAATCTATAGTTTGTGGGGACATTAGTTTTACAGAAGAAAAGTTCTTTGAAAAAACACATCATAAAAAAGTTGACTTGACAGATGAAAAAGAGCTTCACAAGCTCCTTTATGAAAAAAAGCCAGATATTGTGGTTAATGCTTCTCATCCAAAATTTAATTTGCATATAATGAAAGTATGCTTGAAAGCAAAGATGAATTATATTGACACAGCTTCTTTTTGGGATATTGACCCAAATCCAAAAGCCAAAATACCTTACAAGATGGAGCAGATGGATTATAACGAAGATTTTATGAAAAACAATATATTTGGGCTGATAGGAGCGGGAGTTGCTCCTGGTTTAGATAATCTAATGGTTGCTGAATGCGCCTCTAAATTAGATAAAATAGATTGTATTAAAATAAGAATGGTTGAAGATACCGGAAGTAAAGAGATATTTTTTCCTTGGAGTAAAGAATGGCTTTTGGACGAGTTAGAAACCAAACCAATAAT
>JBBSXA010000019.1:0-7670 GCA_038045985.1 Nanobdellota archaeon
ACGCAATTCATCCGCACATTAAACTATGCGGATTTCTTGCTAAACTATTAAAAATCTACAAAAACATTCTAGAAATAAGAGGCATTGAATTGCTTCTTTCAACAGTAAACAGTATTTTCTTCTTTTCAGGAGATTCTTCAAAATATAATTCCAAAGCTTCCCTTAATCTAGCTTTGGCTTGTTCTATTGTGCTTCCTTGAGTTACTACATTAGGAAATTGTATAGAGCTTATGCTGTAAATTACATTCTTTCCATCACTTTCAGGAACTATTACAATGTCAATTTCAAGCTTTTTGTCCATATTAATAGTACAAGGGTTGTCTATTTCAAGAAAATCAAGTTTTTATGTTTTTCTTATCAAAGCAAGATTTATATATTTCTTTTTGTCTTTTTAAACTATGGCAAAAATCTACATGGATAACGCAGCAACAACAAAAGTTGATGACGAAGTCTTGAAGGAAATGACTCCTTATTTTAATGAAAAGTATGCTAATGCATCATCAGTTCATGAATTTGGACAGGAGGCCAAAAATGCACTTGAGAAGGCTAGAAAGGTAGTTGCGAAAGCTATTGGCGCTAAAACAACCGAGATATTTTTCACTTCTGGAGGCACAGAAGGAAATAATTTTGTGTTAAAGGGCCTGGCTTTTTCTAACTACCCTGGCAAAACACATATTATAACCACAAAAATAGAACACGATTCAATTTTAAGCACGTGCAAGTGGCTTTCAGAGCACACTGCGCAGGTTGCTTATTTGAATGTTGATAAAGAAGGGTTTGTTTCTCTTAACGAATTGGAAAAAGCAATTACAGACAAGACTTTTTTAGTTTCTGTTATTCATGGAAACAATGAGATTGGAACACTGCAGGATATAGAATCAATCGGGAAAATATGCAAAAAGAAAGGAGTATTATTCCATACAGATGCATGCCAGAGCTTTACGAAAGTTCATTTAGATGTCAGAAAGATGAACATTGATTTAATGACGCTGAACTCACATAAAATTCACGGGCCAAAGGGTGCTGGTGCTGTTTATATTAAGGAGGGAATTAATGCAACTCCTTTATTGCATGGGGGCGGACATGAAAGAGGATACAGAAGCGGAACAGAAAATGTTTCAGGAGTTGTGGGTTTTGCGAAAGCTGTTGAAGTTGGAGAAAAGAAGTATGTCAGGCAAATGGAGGAGCTTAGAAATTATTTTATTTCAGAAGGCTTGAAAATAAAAGGAGCTCATCTTAATGGTCCTAGAGAAAAAAGACTTTGCAATAACATTAACATCAGATTTGACAACGTTGATGCAGAAGCTCTTGGGGGATATCTTGAAAACGAAAGAATTTACACTTCAACAGGAAGCGCCTGCGCTTCTCACACTCATCATTCAAGCCATGTTTTGAAAGCTTTGGGCTTGAATCAGGATCAAATTTCAAGTTCAATAAGAGTAAGCATAAGCAAATATACAACAAAGCAAGAGCTGGATTTTGTTTTAGAAAAGCTTAAGAAGACTGTTGAAAAATTAAGTAAGTGGGGGGTTTGAAATCAAAAACCTTATATAATCATAGATTTTGAAACTATTATGGAATCAAAAATGAATTCAAGTGAAATTATGACAAGACTGGCTAAAATCCAATCTGATATGAATTATATTAAAGAGCACATTGAAGATGTTACTTTGACAGAAGAAGATGTTGTTTCTATCAATGAGGCTAAAAAAGATTTGAAGGAAGGAAAAACTAGGAGGCTTTAATTAAATGTATTTTGTTGAGCTATCCCAGAGTGCTCAAAAATTTCTAGATAAATTAGATATGAGTGTAAAAGATAGGATTGAGAAAACTCTAAAAAGGCTTGAAAATAACCCTGTTCCGAGCGATTCAAAGTTTTTAGGAAGAGATAAAAATGACAAGATTTTCAGATATAGAATAGGAGATTATAGAGCATTATATTTATTAGATGATAAAAACAAAATAATCTTGGTGACTAAAATAGATAAGAGGTCAAAAATTTACAAATGATAACACCGCAAACAAAAATAATAGATGTTCTTAATGAAAATCCTGATTCGTTTGAAGTTTTGCTAGACGCAGGCCTTGGCTGTATTGGATGCCCGATGTCAGCTCACGAAACAATTGAGCAAGGATGCAAAGGCCATGGAATGAGTGATGAGGAAATTCAAGAAATTATAAATGAATTGAATTCTGTTGAGGTTAAGAATTAAAAATTCCGAAAATCAACAGCTTTTTAACCTGATTTTTTCTAGTTGAAGAATGGAGCAAGATTTATACAAAGTCAAAATTTTTGAGGTTGAAGAAACTGCAAAAAATGTCCATAGGTTTAGAGTTGAAAGGCCTGAAGGCTACAATTTTATTCCAGGGCAGTCAACTTTTATATATCTTGAAGGATGCGACAAAAGAGAATTCAGTTTTTCAAATTCAGAAAAGGATTTCCTTGAGTTTAATATAAAAAGCTATCTTGGAGGAGTCACTGAAAAGATAGGCAAGCTAAAGCCAGGGGATTTCTTTGAAATTGGAAAGCCTTTTGGAATAAAAGCTTATCATGGAAATGGAGTTTTTATCGCAGGGGGAACAGGAATAACTCCTTACTTAGGAATGATACACAGCATCTCTCCAGAAGAGGCAAAAAAGAATATTCTGATTTACTCTGTGCATAGAGAAGAGGACATAATTTCAAAGAATGAACTGGAAAAACTGTTCGGAAAAATTGTTTTTGTTTTGACAAAGGAAAACAAAAAGGGCTATGAGCATGGAAGAATAAATAAAGAACTTCTGCAGAAATTCATAAACAAGAAACAGGAGTTTTACATATGCGGGCCTTCAGAATTTGTAAAAGCAATGAGAGCAATTTTGTTTGAACTTGGGGTTGAAAAAGCGTATGTTTGGTGAAGAAAGCTTTATTGGTAAAATTAGAGAAAGGGAAACTTATTTTAAGTACATTCTTTTTGTGGACTGAATATGAGAATGCACATAATAATGCATGAGAGTTTTGAAGCTCCTGCTGCCATCGAAGAATGGGCAAACGGTAGGAATCACGAGATCAGATGCACCCGATTATTTGAGGGAGATACATTTCCTCCAAATGTTGATGACATTGATTTTTTAATTGTAATGGGAGGACCACAATCTCCAGCAACAACAAGAGAAGAGTGTTCTTATTTTGATGCAAAAAAGGAAATTAAATTTATTAAAAAAGTAATTAATAAAGAGAAAATGGCATTAGGAGTTTGTCTTGGAGCGCAATTAATAGGAGAAGCTTTAGGAGCAAAATTTGACCATAGTCCAAATAAGGAAATTGGTGTATTTGAGCTGGAATTAACTGATGACGCAAAAGAGGATCCTGTTTTTTCAAAATTTCCAGAAAAATTTTTAGTTGGACACTGGCATGGTGATATGCCTGGATTAACTCAAGAATCAAAAATTTTAGCGTTTAGTGAAGGATGTCCGAGGCAAGTTGTAAGGTACACTCCAAAAGTATACGGATTTCAGTGTCATTTTGAATTTACTCCTAAAGCCATAGAAGGAATGATTAAGAATTGCGACCGTGAAATAAAAGAAGGAAAAGGTTTGCCCTATGTTCAGCCAGCAGACAAATTAAAAAAACAGAATTGTAAATCTTTCAACAAACTATTATTTACATTCCTGGATTATATGGAGAATACATACGGATAAAGTTGTGTGCCGACTTTTAACAAAAACCAAAGACTCTTTTAAATCCAGTAATTCACAACCTTTAAAACTTCTAAAATCTTTGACTTTTTATGGAGAACAAAAATGTTGGATGGCTTATTATTGGAATTGCCGCAATAATGACTATTATCGTTCTTATTTTTAATTCTGCTTTAAGAGATATTGTTACTGCTAATTGCACATTAATACATGGAGACACTAAAACCTGCCCTATGTTTGACACAATAAGAACCCAAACGGGGATAAGTCTTGGGATTATAGGAGTTATTGTAATAATAGGTTTTGTAATAATGTTTCAGAAACCTAAGGAAAAGATAATTGTCAAAAAAATAAAAGAGAAAAAGAAAGAATTTGATTTATCAGGGCTGGATAAAGATGAAAGAAAAATTGTGGATTATTTAATGCAGGAGAATAATGCTGTTTTCCAGGCAGATTTAATGGAAAAACTCCAGATTGGAAAAGTCAAGACAACAAGGCTTTTAGACAAGTTAGAAGCAAAGCAGATTATTGAACGAAAGCGAAGAGGTATGAATAATATTGTTGTGTTGAAGGATTAGAAACTTTCTGCGCCAAATCTTCTCAAAATTGTCTTAATTTCTTCTATTGTTTTTTGCTGTGTTTTTTTGTCTGACATTCTCACAAATTTAATAAGAAGATCACTAAGCTCTTGAATGTTTAATACTTTTATCTTAAATCCATCTGTAATAAAATAAAATCTGTATTTTTCATATTTTAACTCTTTTATAATTATTCCTCCGACATGACCAACAGGTGTGCCTTTTTTTGGGTTTTCTCTCAAAGAGTAGATTAATTCAAAAATCTTTATTGACTCGCCCTTGAATTTTTTGTTGATCTCCTCTTCCAGCTCTTTAACTATTCTTACCTCTGCCATTTTTTCTTTGCTTTGGCTAGAGCCTCTTCTATAGAAACAGTATTTTCTTCACTCATCAGCAGGTCATGAAGTTGCCTTTCTTTCGCGCTTTTAAGAAGCCTTTCAATTACCTCTGAGTAAGTCTCTTTCTTCGTAGCAAATTCCATTATCTTCTCTTTCAAATCCCTCTTTATAGCGATAGTTGTATGGTCCATTTTTTATAAATATTATAATAGTTATAATTTTTATAGTTTAAATAGTTTTCTCTTTGTATAAGATTAATTTGCTTAGAAAAACGTCTTCCCAATATTCACAATCTTTATAAACACCTAAGTTTCCCTATAAATAATAACTCTAACCAACTTTTCATTCAAAAAGCTGTAAGGAGGTAAAAAAATGGAAGAAAAAAAAGAAGATTCAATAACAATAAAAAAACATACTTTGTGGCAGGTTGGAACTTTCTTGTTTGCAGCTTTGTTTGTTGTTAGTCTGTTTACAGGCGGTTTTAGCGGTGGAAATGGAAGCCCTACAGGCGCTGTGATTGCAAATCCTGTTAATCCAGAAGCACCAACGCCTTCCCAAGTAAAAGTTGAAATTGAAAGCAATGACCCAGTTCTTGGAAAAAAAGATGCTGGAATAACAATAGTTGAATTCAGCGATTTTCAGTGCCCTTTTTGCGAGAGAGCAGCTAGTGGTGCAATGACTGATTTAAAGAATACTGATTACTTCAAGAATGGAGATGTTAATTTGATATATAAACACTTTCCTCTAAATAGCATACACCCTTTTGCACAAAAAGCTGCTGAAGCTTCAGAATGCGCAAATAGGCAGGGAAAATTTTGGGAGTATCATGACAAGCTTTTTACAAACCAACAGGCATTAGATGTTACAAGCCTTAAATCTTATGCGCAAGCATTAGGATTAAACACTGTTGATTTCAATAAATGCCTTGATGGAGGAGAAGCTGCAGCCGAAATCAGCAAAGAAACTACTCAAGCTACAAATGCTGGAGGAAGGGGAACGCCTTATTTTGTGGTTATAAATAACAAAGATAAGAGCACTCAAGTTGTATCTGGAGCTGTGCCCTTTTCACAATTTGACGCTGCAATAAAAGCTGTTGCATAAATTTATTTTTATTTTTTTATGCTTTTTCTTAATTCTATTTATTAAAATTTAAATAGACTTTCATCATTATAATAAAATGAACTTAACAAGCAAGAAATGCGTTCCATGCCAAGGAGGAATTCTTCCTTTAAAGGAGGGTGAAATAAAACTGCTTCTTGATAAGATAGGAAAAGATTGGAAAGCTATTGATGGACATCACTTGGAAAGAGAGTTTAAATTCAAAGATTTTAATGAGGCTTTAGATTTTACAAACAAGGTTGGAAAGATAGCTGAAGGCGAAGGACATCATCCTGATATTTATTTATCATGGGGGAAAGTTAAAGTAATAATTTACACCCATAAAATAAATGGGCTGCATATGAATGATTTTATACTTGCTGCGAAGATTGATGAATTAAAATAGAAAGAGAAATGAAAATAAAGGGCTGAAAGATGCGAGGTTTGGTGCAAGAAAAATAAGAGCTGTAATCTGGAAATTGCCAAACATTCTTTAAAAATGCAATAGTGAAACTAGTTTCTCCAAAGCAGTTATATAGATTAGTCTTCTGACTTTTTCATGGAAACAGAAAAAACCAATGAAATGAAAGGAGGCAAAAAGACCGACTATGAGTTTATAGTGCAGGTTGCCATTGTAGCTGTTCTTGTATTGTTGCTAGCATACAACTTTGGCAAATCTAGTGGAGGAGCTACAGGAAATGCAATTGGCGGACTCTCTACAGGAATAGGAACAGTTTCTGCTTCAGAAATAATTCCTACAGGTATTCCGGAGGTTTATGGAGCAGAACTTAAAGTTAATTATGATGATGTTTCTGCAAACAATCCTCAGACAACAGAAGCAGCAATTCAAAAGCTTTCAGCTTACGAAGATAAGCAATTAACTAAAGAGCAAATGGATAGATATGTAAAAATTGGTTCTTCAATAAGCTGTGAGTATTGTTGTGGCGCTCAATCTCTTATCTTTAGCAACGGACAGAGAGCTTGCGGGTGCGCGCATAGTTATGCAATGAGAGGGCTTGCTAAATATCTATTGATAAACCATCCTGACATGACTGATGAGAAAATACTTAGTGAATTAGGAAAATGGAAAGTTCTATTTTTTCCAGGAGTTCATGAACAGAAAGCTCAAGCATTGAAAGCTAAAGATGTTGACCCTACAAACTACATTAACTTGGCTTCAAATCTTTATAGAGGAGCTGAAAAAGGCCAAGCGCAAACTAGTGGAGGCGGTATGGTCGGCGGATGTTAAAGGAGTTTATTTTTTTATTTTTTCCTTTAACATTATTTAAATCAATCAAATTAAAATGAATTGCTGCGGGGGACATTCAGGAAATCATCCAGAAAATCAGCATAGCCATGAAGAAAAGAAAGTTTCTTGGTTTTGGATAATAATGATATTATTAATTATTGGACTGCTAGTTTTTAGCGCGTTAGGATAAATTGGATATAAAAAAAATGGAAACTGACATTGTAGGAAATGTAAGATGAAACTCAATATTTTACCAGCATCTTTTACAAAAGTAAAAGCTGTAAGGAGGTTAAAATGGAAAGAAGAATTGTAATGTGGGGAATTATAGCTGTATTGTTTTTGACTGTTTTGTATGTAACTTTCAAAACAGGAAGTGTGAGTGCAGCTTCTGAGACTGTTGCCACAACAAAAAGTATAGCTTCGTCTTCTGGAATGGTTGGGGGCTGTTAACAATAAAAAATAAGATGAAAAGAAGAATTGTAATGTGGGGAATTATAGCTGTATTGTTTTTGGCTGTTTTGTATGTAACTTTCAAAACAGAAGGTGTGGATGCTGCCACAGGCAAAATAGATATGAGTGGTTGGACAGAAAACGAAAAAATGAACTATGATATGCATGGAATAATCCCTGCAAGATCTCAAGGAGGCGCACCTAGCACATCAGCTGGATCAGGAATGGTTGGTGGATGCTAATTATTTTATTTTTTAATTTTTTAATTTTAAAATAGAA
>JBBSXA010000019.1:7770-8841 GCA_038045985.1 Nanobdellota archaeon
TTGAGTTTAATTGCAATTATGCCTACAATAATAGCGCACTGTCCTTTATGCACGGGCGCAACAATTATTGGGGTTGGAATAACAAGATCTCTTGGTTGGGATGACTCAATTGTGGGAATTTTTGTTGGAGCAATGATAGTTTCAAGTGCGCTATGGGCAAATAATATACTAAAAAAGAAAAATATTGGGGGGAACTCTGCCCTGAGACTAACAAGCATAACAATAGCAACATTTGTTTTGACATTCCTTACTTTTTACTATGCTGGACTTTTTGGTTTGGGAAATACATATAGAATATTTGGAATAGAAAAAATTGTTTTTGGAACATTGTCTGGAAGTTTTATTTCACTGGCTGCGTTTGGAATCAGCAGCAATATAAAAAAGAATAATAATGGAAAAACTAAATTTAGCTACCAGACAATAATACTGACTTTTGGAGGTTTAATACTAAATGCACTGGTGTTTTTGATGATATTTTAAAATAAAAATGAAAACCGAAAATTTTGTTAAGAAAGTTGAAGAAATGAAAGTCAAGGATAGTTTGGATATTTCTGCTTGGGAAGATCTAAGCATAGGGCTCATGAATTTAGTGAGTTTAGAGGAGCATTGTTTTTTTAGTTATGTTAAAACACAAGATGATAAGTTTCTTGAGATGCTGAATACGGTCAGAGAATTAAGAAAAAAACTTCTTGCTTTGATAGTAAAGAAAGATGATGAAAGCGAGAAATGGTGCATGAGCAAGCATTTTCTTGCTTCAAGCATGAGGCTTTACGAGGTCGGAAACAGGCTTCTTGGAGAAGGCAAGGAAAAAGAAGCAAAAGAACTCTACAATGATGCTGCAGAATTGTACGGCTTGTTTTGGAAGTTGAATTTAGATTCAAAAAACAAAATAAAAATAGAAGGCAAAGAGACAAAAGGAATTTTCACATCAATAAAAAAACTTTTGGAGTGCTGCAAAGAATGAAAAACAAAAAACCATTCTGCAATTGCCTGCAAGCTGATTGGAGGAATAATTTTCAAGAGTAAATCAATATGAAAAATAAATATAATTTTTTATGGATTGGGATTTTG
>JBBSXA010000019.1:8941-15397 GCA_038045985.1 Nanobdellota archaeon
GGAAAATGGGATTCACACGCTTCAGAATGCGGCTTATGCTATGAAGATGCTTTAGAAGCAAAAAAACTTTATGATGAAGGAAAAAGCAAAGACGAAGTTAGAAGCTCCTTACTAAAAAAATATTCTGAATTAAAATTTAGCGATGATACTGTTTATGGAAAAAAATAAAGCAATTTTGTACGGTTTGCTCTCTGGAATTGGAATATTCTCTTTTTTTATCATTATTTTGGCAGTCTTTGTAAACTTTGGATTTGCAGTTTCTGAATTTAAGAGATTATGGTTTTTTATACTGCCTCTTGCAGGAGGATTTGGAACTCAAATAGGGCTTTACACTGCAATAAAGCACAATGCAATGGTGAATGCAGGAGCTGCAACATCTGGAACAGTTTCGGGGGGAAGCATGGTTGTTTGCTGCTCTCACTTTTTGCTTAATATTATTCCTATTATTGGGCTTTCAGGGTTAGCAACATTCTTGATGGCTTATCAAAAAGTTTTCTTTTCAGTTGGAATTGCCTCAAGTGTTTTTGGAATCGGGCTTATGCTGCATCATAAAAAAAAGATGAAAGGAAATGTGAAATTTCCAATCCAACACGAGACGCATTTGAAAGGAGAATTATGTCATTAAATGGATAAAAAAATAATATTATATGGGATTGTTATTGTTTCAGTTTTACTCCTTACACTTATCAGTTCTGGAGTTATAAAAATAAATCTTGACAAAGAAATAAACAGCAATTCAGTTAGCTCTGGAAATTATGATGATATTCCAGAAAAATGCAGACCGACCGCAGGATATACTGTAGAATTATGGAAAGAGCATTTGGGGCATCATGCAGATACAAAAGATTGTTTGGAGTATTTTAATTGAAGGAGGGATATAAAATGAGTTGCTGTGGTTCAAAAAAGAAAGGAAAGAAGAAATAAAAGCTTAAAGAAGGAAAATTAATAAACTAAATTAAACATAAAGACGTAAATAAAAGGAGGTGAAAAATGGTAGATAAACTAAACACAAGAAGAGTTGCTAATTCGTTGGGCGTTGTTTTTGCAGGAGTTTCGCTTTTATGCGCGATTTTTGTTTTAGTGCTTTCAGGAACAGCAATGAGCTTTTTTAACAACATTTTCCATGGAATTGATATAACTCAAATAGCAAAAACATCTGTTTCCTTTGGAAGCATAATTATCGGACTGGTTGAAGCTTTTGTTCTTGGCTGGATAATTGGATGGCTTTTTGCAGTTGTGTATAATAAGTTCAAATAAACACCAAAAAGAAAGTGAACTGGAAAAGGATAACTTTTTTAAAGTTTGAAACTTGGCTAATGTAATGGAAAACAAAAAGCTTGGAATCATCTTGATTATTATTGGACTAATAGTTGGAGCGTTAATACTTTACTATATCAATGTTTTATCAAGCAGGGCTGAAGTTTTAGGCTGTTTCAATAATCCTGATTGCCTGCCAATTGAAAGAGGCTTATCCGTATCTCATATTGGAATTGGAGTTTTTGCATTTATTATCGCATTAGGCTTTTATCTTATATTTTTTAACAAAACAGAAGATAGGTTAATTAAGAGATTTGGAGAAGAAAAAGATAATGACAAATTTGAATTCGCTATGAAATTCTTAGACCCATTTGAAGCAAAAGTTCTTAGAAAAATTAGGGAAGAAAATGGAGTGACGCAGAGTACTTTAAGGCTTAAACTAGATATGTCAAAAGCAAAGCTTAGTTATGTCCTGCAAGATTTAGAGAAAAGAGGCTTGATAAAGAGAGTTGAAAAAGGAAAGACTCTTGCTATATATTTGAAGATATGAAAACAGAAGATTTTGCATATGTGGTTGAAACTGAAAAAAGTTTTGATGAAGCAGTTGTTTCAGTTTTAAAAGCTGTTGAGCAAAAAGGATGGGCATTATTCCAAATTTATGATGTGAAAGAAAGGCTTGCTGCTAAAGGATTTGAACAATTACCATTAAAAATAATTGAAATTTGTTCTGCAAAATACGCGAATAATTTTTTGAGAAAAAATAGGCTAATCTCACTTTGTATGCCATGCAAGATAAATGTTTTGGAAGAAAGCGGAAAGATAAAGATTGTGGGAATGAAGCCGACAATAATCACACAATTATTTCCAGAAGTCAACCAAAATGAAGTTAAGGAAATAGAAAGAGACATCAAAGAGATTGTTGATAATTCCAAATAACTTAATTTTTAGAAATGTCAAAACTTCACGAAATAATGCAGTAATTTACCTCCATGAACGTTAATTTCTGCAAATTTTGGTCTTTTAGGGCTTTTTGAGGCCTTTGTTCAGACGCTAGGCATATATAAGTGTATTTCTAGAATATTATGCACAAAGCAGGAAACCAAATGAAAAAAAGAGAGTTAAAACAAATTTTTGAGACTTGGAAAAAAATATTCGGTAATTGGAAATATCTTATTTTAGCTTTAATTATCTCAATGCTTTTTTATGGATTGAATGTCTTTATTTTAAACTGGAAAAGTTTAATAGACTTTTATCCTAGTTTTGGTTTTATTGGATTGTTAAAATTCTTTTTTACGCTCGCTTGGGGATTTAAGAATTCGATAAAGTTTCACTCTTTTGTTAGCTTAATAATTATCAGTATTTTATTTGGAATGCTGTTTGGTTTAATAGTGTACAAATCTAAGCTGGGGCTTAGAGGAACTGGAAGATTTAGCATCTTTGGAGGAATTGGCGTTTTTCTTGGAGCATTGATTCCAGGGTGCGCTGCTTGTGGAATTGGATTAGTTTCTTTTTTAGGATTAGGTGCTGGGTTCTTAACTTTTTTGCCTTACGATGGACTTGAGCTTTCAATTCTTGCAATTTTAATTCTAGGATTTTCAATTACGAAAATTACAAGGGAAATGTATTTTTGCAAAACAAACAGTTTCTCATTTAATATGATGAAAGGAGGTAAAAAGATATAATATGGAACATGAAGAATCTATAACGATAAAAAAGCACACTTTGTGGCAATTTGGGACTTTTGTATTTGCAGCATTGTTAATTGTTAGTTTGTTTACTGGAGGATTTGGGCTTGGAGAAAATCGAAATGACAATCCTACGGTAACAGGAAATGCTGTCGCCGGAAATAATGTGCCTGCACCAGAGCCTTCTAAAGCCCAGATAAATATAGAAGGGGCTCCAATGCTTGGCAAGAAAGATGCACCAGTAACGTTAGTTGAGTTCAGCGACTACCAGTGCCCTTTTTGCAGAAAATTTTGGCAAGATACTTTACCAAGCATAAAAAAAGATTACATTGATACTGGAAAGGTTAAGTTTGTGTATAAAGATTTTCCGCTAGGCTTCCATCCAGGAGCAATACCTTATGCAGAAGCTGCTCGTTGCGCAAAAGAGAAAGTGGAAGATATAGCTTATTGGAAAATGCATGACAAAATTTTTGAAGAACAAAACAAGCTTGATGGAGGAACAGTAAGCTCAACAGTAACTTATGCAGGAGATGCAACTCTGAAGCAATGGGCAAAAGACATAGGCTATGATATCTCAAGCTGTTTAGACAGCGGGAAATACAAATCTGCTGTCCAGAAAGACCTTTCAGAGGGAAGTGCTGCAGGCGTGCAAGGAACACCTGGATTTTTCGTTAATGGAAAAATTATCTCTGGGGCTCAGCCATATCAAGTGTTTAAGCAAGCTATTGATGCAGAGCTGAATGCTTAGTGTTTTAAAGCAACTTATTTTTTTTATTTTTAATTTATTATTTAGGTTTATAAATAAAGAAAACTACAGAAGAAAATGGAATCAGAAAATTTATTGTTAGCTAAAAGAAAATTAATAACTGGAAAAACAATATGAAAAAACAAATTTTGTTAATGATGCTTATGCTAATTATTATGGGCTGTATAGTAAGCTCTTACCATCCTGGAATGCAACAAGCAAACACACAAGCCCAAAAAGAGGTTCCACAATCTCCGAGTACAGGAAGCATAGTAATGGTAGTTGTAATAATGTTAATTATATTTGTTGGCTTTGTTATATGGGGCATCTAAACGAACTAATAAAGAAAAAAATAAATAAGTTTATACTGAAAATGGAAGAAGAATTTAAATGTGAAATATGCAATAGAAATTTTAACAGCAGAGAAAGTTTAGAACAGCATAATTTAGCCAAGCATTCTGAATCAACCAAGAAAGAGAAAAAACCAATTAACACAAAAAAAATTAGAAAATGGGCAATTTTCATTATTGTTTTTGCTGGAATCTTTTTGCTAATCTATTGGAGTATATCTGGAGCAGTTAATGAAAATGAATATTGTGCCAATCAAATTGCAGCAGAAATGAATATAGGCAGCCATCAAAACTTGAAAAATCATATTCATCAAGATTTGGAGATAATTATTGACGGAATTCAACAGGCTATTCCTTCTAATGTTGGAATTGCTCCTGGGATTATGAGGCCAATACATACTCATGACTCAACAGGAGAAATACATGTTGAAGGCCCTTGTGTAAGGGATTTTACATTAGGAGAATTTTTTAACATATGGAATAAGGAATTTGATGCAACAAAGATTTTTGATAAAACAACTGAAAACGGAACACTAAACCTTTATGTGAATGGTCAAGAAAGTACCGAATTTAGAAACCTAGTTTTGAGAGAAGGTAGTGAAATTAGCATTAAATATACTTCAAATAAGTAAAAAAGGAAAAGATTTTAAACAATTGAAAAAGACCAATATTATGACATTTAAAGAATTTATGAAAGAATTGAGTGGAAATAGGGTAGAAGGGGAGCTTGTAAAAACAATTTTTTATTCTATGCTTACTTCGTTTATATTTCTTGGAATTATTTATTTTTTTAAATTAAAGTACATCGAAAATTGCGTTCCTAAATACGGATATTATCTTCTTTTTTCTGCTTTGAGCATTGCAATTATAATACCTGCTATAAGACAAGTGAGAGCTTATAGAGAAATGGCTTGCATGTCTGGAATGATGGTTGGAATGACTATGGGGATGATTTCCGGATTTTTGCTTGGCTTTTTTGTCGCTTCAACCAACGGAATGTTTATCGGAGGATTTTTTGGAGCATTTGTTGGGATTATTTTAGGAATTTGGAGTGGAAAATGCTGCGGCATTATGGGAGTAATGGAAGGAATAATGGCAGGATTTATGGGAGGATTAATGGGAGCAATGACTTCATTTATGCTTTTAAATGATAATAACTTAAAATTAGCAGGAGTAATCTCCTTTATTATTTCTGCAGTTATAATGTCTGGATTGAATTTTATGATTTACAAAGAAATGAAAGAAACTGAGAGACAGAGAAAAGAAGATCATATGCTAACAATTGTTTTAACATTTGTGTTGATATCGATAACAACATGGCTGATAGTTTTTGGGCCGAGAAGCGCAATTTTCGGATAAAACTAAAATTGAACTAGTTTCGTAAAAACATTTAAATAGCTAAAAAAGCAAATAGATAGTATGGGAAATAAAATAACAATAATTGGAATAATTGTGCTAATCGCTTTAATTGCTGGGTTTGTTTTTGTGAAGTCTGGAAGTGTTGAAACTACTAATAATATTCCTTATGAAAATCAAGAAGCTCAAATTGTAAAGCTTAGTGTGGAAAACGGACAATATGTATTGAGTCCGTCACAATTAGAAAAAGGTGTCCCAGTTATATTAGAAGCCGATGTTTCAACAATGTCTGGTTGTTCTAAGGCTGTTGTGATTTCTGCATTTAATGCAAGAAAAAATTTTAAAGAAGGGGATAATACTTTGGAATTTATGCCTGATAAAGCGGGAACGTTTAACATTGCATGTGCAATGAATATGTACAAAGGGACTTTCACTGTTTTGGAAAGTGACGGCACAAAACCAAGTTATGTCGAGCAAAAACTTCCTGCAGGCTCTAGTTGTGGTGTTGCTGGTGGAGGATGTGGTTGTGGAGGTGGGGTGTAAAAATGGGAAATAAGACAGTATTTATTGGAATTATTTTTTTAGTAGCGCTTGTTGCAGGCTTTGTTTTTATAAATTCAGGAAATGCAAACAGCGCACCAATAACAGGAAATGTTGTTGCTGGAGAAACACAAAAAGCAATATTAAGCCAAGATGATTTAAACTATAAAGACGTAAGGGTTCAAGCTGGAAAACCTATTGCAATTAATGCAGATAGCTCTGTTACAGGATGTTTGAGAGCACCAGCATTTAATTTTGGAGGCAAAAAATACTCAAAGTATTTGCAAAACAATAATGACATTCTTGAATTACCTGCACTTGAAAAAGGAACATATTCATTTTCATGCACAATGGGAATGGGTCAGGGAAAACTAATTGTTGAGTAATAAAAAGGACCAAGGTCCTTCTTATGACATCTCCTTTGAGATAGCCTCAAGGGTGATAAAAAAACCAAAGTCATCTGAAATTGCCTCAAGGGTGATAAAAAAACCAAAGTCATCTGAAATTGCCTCAAGGGTGATAA
>JBBSXA010000019.1:15497-26759 GCA_038045985.1 Nanobdellota archaeon
GCCTCAAGGGTGATAAAAAAACCAAAGTCATCTGAAATTGCCTCAAGGGTGATAAAGAACCAAAAATCTTTTTAGGAAACTTTCCCTTAAACATCCACAGTTTTTTAGAAGTTTGCCTTACTTAAAAATATGAATCAAATTTTAAAAAAACCGCACATCTATTGGATTCTATTAATATTTATTGTTTATCTTGCATTAAACTTTCTATTTAGCGGCTTCTACAATACAATAAAGCTTATTTTAATTTATGCTGGCAGTGTTGATTGGCTTAAATTTGGAACTTCGATTATTTTAACACTTGTTATAGGTTTTCTAGTTGCAGTCAACACTGTTACAGTTTTTGTCAAGTACAAGGAAAGGCAAAAGTGCGGGGAAGGAATTACAACAGCAGGCATAGGAGCTATTGGAGGGTTTGCTGTAGGAATCTGCCCTTTATGTGTTACTGGATTATTCCCTTTAATATTCAGTGTTTTAGGAGTTAGCTTCTCATTTGCAAGCCTGCCTTTAGGAGGAATTGAGATACAAGTTTTAGTTATAATAATTCTTTTAGCAAGCTTGTGGATGTTGAGAAGAAATGAGGGCTAAGTAAATGGCCCTTGTAAAGAATGGTAAGTGCTTAGCTCTTTTGGAGTTCCGTCCTGATTTAATAAGTGAATTCCAAATCCATAAGGGGAGATTCCATTGAAAGGATTAAGCCAAGACCCACTTCTATAAACTTCAAAAATCTTAACTTCTTCAGGACTTGGAAAGGTCAAAAACATTCTATCTCTTTTTCTTATCTTAGAAATTACTCTATAGGTTAATATTGCCAATCCAGAGTCATCTTGAGGATCATATTTTAATTGAGTCTGATAATAAATAAATGGATGATACAAACCATTTTCTCTCATTAGATTAATTCCTGCATCAACAAATTCGCTAGCTAATCTTAATGATCTTGGATGTTTCTTTAATTCTTCGAGAGTTTCAAGCAAATCAGAAGGAATAGGCTCATAAATTATTTTACCTGTAGCCATTGCCAGTTAATTAGTGTCAATCTTTTAAACTTTTCTTATTGCTACTTAATTTAACCTATATTTTTAAATACCAAAACATTTAAATAGTCATATGTTTCTTATTATCATATGATTAACCAAACCATATTAAAACATTGTCACCAGGAAGGATTTTCAAACGAAGAATTTTATGAAGCGTACAAGATATTTTTCGGAACTTTAGTGTCAGAACCAAGATTGAAAATTATAAATTTGCTAAGAAAAGGAAAGAAAAATGTTTCAGAAATCATGGACGAGCTAAATATGGACCAGACAACAATTTCCCATAATTTAACAAGACTGAAAACGTGCGGATTTGTTAAATCAGAAATAAACGGCAAATATAGATACTACATGCTTAACAGCTATACAATAAAACCATTAATGGAAACAATAGAAAAACACATGTCACAATATTGCATTCATATTTTAAATAACATAAACAAAAAGGTAATTAAAAGATGAAGAGAACAATTTTAGGAATCATTTTGTTTGTAAGTTTAATTGGTCTGGTGTCTGCTCAAACATGGAACTGCCCTATGTTTGGAAATTCTGGAACAGGAACAAATGTTTTTGGCTGGATTTTCAACATTTTGATTTTGGTTGCGCTTGTGCTATTAATCTTTTTGTTAGTTAAACAATTAAATAAAAAACCAATCAAAAAATGAAAAACGATAATAATACTTTGATTATAATTGGAATAGTTGTTTTAGTTTTGCTTTTGTTCGGGGGTTTTGGATATGGGATGATGGGTCTTGGAAACTACGGCATGATGTCAGGATACTATGGTGGCTTTGGATATGGTTGGATATTTATGATTTTGATATTAATTGCATTAGTATTGCTAATTATTTGGCTAATTAAACAAATTCAAAGAAAATAAATCGATAAATAAAAAATGACAAAAAAGATAAAAATAAACATTGAAGGAATGCACTGTGCGAGTTGTGCTGGCAATATCGAAAGAAGCTTAAAGAAAGTTCAAGGAGTCAAAGAAGTTACGGTTAGCGTTATTGGAAAAAAGGCGTTTGTTGAAGCTGATGAAAAAGTGAGTGATGAAGAATTAAAAAAAGCTGTTGCGAGAACAGGATATAAAGTTATCTCAATTGATTAATTCTGCAAGATGGAGAACGAAGAAAACAAAAATCATAATATGAAGGGTATGAATCATAACATGAGAAATATGAATCATAAAGAGCACAATCATTCTGAACCTGTAGAAGACAGAGAAATAAGAGACTGGAAAAAGAAATTGATTGGCAGTTGGATTTTTGCTATTCCTATTGCAATACTCATGATTCTTATGAGATTTTTTGAGATTAATATTGTAAATGAACAAATTTCTATAATAATATTATTAGTTTTGGGTTTTCCTGTTGTTTTTATATTTGGATTTTCAACCCTTAAGTCTGGATTAACAGGTTTATTCAGATTTTATTTCAACATGGATTCTTTGATTTCTTTAGGAACAATTATTGCTTATCTAACAGGAATATTGACATTTTTCATGGAAATTAGCGACTATTCTGGCGTGGCTGCAATGATTATGGCAATATTTATTACTGGAAAATATATTGAAGCAAAAGCAAGAGGAAGAGCGACGCAAGAAATAAAAAAACTTCTTGAGCTTGGAGCAAAAAATGCAAGAGTTTTAAGGGGGAAAAATGAAATTGAAATTCCTATCTCTGAAGTTGCTGTAGGAGATATAATTATCGTTAAGCCGGGGGAAAAAATTCCTACAGATGGCATAGTTTTCAAAGGAGAAAGTTCTGTTGATGAATCAATGGTTACTGGAGAAAGTTTGCCTACTGATAAAACTAAAGGGAGCAATGTTATTGGCGCGACAATAAATCAGGATGGAATTCTTTATGTAAAGGTCACAAAAATTGGAAAAGACACATTTTTAGCACACATTATTGAACTTGTTGAAGAAGCGCAGGGAACAAAAGTTCCTATTCAAAAACTTGCTGATAAAATTACAAGTTTTTTTGTGCCTGCAATAATAATTCTTTCAATACTAACCTTTGCAGGTTGGTGGTATTTTAATGGGGAAGTTGGAAGGTCTTTAGGAGTTGCAATTTCTGTTTTAGTTATTGCCTGTCCTTGTGCTTTAGGGCTTGCAGTTCCTATTGCATTAACTGTTGGAAGCGGAATAGGTGCCAAAAGAGGAATTTTGATTAGAAAGGGAGAGGCTATTCAAACAATGAAAGAAATAAAAATTATTGTTTTTGACAAAACAGGAACAATAACAAAAGGAAAACCCGAAGTTAAGGATATTTTTTCAAAGGTCAAGGAATCATACATGATGGAGCTTGCAGGAAGTTTAGAAAAGCTGAGCGAGCATCCTTTATCAAAGGCAATTGTTGATAAAGCCAGCTTAAAAAGATATAAGGAAGTAAAAGGCTTTAAGGTTTTAAGAGGAAGAGGAGTTGAAGGTAAAATTGGAAATAAAAAAATAATTATAGGAAATTCTTTGCTAATGAAAGAAAATGGAATTTTCCTTAAGAGCTTTAGTGAAAGAATCGAAGAATACGAAGATAAAGGCTGCACAACAGTCATTGTCTCTGAAAATGCAAAAGTTCTTGGCATCATTGGGATTGCCGACGCTGTAAAAGAAGATTCTGCCAAAGCTGTGAATTATCTTAATTCTAAAGGTTATAGAACAGTTATGATTACTGGAGATAACGAAAGGACAGCAAAAGCTATTGCAAAAGAAGTTGGAATAAAAGAAGTTATAGCAAATGTCCTTCCAGAAGACAAGGCAAAAAGGGTTATTGAGCTTCAAAAAACTTCTATGGTTGCATTTATTGGGGATGGAATTAATGACGCTCCTGCATTAAAACAGGCAAATGTTGGAATTGCGATGGGAACTGGAACAGATATTGCAATTGAAGCAGGAGATTTGGTTTTAGTAAGAGGAAATTTAAGGGGGGTAGTTGCCGCAATAAATCTTTCAAAAGCCACTTTCTCAAAGATAAAACAGAATTTGTTCTGGGCTTTTGCATATAATGTTGTTGCAATTCCTTTGGCTGTTGCAGGAGTCTTGCACCCTATAATTGCGGAAATCGCAATGGCTGCATCTTCTATAACAGTTGTAACAAATGCGAATCTGCTTAGAAGAAAAAGGATTTAATTCTTTTTGCATTTGTCCAAGCTTGACCAAATAGAAGAAAGAGGATATAATTTTTTATATAAATTGTTATAAACAACAAAAGAATTTCTTGAATATGGTTTGGAAAACTATTGACAGGCCTGGTTATTTAGGAGCAAATAGAGATGAGATTCATTCTATATGGAACAATAATTTTGGAGAGAGAAATTGGAGAATTGCTTGGCAATGGGAAATAAAATAATAGAGAAACAAGAAGCATTGCGAATTTATGAAGATGGCTACTATGAATATTTTAAGTCTAACCCTAACATATTAAATTGGATTGTTACAACTGCTTCTGATGTTTATGATACTGCTCCATCTAATGTTGAGTCTAAATTTAACTATGATATTCAAGAAACAGAAAGCAATCATATACATGATATTGCTATTAGAAGTGCTGTTTTAAGAAATGGAGTTTGGTTTGTGGGAGATCATTTAGTTCATGTTAGACCTGAAAAAGAGGGAGAAATTTTAGGACCGCATTTAATTCCTTTTCATTTGCCACACATGATTTATAGAGGGCAAACAAAATATAAAGGAGAAGAAAGAGATTTTTTAACAAATCCTCCTTGGTGGCTAAAAATGGGAATGAAAGATAGTGTAGAAGAATTTTACCAGCAAAATAAAGTATTACAAATAAGAAGCAATTAATCTTGAGTTATAAAGCATAACCCACAACTATAAATAGGAGAAATGGCTGTATAATCTATGGTATTAATATCATTAGTTTTATCCGCAATATTAGCTATACTTGCAGGGATTGTTGTTTTGGCTTGGCCAAAGTCCCTTAACATTGCTGTGGGATTGTGGCTTCTTATAAGTGGGATTCTTCAGCTTATAGCGCAGTATTGAAGTTATTAAATGCTTGATAAAAAGCTTCATCTATACTTTTTGCCACTTTTCCCTGCTCTCTTTCTAGAAATAAAAATTTTTATTCCAATGGACAATAATATCAATAAAACAACAATTATGACCAGCCATAAATAATTAAATCTTCCTCCTTGAACATTAAATGAATCATAAGAAGAGGCAGTGATATTGCTGTATTTTAGATCTGCAATCAAGAAATAAGTTCCCTCTTTTAAATTTTCAGGGACTTGCAGTTTTCTTGTGATTGTCAAATTGTTTTTAACAGCCAGAACTTCCTGGGATATTTCAGATACTTTGTTTTTTTCATCGTCTGTAATGTAAAGAGTAAGATCAACATCAACAGCTGTTTCTCTAAGCCCGATATTTGCAAGGTCAATAAGCGCTGAAATTCTCTTTCCAGGATAGACGTTTTTATAATTCGGGAGAACCTCCACATTAATGTCAAATAATGCCTGCCTTTGCTTGATTTCAACAACAGCCACAATTGATTTTTTAAAAGTTCCTGAAGCAAATGTTATCTTTCCAAAGTAGACGTTTGGCAGGATGTTTGAAAGCGCAAAGAAATGTATATTTAGCTCTTTGGTTTCTCCAGGATTTAAAGAAAAACTTTTTTCATCAATTAATACAATGCTGTCTAAGTCAAGCGTTTCAATAGAGATTGTTACTCTTGAACTTCCTAGGTTCTTTATTTTTACTGATTCTGTTTTAGTTTCCCCTTGAATTAAAGAAATTTGGAAAAGATTTTTGTCAAGCTCAAATGCAGTTATTGAGGCTCCACCTCCTCCAGAACCGCCACTGCCTCCAGAACTTGAACCTGAAGAACTGCTTGAAGATGATGAGGAACTTGATGAAGAACCTTCGCTAATTGTAAAATAAACGCTTTTTAAACTCTGCCCTAAAGTATTGTTTGCATAAATATAAAGAATATGGCTTCCAAGAGACACATTGAAATAAAATGAATTTTCTGATATATTTGATAAGGATATATTACCTGAATTGTCCAAGTTGTACCAAATACTACTAACGTTATTTTTTATTGAATAATTCATCAATAAAGTTGTGTTTGTGTAAGTTTGATTTTCAGGAGAATAAATGTAAATTATTGGATGCCCGGGCTGGACAAATACAGAAACATTTGTGGGAAATTCTGAAGCTTCTCCTGTAATGCTTTCGCCTGTTATTGCGAAAATTCCTTGAAGAAGAAACATTAGAAAGACAAATAACAACCACTTTTTCATAAGGGAATTAAAGAATGTATACTTATTAACTTTATGATTGTTTAAAAATTGTTTGTATGATATTTTTATAAATAATAGGTTATTAATCAATTAATGGCTTTTGTTTTTGAAGTAGCTGATAAATCAGGGAGAAAAATACATTTATCAAAGAAGCAATGGTCTCACATTAGAAAAAAACATCCTGAAGTTGAAGAACTGAATTGGGTAAAAGAGGCTGTACAAATTCCTGATAAAATAACATCCTACGAATTTGATGAAACAATTTACTATTACTACAAATTCCATAAGCATAGAAAATTTCCTGCTAAATACTTTAAAGTTTCAGTTAAATATTTAAACGGAGAGGGTTATGTACTAACATCATATTTTGGCAGAAATATAAAATGATAAAGGAAAATAAAACTTATGACATATCTTATGATGAGAATGCTGATTTTTTAGAGATATTTTTTGATGAGCCGACAAAATGTTACGCTGATGAAATTGAACCAGGAATATTTGTAAGAAGAGATGAGGAAACAAATGAAGTGAAAAGCATAGGGATTTTAAGCTTTAGAAAAAGGGCGCGAGTTCTTAAAGAAGTATTAAAAAAAGTTAATCTTGATTTTCCATTGGATATCAGTTTATCTTCTTAAAAAAATTTAAACAAAGATTTTTAAAAGTTTGGTGATGGAGGAAATGGAAAGATATTTAAAGTAGAATATGTCTCTTTTTTTATGGAAGATCGGAACAATCTAGGGAAATTCTTTGCAGACCATGCATGGCCGTGGATAGTAGGTAGTATCCTTATCACTGGAGGTATGGCTTTTAGTGCCATTAATTATAGGAATAACAGGGAGACAAACGATTCTATTCCAATTTGTGACAAGGGTCTTAATGATAGCATTAGTTCTAACCACACAAGTTTAATATTCCAGTATTATGATCTTAATAAAGATGGAGTTTTAGACTCCTCGGAAGTTATGAAATATTTTGATAGAGATAAAAGAATCTCTAAAAAAAGAATAGATTACGACGATAATATTTTAGACAACAGCATGATATATTATTTTACTACCCCTGGAGTAATTCCTTAGTAATTATTGGCTAGTGTCTATTATTGATAGATTAATAGGTCTTTTTTCTTTATCTTCTTCTCTTGACTATCTTGTAAATTATCAAGGCAAGAACAAGAACGACTGCTGCCAGGAGAATTATTATCCACACCAAACTTGATTTTTGAACTTCTTTTTCAGATATTATTACATCAAAAGAAGTTGTCCAGCCTGTGCCAAGAGTAACCATTCCCTCGCCTGAAGGAGTCACTGTTTTAAATTCTAAAACAACGCTTTGAATTTGCTTATCAAAGTCATTTGGAATAGTAATTGTTAATGGAATCATTGTGTCTGATGTGCCCGCTCTTGCAGTGTAAGTTGTCTTTTCAAGAGACGCAATGTCAGAGCCTTGATTTATCACTGCCTCAACAGATATGTCTTCATTTCCAACCATGTTTTGAAGGTTAAAATTAACTGTTTTTGTTTCTCCGTAATTCATGTATAAAGGATACCCTTCCCAGTAGGGAGGAGATATTCCTGCAGGGCTTGCAAAACTAGCAAGTATCAAGAAAAGAAAAATTCCTGTAATAGCTAATATCATGCGGTTTTTCATTTTATGCTACTTTTAATTCAAGTTTAATTTTATTACCTATGTTGCTATACTCAATTACACTATTTTCTAAAATTGATTTAGCTATTAATACTTTTTCTTTGTTATCGGCTATAATACCTATTTCTCCATTATACAATGGAGTTTTTGGGCTTGTGACAACGACTGTAGCATTTCCAACATGCAAGTAATAAATATTAGGGTCTTCAAGATATGGTTTTTCACAGCGTACTAAAGAGATTGCTGGATTATCAAACAGACCTTCTCCAAAGTGAGGATTTGAAAGTTCATTTCTAACCCTTTCATAAAGGCTCTCTTTTCCAATTGCTTTGTAATATTCTTTCATTTTAATAAGTAACAGCCCAGCTGCTTCCTCCTGTTGTTGAGTATACTTGTGATGACACTGTTGGAACTAAAGGAATACAGTAATATAAATTTGCTTGTCCTCCTCCAGCACTTAAGTTTCCTGGATTAGAACTGCTGCCTGTTATTCCAGCACTAATGCTGTGTGATAAAGTTGTTCCTGATAAGCATTCAGAGCCAGATGCTGAACTAACACTAAAAGAGTTTGCAACTATAGATTCTGATGGAATTGTTTCTCCAAGCAAGTTATAAGCTGTTACATTAATTATTCCATTGTAATTTCCTGTGTTGTTAATAATTGTTGGATCATTGCTTGAATTTTGGTTTGACGCTCCTGGAATAACGCTTGGCCAGAATAATTGAGAAGGGGAGATGACCATTGATTTTAGTAAGCCATACGTAAACACGGCTGTGCCATTCATTAAAGTTTGGTTTCCCAAATCTTTTGCCTGAACTCTTGTTGTCCATGAGGAACTTGGAGTAGAAGGGTCAAAATACCACATTAAAACAGAGCAGGAGTAATTTGCTGTTGTTGAGTTTATATCTTGTGAAAAGGAACAGCTTCCTATTCTGAATATTGCGCCATTATTTATTTCTGGAGATACGCTGGAGTCATTAATATCATTAACGCCGTTAGGATCTGTTACATTTACTGAGAAAACAACATTGGTGAAAGTATTTTCTGTTGGAGAAGCTACAATTGCAGGGACACTAATTGAAACAGGATTTGCTCCTACAACCGTTATTGAAATATTCTGCGGCTGGGAAGGAACTTGTCCCGTAAATCTTTTCCAAAAGTCTGTGGCAAAATTAGCAGATGCAAAGGATAATAGCACGATTAATAAAACTGAGAAGACCAGACACAACCTCTTTTTCATGTTTAGCGGAAGATATTTATGTTTTTAAATTTTGTTATGTTGAAGCTTTTGGATTTGTAAGTTTACTTAACAACTTTTCTTCCTATCAAATCAAAATAAAAACAGCAGCCGAGGCGTTATTATAAGAAGTTGTTAGTTAAAAATTATTTCCCTTTTCTAAGACTTTCCAAAAGGCTTTTATTAAGGTCTCTTGCAACAAGAGGGGTTACTCCTTTTACTCCGGCATTGTTAAATACAACTGGAATAACTCCAGAATTTGCTTTTGCAATTTCAGTTAAAGAATATCCTGAATTTTGCGCGTTCGCGCCTTCGGCGCTCCGCAACACCCCAAAAGCACTGTCCTCGTCGTACAGGTCCCTGTCCCCAGCATAAAGCCCAGAATCGCCAACAGGGCCATCGAACCACAAACAATTAACAAAGCATTTATTTTTAGGAACATCATTTGTTGGCAAATTAAAGAACTTAATTGATTTATGTCCAAATTTATCAAAATATCCTTTTGTTGGTTTTCCAAAAATAAATCTTGTATCTTCCATTTCAGGAGTCAACAAATAATCTTCAGGGCTTGAAAGAATAATAGCCCTTCTATCTTCTGGCTCTAATCCTTTATCTTCATCAGCATATTGCTTTACGGCCTCATAAAACTCCCTATCTAAAACAGGATACATTGAATTTCTATGAGCCTTTACAGCAATCTTTGCCATTGCAGGATCCATGAAAGGAGAAACTCTATACAAAGCAGGGTTTTCTCTTTTAACTCCCACAGGAACCATATTTGTTTTTGTGAAATCATTAGAAATTCCTTCAAGCCTAATTAAAACTGCATCTTGAGGGCTTACCAAAGAGTTTATTCCAATTCTGTTAAAAAAGCCAGCATTTGCTCATCTAATGGAGCTGCAACTTGATAAACTTCTCCGCCGCCTTTTAACTTTCCTACAAGTTTTGGTTCGTAGTTTGCCATGCTTTTTTACGGAATTTGATATTTATAAACTTTTCTATTTATTAACTTAGTAATAGTAACAAATTATATCTCAATCATCCATGCATTTGCTCCTTTTGCAGAGTATGACTGAGTGGATAATAGTGGAACTGAATTTATGCAATAATAAATGTCTTCTGTTGCGCTTGTGCCCTTTGGCAGATTTGTTCCGGTGATTAAAATTGATGTTGCATTCTGCAATTGTGTTGCACTGCACTCTAATCCTGAAGTTGGGCCTGCCCTGAAATACGAGGCTGGAATTGTTTCCAATGAATTTGTCTCGCCTGTTAAATCATAAGAGGTGATGTTAATTGCTCCTTCATAGTTTCCTGTGTTGTTTATTGTAGTTGGATCGTTGCTTGCATTTTGATCTATTGCGCCTGTATTTAATATTGACCATGTCAGAGAACCTGACGGTGAAACAATCACAATTGCCTTTAATGGCTGATATGTGAAAATATATGTATCATTTACATCAAATACTCCTAATGAATCATTTGCCATTACTGAAATATTCCAAATCCCTGATGCATCGTAATACCACATGTTGATTGAACATGTGTAATTTGCTTCATTGAGATTTATATTATTTTGGAAAACGCAAGTTCCTGCTCTTGTCTGCTCTCCGGCTTTTGAAAAGTTCGTATTTACGCTTGATATATCTGGGTACCCATTTAGATCATTAACATGAACTTCAAAGTTTATTGTTCTAAATGTTGCTTCAAGAGGAATTCCTGATAAAGGTTGTTGAACAAAAGTTACTAATGGAGGGGAGTTTGGCTGTGTTGTTACATTTATTGTTAAATCAGAAAAATCCAGGAAAGCTCTGTTGTTTAAAGTATCGTTTGCGTAAACTTTGCTGTAATTCCATAATCCTATTGCTGTTCCTTGAATTGAAACTCCATAAACATTGTCGCTTGCTGTTCCATCGCAGGAAGTTCCGTCCTCAGTCATTGTATAATTCAGCCATATTGTTGTATTGTAAACCTCTGCAACAACACTGCTTACTCCTGAAACGTCTGATACTGTTGCATTCAAGCAGAAAAGTTCATTTTGATTTATTAAAGTTGAATTTGTGTTTGGACTGCTTATTGCTGGACCT
>JBBSXA010000020.1:0-17290 GCA_038045985.1 Nanobdellota archaeon
TCCATTTACAAAAGACTTAAAAACCTGCTTTTTTATGTATAATAGAATGGATAGTTAGGATGCAAAATTCTACGAAACATTTACGCGTACAAAGATGTAAGGAGGAGAAAAGCAGATGAGTGAATCAAGAGTTTATGTTGGTAATTTGCCTTTTAGTATTGGATTTGAAGAGTTGAAAGAACTCTTTTCTCCATGTGGTGAAGTAACTGAGGCAACCGTGATTGTGAACAAGTTTTCTGGAAGATCAAAGGGTTTTGGCTTTGTGACTTTTACTAACGCAGAATCAGCTGAAAAAGCTATAGCTGAAATGAACGAGAAAGAAGTTGGTGGAAGAAGAATAAGCGTAAGACCTGCAAAACCTATGGAAGAAAGATCTGAAGGAGACAGAGACCGAGAAAGACCAAGAAGATTTGACAGGGAAGATAGATATTAAAATCTCGGATTTTAACATAGGGAAGACCGATACTAAAACAAATTGGCAAGAAATTTTTTTTATTTTTTATAGTTTTATGTTTAATTCTAAAATTTGAGTGGGGAAAGATTTAAAAATAGGGAAATTAGATAAAAAATATGGGATTAGAAAAAGAACTTCAACAAAGACTGCCAAAGATTAAACTTTCTGATAATTCCCTATTGCCTGAAACCATATTTGAATTGGCTGAAATTGAATTTCTTCATCCAATGACCGATCGACCAATAAAGCGACTTAGATATGTTGTAGGAATTGTTGAGAATGAAGGAAATGTGCCGGTTAAATCGGCCCTTATTAGTAGAAGTATTGCTTTTGATAAAGATGGAATTACTTTTGCCACTCCTGATCTTGGACAATTTCATGGTGGAGATTACGGAGATTGTATAGTCTTATATGAAAATAAAGCAAGAAACACTGTTCCAGCTGGGAAAATATTAAATTATAAACCCTTAAAGATTATTGGACCCTAATCATAACAAATTAATTATCCTCACAACTATCATCCAATAAATTCCCTGTGATTCCTCTTTCTTCCTGATTTTCTCTTGAAATTCAAACTTTACAACCCAAAATTTTTAATCACCCAACAAAATTCCCCGTGATTCCTCTTTCATCTCTGCTTTCTTCTTTATCGCCGTCTTCAAAGTTATTTTCCTGATTATTATCTTCACCTTCAAAACCCTCTTGATTTTTCATATCTTCTTCTCCGCCTCTTTCATCTCCCGTCATTCTTTTCATTGCCTCTTTGAACATTTCTTTTGCATCACCTTCAGTTGATCCTGGAGTTATTCTTGCAGAACTCATTAATTTCCTCATCTTGAAATACATCTCAACTCCATTTGTTATTTCCTTTACTTTTTGAGCTGGTTTTATTCCTTGTCTTGCCCATGGAGGAGATTCAATACGCTCGCCATTCATTTCTTTTTCTTCTGTAAGAATAATATCATAAATAATATCAAAATCTGCCTGAATTATTGTATCTGTTTCAGGAAGCTCTTCAACAGGCATTGGGCTTAATGACATTATATCCTGCTCATTTATACTAACATACATATTGTAAACAACTTCATTTGTTTCAAAGTCAACAATCTGAACAGCTCCGTCAAAGCTTCCGCCATATTTCCCGGCCAATTCATTTATCTTTTCCATGAATCCTTTATCCTGCCTTATCATACGCTTTTCTTCTTCAGTCAATCCATTGCTTTTTACTTCATTATCTTTAGATCCGGGAAACCTATGCTCTTTTGCCGCTTTCTTCATTTCATGTTTTATGACATTTTCAGAAGGCAAAATCCAAAGCTTCATATAAGGAGTCACCAATGTTACTTCTCCTATTTCTGGAAGTTCTGCAACCTGGAGTTCCTCCCAAAATTCAAGTTTGCCATAATCAGACTCATAAGTAACAGGGCCTATTAGATTATATTCTGGAATTTTATTCTCTTCCAGACAGTTCATCTTGAATGCTGTCTCTCTTGATATATCGACGTCTTTCCAATAAAGCTCAAAAAGCCCTGAAACATGCTGCTCCCAATCTTCTGCAGAACTAGAAAGATATTTCTCAAAAAACCAATTTATAAATTCCTGATTAAAGGAATCTTCAAATTCTTTTCTTTGTTTTTCCAAATTTTCTAAATCCCACTTGCACCAGTCAGAGTCTCCTCCTTGATAATACTTATTTTTTAAAGGCTGAATTCTTTCAAAAGGATCTCCCCATCCTCCAAACCACATAAATGCTTCTGTATTTCCCTGAGAAGTTTTGCAGCCACCTCCAACTGTGAAAACTCCTTTTTCTTCTTTATGCTCTTCTCTTTCAGGCTCTTTCCAAGTCTGTTCTCCTTTCATGCATTTTTCATCACAATTATCCACACAACTGTTAATATCAACTTCACTTTTGCAGCTGGACTCGCAATTTGTTTTTGTTTCATCTACATTGCAGTCAAAATTCTGCCCGCATTTTTCAAAAATGCACTCCTCAACACAAGGCCTTATTTCAATGTCATAGCACTCTCTTTCACATCTATCATTGCATTCATTCTCCCTTCTCCGTTGATCATCTCTTTCTCTGTCTTCTTGATCATCTTGTCTTTCATCCCAATTGTCTTCTTGCCTATTTTCTTCAAAATTTTGATCTTGATTTTGTCCTTCTGTATTTCCAGATTCTTGTTGAAAGGTATCGCCCTGCTGAGAAGTGTCGCCTTGCGGACTATCTTGCGAAGAACCTCCTGAACTTTCTTGAAGATCTTGGCTTCCAGAACTTCCTGAACTATCTTGGGCTCCTCCCTCCGTATCAAATCCTGTAATTATTGAACCAGTTGATTTCATAATATTCCTAAAAAGACCAAATATAACTGAACCTGTAGCAGGAGTTTCTTCTGGCTGTGCTCCAGATTCTTCGGTTTCTTGTTCTTCTTCCACAATTTCTTGGTCATTCTGGGGCTGCTCTTCTATAGGAAATTCTTCATTCTCTTCTTGAACTTCTCGTTCAGCCTGTTGCTCTTCTCGAATTTCTTCTTCTACAATCTGGGGCAAAGTAACACATCTTCCATTGCTGCAGACGTCATTAGAGTTTCCACAATCACTTACAGCTTCACACTCATTTCCAACAACTGCTTCTTCAAAAATTTCTCCTTTAACTTCTCTTTCTACGCCTTCTTCAGCAACTTCTTCCTGAATTTCAATTGGCTCTTGGCATTCTAAACCTGTCTCCTGCCATAAACCTCCAACACAAATTCCTGCAAAAAGATCCTGCTCTTGACAATGTATTATTCTTTCCTGTCCATCAACACATTCAGGCTCTCTGCACTCTTCTAGAGAAACTACCTGGCATGCTCCTTCAACACAAGATGAATCACCGCAAAGAGGATCTAAACAATCTTCATCGCTAATACAGGATTCTGTTTCATTAAGACAGATTGGCTCTAAAGGACAGCCATTTAAATCTTTTCCACTGAATATTATTTTTCCAGAGCATTCAATAGGTTCATATTGCGGACAAATACTGCAATCTTCTGGGCATAATAAGCCTTGGGATAAATTGGCGCTTGAAAACTCACCCTCTTCGCAAATATGATTCCCACAAACAGATTCGTTTCTCTCAACAACAATTTCCTCTCTTTCCTGGCATGATCCGGCGATGCAATATAAATCAACGCTAGCTTCTTTAGTTATATTACCCTCCGCAATTGCTTTTGTCTGCTTTCCGCAGATTTTCCCGCCGCATTGAGAATCAGAACAGTCAACTTGTTCATTTTGATTGTCATCAACATTGTTATTGCATATTTCCTCTCCTCTTTCTTTAAATTCTTCAACAAGCCTTTTCTCAAATTCCTCCTGCTCATAATAAAATTCTTTTTTCTCATAGCCTGAAAAAATTCCTAAGTAGAAAGCTTTTCTTCGCTCATAATTCTGTTTTCTTAATTCTGCAGCTTTTTTTCTTTTTTCTTGCTCATCTTTTAACCAACCATAATTAGAATAATATTCATTTCTCTGCTCTTCTGTCATTGAGCTTGTTTTTGACTGGAACTCAACATCAAGTTGCTTCCAAACATCATTTGCCTGCTCATTCCATGCATTTGTAAGCATCATAAGCTTATTCTGATAAGACATTGACTGGCCATAATTTCCGCTTTCAAGAGAACTTTTAATGTCAGAAATTAATTTTTCTGTTTCAGATTTGTATGATTCTTCAGACATTCCTTTAAAATTGTCGGGAGATTCTTGAAAATTAGAGATGCCTTTTGGCGTCTTAAATCCAGGACCTCTTCCTTCTATCCACATATTCATATTAATCCAATTCCATTCACAATCATCGCACATTTCAAGCCTTATTTTAGCCTCGAAGTTTTCGCCTTCATAAAAAATAATTTCATTAGCTATTGTATTCATTGTTTGTCTTAGATTTTCTGAGCCAAAAAGATCAGTCATATATGCCCTGCATTCTTTGTTGTCCTGCTTGAAAGAATTCCAAAAAAGCTTTTCTACATTAACGCTTGCTTTTGCCAGAGACTCTGCATTAGAAGAAGATGAATCCGCATTAAATGTTTCAGCTAAATATTTAATATCTTCTATCTTGCTTTTAATATCTAATTGCTGATCCGGCCTTTTAAAATCAATCTGAAAGTTAAGTCTGTAAACCAGAGTATCTTCTCCGCTTCCTTGTTTTCTCAATTTTTCAGCTTCATCAAAATTTCCTTCACCCTCAAGCTCTCTTATTCTTTCTCTTGCCTCTTGACTGATTTCATTAAAAATAGATGGAAATGCATTAAGCCTTATTTGTATTTTCCTTCCATCAAAAATAACTTTTTCCCAGATTGGAGCAGGAGAATCTATTTTCTTTTCTCTTTCCTCTTTTTCAACCCAAACCCATTTTGTCTCTCTTATTGGCTCGCCGAGAACTTCTTTTATCTGATCTTGCTTTAAAAGGCCTCCTTCTTCCATGTTTTCAACCCCTAAAAGCTGATTGAGATTTTGTCTTGTTGAACCTATCTGCAGAACAAGTTGTGCGTAATTTATGTTTCCTGTTTCATACTCCTCCGCATAATGTGTTATTTTTTGTATTTCAGAATCAACAGATGAAGAAGAAATAGCAGGAAGCAAAAGCAAAGCCAAAAGCAAGAATAAACCCCTCTTTTTCATTGTAGATATAGGAAAAAAGTGTTTTTATTTGTTTCTAAAAAGGTTTTGTATAAAAAATTGATGAATCCTTTTATAATCCTTTTTTTCTTAGGATTTCATCGTATTGTTTGTATTGCCCTGAGTATGGGAAGCATTCATCTTGGCAAAGTAAGAAATGATGCCATTTGGGCTTATAAATGCCCTCCTCTTCTTGAATATTGTATCTCTGCTTTATTATCTTATCAGCGCCTTTGGGATCCCTGCTAATAGCATCAATTGATTTTTCTGATATTTCAATGACAATCCCTTCTATATTTTCTTTTTGAAGAAGCAAATTCACTTTTGAAAGCAAGGTAGGAACTGTCATTATAAACCGAAATTCTGGACAAAAGACTCTATTACTTTATACTGCTCAAGAAAATCATTCCCTTTAATAGTTATTTTAAAAAATTTTTTCTCTTTTTTATCCTGCTCTACTTCTATAAACTGCTTTCCAAGAAGCTCATCAACATAATCCTTGAACATTTGAGGGGAAAGATTTGAAGAATAAAGAAGCCTTGTCGGCTTTATCCTTCTGCCTTCTCTGACAGATTTCAGAATATCTCTAATAACTTCCAATCTTTCTCTCTTCTTAGTCATTGAAAACCTCCTGCGGGTTTTCGATCCAGCATCCAATCGGATCTTTTCTTTGCCTCCGATGGATCCGAATAAAAAACCGGATTTTTATTTAACATTCTTCTGTACTTTCTCACTGCTTCCAATGAAAATCTTTTTACCATTTTAACCTCTGGAAGCTTTAATTATGCCATAAAGGAAAAGCAAAAAGAAAAGCATGTTTAGTATGTAGAGATTTACAATTATTGCCTGGTCAAATGCAAATACAACAACGGCAAGAGCGTTAAGTATCCATACAATCAGTGAAAGAACCATTGCAGCAACATAAAATCTGGGAAACTTCTTGTTTTTTCCGTGAACCAGATAATTATTGTAGCTGATTATGGAAGCAGACATGAAAACAATCACTTGAGACAAAAACATCAGATAAAAGTTGTTTATCAGCAGATCTCCAACAGAAATTACAAGCGCGAAGAGATATAGCACGAGAATTTTAACATTAACAAGCGAACTGTAAGAGTATTCAAACTTCTTCCATATCAAGCTGTAAAGCAAAACAAAGCCCGCCATTACTATAAAAAACTCAAAAAGAAAAAAAGCAACATTTTCATAAATCAAGAAGCTCAGCAGATATCTTGAAAAAAAAGCAAGGCCGTAAAAAAGAAATGCATTTCTGAAATATCTTATGCCTTCGTATGAACTTAACTTGAAAATTCTGTGGCTTTTAAGGACTATTAAAAAGCATACTAAGATAATAAATAATGCGTAAAATACCTTTAATATTTCTCGATTTTGAAGTATGAATGCATACAAATCCATAAAAAACTTAGATATAATGGGGTTTTAAAGATTTGTGTAGGAGAGTGAAACCTGCATATGTAGGAGAGATATATATCTTTGTTTCTAACGCTTTATAAAGAAGAAATATCTCAATTCTTTGTAATGTTAGCAAGTGTTAGTGCGGCAGACCAACCTCAAAACCTCTATAGACAACCCCTTTTCCTGCCGCACTTTCACCTTCTTTCTTTCAGGAAAATTTAAAAACCCACTTCTTCTTTGCTTTTTGTAAGTTGGGTAGTTAACTTCGAGACTTTGATATTAAATTATCAAGAATTCATTATATGATTTCTAAGTTTTGAGGAAGGTCCGCCCGCCATATTAAGATTGTCTTTCGAAAGGAAGATTCCTGTGAAGGGAAGCAACAGAACAGAAACGACACAGCTCTATATAGCTCTGAGAGAAATCTCAGACCTCGTCCGCCGAAACATCGTCGAACGAGAGTAATGAAACATGCGTGGAACTTTGAGTATAGAGATTTGATGAAACGACTGCCTCAATCGGTGCAAGGCTTTAAGCCGCTTAGTTAAATGTTAACATGTTCGGTCTGTCTGAAAAGAAACAGCGAACAACAGAAGGTGGCCTATTCCCAACTTACGTTTTTCTAAAGATTTAAAAGTCCTTTTCCTTATTTATTTTATAAGGGAAGGTAGTTCAGTGGGAGAACACACGACTGAAGCTCGTGACGCCGGGGGTTCAATTCCCTCCCTTCCCATTTGAAAAGATTTATAAAAAGAAAAAAACTAACTAAGGTATGTCAATAAAAAAAGAGGGAAATGGTTTTGAGAGTTACGTCATCGGAACTATTGCAATTGTTCTGGCTTTTTTCCAGCCGGTTGTAGGCCTTGTTTTGTCAATAGTTGGATTAGTCTGGAGCAAGAACCCAAGAACGCCGATGGAAAAAAAGGCAAGAACCTTAAGCACAATTGGATTGATTGTAAGCATAATTATGATAGTGCTTATAGTGGTCTTTGCTTTTTCAACAAACCTTTCTGGAATACAGAATTTCCCAGCAAAGTAAATAATATTTAAAAGGCAGAAATGAAAGCAATTAATAAAAAAGCGGCTATGGAGATGAGTGTCGGCACAATGGTTACTATAGTTCTTCTTATGATTGTACTGGTTTTGGGAGTTGTTTTAATAAGATCTATATTCAGCGGAAGCCAGGATGCTGTTGAAGCAATAAACAGCCAGGTTATTGATGAGATTAACAGAGCTTTTAGCGATGATACTGCAAAAATTTCAGTAGCCCCTTCTGACAGGGCAATATCTCTTGAAAGAAATAAAGATCCTGCAGGATTTGCTTTTTCAGTTAGAAACAAAGATGATGGAGGAATATTTAGTTATATTATTGGAACTGATGTTAATGGAATAGCGAGTTGTAAATCCTCTTTTAGTACTTTTAGTGTAACAGAAGCAGAGAATTATCTTCTTGAAAAAACAGGAAGTTTTAATCTTGGAAGAGGGGCAAAATTAGATCTTCCTATATTAGTTAAATTTCAGATTTCAGAGAATGCTCCTCCTTGCACAATAACTTATAGAGTAAACATTTGTAAAGCGGAAACATGCTCTCTTACAACCCCAAACCCTTATACTTCAGTTCCCCAAGTAACTGTCACCATAAAATAATTCTAATTGAAAAAGTAGTAACAGAAAGTTTATAATCTAGTTCTGGCAAAATAAAATTCATGTCTATCAATTATAAAATTGAAAAAATCTTGAAAAAGAAGTATCTTATTAATTACAATGGGTATGAGGTAATGCATGTGACTCCTGCAGATTTTACGCTTGAAGTGGATCCAACTCTTTTAGACAAATTGTTTGAAGAAGATATAAAAAAACATGTTTGGACTTATGCTCTAAACCACAATAAAAATGGGAATTCCAGACCAATAGGATGGGGGTATTATCCCCACTCAAAATTCAAATACTTAGAGAAGCGCAGTATAAAAGAAACAATGATTGAGAATCTAAGCCTAAAATTGAATCCAGATTTGCTTGAAGACATTATTGACATCTATTTCTTAAGGACAAAACAGACAAAAAACACAGAGGAATCAATTAAGTAAATTTAATAAACTTAATCTTGGTAGTGTATTTATGCTTAAACTGTATAATACTTTATCAAGAAAAAAAGAGATTTTCAAGCCAATTCACAAGGATTACGTTGGAATTTATTCATGCGGACCGACTGTTTATTGGTATCAGCATATTGGAAACTTAAGAACATACATCTTTTCTGACATCCTAAAAAGAGTTTTGATGTTTGATAAATACAAAGTCAAACACGCAATTAATGTAACTGATGTGGGGCATTTGACTTCTGACGCTGATGAGGGGGAAGATAAAATGGAGAAAGCTGTTAAAAGAGAAGGAAAAACAGCCAAAGAAATCGCAAATTTTTATTTAAGGGTTTTCAGGGAAGATTTTAAAAAATTAAACATTTTGGAGCCAAATATTTGGTGCAAGGCCACAGAACACATTAAAGAACAGATTGAATTGATAAAAATCCTTGAAAAAAAAGACTACACTTACAAAACGTCTGATGGAATTTATTTTGATACTTCAAAATTCAAGAATTATGGAAAGCTGGCAAAATTAAATAAAGAAGGCTTGAAAGCTGGGAAAAGAATTTCTTTGGGAGAAAAGAAAAGCAAAACTGATTTTGCGCTGTGGAAATTTTCCGAATTTCCAGGCTTGAGGCAACAGGAATGGAACTCGCCTTTTGGCTTGGGATTTCCAGGATGGCATATTGAATGCAGTGCAATGTCTATGAAATATTTTGGAGAACATTTTGATATTCACACTGGAGGGATGGATCATATTCAAATTCATCACACAAATGAAATCGCGCAAAGCGAAACTGCGACAGGAAAAAAATTTGTGAATTACTGGATTCACGGAGCTTGGCTTTTATCCCATGGAAAAAAAGTATCAAAAAGCTCAGGAGGACTTTTCACTGTTTCACAACTGGAAGAGCAGGGATTCAACCCCCTTGACTTCAGGTATTTATGCTTGACAACTCATTACAGAAAGCCTTTGAATTTTTCGCTTGAAAAGCTGAAAGCGGCGAAAAATTCTCTGGAGAGGCTCAAAAACTTGATTTCAAATGTCAAAGATGATGAAAAAGCGAATGATAATTATCTCGCAGAATTTAATAAAACAGTGGATGATGATCTTAACATGCCTGAAGCTTTGCAAGTTTTGTGGAAGCTTATCAGGAATGAAAAAGCACAAGGAAGAATAAAAACAATTGAAAAATTTGACGAAATTCTTGGATTAGATTTGCTAAAAAAAGAAAAATTAGAAATTCCAAAAGAAATAAAAAAATTAGTTGATGAAAGAGAAAAATCAAGAAGAGAGAAAAACTGGAAAAAATCAGATGATATCCGGGAAAAAATAAAATCCCTTGGATTTATTGTTGAAGATACTGATGAGGGGCAGAAAGTCAGAAGGGTTTAAATAATAAATTAATTTCATAACATAAAACGGGTGAAAAATGGCTGTACAATTTAATTACGTTGCTCCGAAAGGCTGGAAGCCGAAAAATCCTGATGAGAATTATGTTATCACTTTATTAAAAATAGAGTTAGACAAAACAGCGATTGTTGAGGGTAAAAAACAAAAAAAAACAGTCAAAGAACTTTTTGAGGATGCTGCTGCGACTGTTGCTGCTGAATCATCAACAGGAACATGGACAAAAGTTTATGATGGAAAAGATTCTGGAATTCCGTTGGCAAGAGAAAAAAGAGCAATGGCTTATGATTTAAATTATGAAAAATTCATGTTTAAGGTCGCTTATCCAATAGATCTCTTTGAGATGGATAATATTTCTGGCTTGCTTGCAGGAATTATTGGAAATATTGCTGGAATGAAGATGGTTGCCGCAATGAGAGTCTATGATGTTAGACTTCCAAGGAAAATGGTTGAGGCTTTTCCTGGCCCAAAGTACGGAATTGAAGGTGTAAGAAAAATTTTAAAAAAACCTAAGGAATGTTTGGTGTGCACCGTTCCAAAGCCAAAGATTGGGAGAACCGATATTGAGCAAGCCAAATTAGCCAGAATTCTTTTTGTTTCTGGAAATGGAACTTATGATGGAATAAAAGATGATGAAAATCTGACAAGTTTAAACTTTAATAATTTTGATAAAAGATGTAAATTGGTTTTACAAGAAGCAAAAAAAGCTGAGAAAAAAACTGGAAACAAAAAATTTTATCTTTGCAATGCAACACACTCTAATATTAATGAAATGCTGAGAAGAGCCAAACTAATCAAAGACAATGGAGGAGTTTTCATGATGATGGATGTTATAACAACCGGCTTTGCTGCTGTTGACACAATAAGAAGGGCTGAAACTGGGCTTGCGATTCACGCTCACAGGGCAATGCATGGTTTTATCACAAGAGATAATTCTCCAGGCATCCATGGGGATGGGAAAATTTATAGTTTCTCTGTTTCAATGATTTTTTTGGCGAAATTGTTTAGACTTATGGGGGTTGATTCTTTGCATGGTGGAAGTCCTTTGGCTAAAATGGAAGATTATGGAGAGGCAATTTATATTAAAGATGTTCTACAGGAAAAAAATCTAAAGCCTCACAATAAAATTCCTTCTTTAGGACAGAATTGGCATCACATTAAGCCTGTTTGGATGGCTGCTTCTGGAGGGTTGCATCCTGGAGATTTCGAAGCTGTTTTAAGCGCTTTAGGGGATGACATAATTATTCAGTGCGGCGGAGGACTTTTAGGTCACCCTGATGGAATTGAGGCAGGAGTTAAGGCGATTGAACAGGCAAGGGACATTTATTACAAAAAAATCCCTTTAAAGAAATTTGTAAAGGAAAACCCTGATTCTGAATTGGCCAAAGCTGTAGAACTTTGGGGTTACGGGCCTAGGATTGTTTATTGATGTTTCTAGATAGTAGCGACAAATAGAAAGATTTTTAAAGGGGAAAATTATCTTAATCAGATGTTAACAGAAATATTAAGGAATGTAAGGAGAGTCTTATCAAACAAACCAAAATTAGAAAATCCTGATAGTATTTATGAAACTCTTATCTTTGGTCTAGAAGAAATGGATAAACAAGGTGTTGATAGGAGTGTTGTAGATGTTTCTGAATGTGAGCCGGACCCTAATGCAATGGGGAGATGGCTTAATGAAAGTGATTTTAATTACTATCCTTTTGGAATATTAAATGATGAAGAAAGAAATATGATATTAGGTAAAAAAAGTTATTATTCTATTGCTTTAGTAAAGAAGAATGTTGCAGGTTTAGTTAATTACTCTGAGCAAGGAGTTGAAACATACAGAAGAACACATATTGTTCCCATGTTACCTGAAATAAAACCAGAATCAAATTTAAATTATGTTAGTAATGAGGGTGTGATTTCTGGAGATAATCTAAGAAATTATGCTGAAACACTTTCTGAAAATCAAATAACTTCTCAAAATTTAAGGGAAAGAATTAATAATGGAATTCAAGAATACAAGAACATTACTAGCGAACTTATGGAAAAAGAAGGAGTCAATGAAAGAATTAAAGAAATGAATGAAAGGAAATATACTCCTTTTGAAGAGATAATGACAGAAATGAGGGAAAATATTCAGAAAAGTGAAAGGGGGTATAAATAAAATGAAATTAAAACAAATTGCTAAGGGAGTAATTTTAGGAACTGGTTTGTTAGCAGCTGCTATTGGATGTAGTGGTGATAAAAATGTAAAGGGCATCGTCATTGAAAAACATTTAGGTCAATCCGAATCCTTTTCTGCAGAACCTATTCTAAGCCTAATTGTTGAGAACCAAACAAACAAAAAAGATACGCTTGGATTTAGGATAATTGGGAATCATGAATATGACTCATTGCCTCAAAGAATGTATAATAGGATCAAGGAAGGAGACACCCTATATATTAACGGCGAGTATTATATCAAAGATAGAGGTCATTATTTTAGACATAATGACTCTGGAGAACTAGTCCTCTTATTAAGCCGGTTTAATGGTTATGCTGAAATTACCGATGCTAAAGTAATTTTAAACCACAATGGATTTATTAATCTTGAACCGACTGAGATCCTAAGAGGAAAGGGTAGCAAAGATCCTTTTCAAAATTAAAATGAAATTAAAACAAATTGTTAAAGGAGTAATTTTGGGAGCTGGTTTGTTAGCTGGTGCTGTTGGGTGTAGTGGTGATAAAAATGTAAGAGGAATTGTTATTGAAAAACATTTAGACCAATCCTCTCTTGATGTACCTGCTCTAAGCCTACTAGTTGTTACGGATGGAAAAAAACAAAATACGTATGGATTTGCGGTAATGGGAAGTCATCACTATGACTCATTACCTCAAAGAATGTATAATGGGATCGAGAAAGGAGACACCCTGGAGATTAACGGCAAGTATTATACCAGAGATGGATTTCGTTCTTTTAGAAATAATAGATCTGGAGTAATGAGCTCCATATGGGTACTTAATGGTTTTCGTATAACTGACGATACTAGATTATGTTTAGACTATGGAATTTATATTAATCCCAAGGATGTTCTGTCTGTAAATGGTAAAGATCCTTTTCAAAATTAAAGATATTGAAAATGACAAGTCCAAGAACACCCAACGAAATTGCAGGAATAATCAAAAATAATGGAAAAATGATTTTTTTAGAAAATAAAACTCCTTTAATTGGAGTAGAGATGAAAACAGATCTTGGCGCAGAATTATTAAATATTAGCTCAAATGATTCAGAAGCGGTAGAAGGGATTATTAGCCGTCTTAAGCAGAATATTTATCTTATAGATTCCGAAGATTTTGCAGTTATAGAAATTGGAAGGAATTTTTCACAGATATATCATAAGTTTACTCTCAAAGAAAGAATAAGAACACTTGAATTAAAAGAATTACTAGGATATAGCTTAAGGAAATAAAATGACAGAAATAAAGGCAAAACACATAAACAACTTAGAAGAACTTGATGATTTAAGGCCAGGAGAAATAGTTATGCTTAGCAAAGGAGAAGACGGAATATTCAGTGAGTGTCTTGCAATTTATTTTGGAGCAAATGAGAAAGGACATTACGAGTTTTTGCAAACATCTAGATTGGATAAAGGCATTTACGTTGATATTATCAATGAAAGAGATATTAGATTTAGTGACGGCATGATCTTGGCAAAAGAATCTGAAATGGGCAAACTTTTTGATGGAGAAAACTCAAAGTATTGTGCTGCAAGAAAAGCTCTCATGAAAAGAGGGTTTTTAGATAGAGATTATTTAGAAGGAGAAGAGTTAAGGGAACACTTGAGAGGCATGGGAGAAAATGGCTTTGGCTATTATTCACCAAAGATGCAAGATAAAAGTCTAGTGATAATTCCTAACCAAGCAGAACCTTCAACTTTAAGAGAAAGAATTAAAAAAGGAAATCTAAGTGAGTTGCTGGGATATAATTTGAAATGAAAGAAGCAGTAGAAACTATCTTAAAACCACTAAAAATTGTGGATTCCGAAGTTAATAGATGGTATACTAAAAAAAGCCAAGGAGTGTCTAATAAAAGATTGAGCAAAATTACAGGGGGATTGGGAGTATTTGGACTAGGTTCTATGACAGTTTATTTCGATAATATTTTTACAAATAAATTTGGAGAAGGACCTGATATGAAAGTAATGGGGGCAATGGTAGGATGTGCGCTGAATGGATTAAACAATCCTTTTAATGGTCTTTTGCTTATTGGAGCAGATGAATTAAAAAATAAAGAGGAAGGAGAAACGCTTGCAGAAGATTCTTATGAATATTATAATAATAAAGTAAATTCTTTTCTAAGACTCCCTCTTATTGCAACTGGTTTGGCAATCACAGGAAAAAATATTTACAGTTTAGTTGACTCAGCTTTAAATGGAACTCCTTTAAACATTTCTGATTATGAAATAGGATTTGGATTAGGTTGTTTGTCTTCTGCGTCTTCAATGTATCTAAAAGACAGGAATCCAAAACTCCTTGAAAAAAATCCTGCATGGAAAAGGGCTTACAATTCGGCAAAAGAAAAAATTAAATCTTTAATTCCTCAGCCTTTTCCACAGCCAATTCCCGTAGAAGCGCATTATAAATTAGAGGAAAGAGTCTAAATTGACACCTCAAACAAAACTCTCGAGATTAGTTGAAGAAATAATAAAAAAAGGAAAAGAAGTTTATTTATCTGGAAGAGATGAGCCAGGGATTTTAATTAATATAGAAGCAGATAAAGGGGCGCTCATTGATAAGGTTATAGATGCGGGTATTAATGATGTTGTTAAAAATTTAGATTTAACGCTTTATATAGCAAGACCCTCTGAAGATATTATAGAAGAACTTGGAAGCAATGGGATAACCATAAAACAAAAATATTCCCAAATGATTTCACTTAAAGATAGAATAGCAAACACGCCTTTAGATGTTCTTTTGGAGTATAGTTTAATTAGATAAAATGACACTCGAAAATAAAACACAAAATATAGAAACAGAATTAAAAGTTGGAGATTTTGTTATGAAAGAATGTCCAAATTGTCATAAACGGACAAGAATGAGATATGACGGGAGATCAAGTGAGGGAATGGATCCAGATCATCCTGAAAATGTCGCTTTATTTGAAAGACTGAGACGTACAAAACCAGAGAAGCATGATCAATGGATTAGAACCTATAAAGAAGGTTTAAAAATAGGAAATTATACTTGTCAGGTTGAAGAATGTAAAAGTACTTTTGGTTTTGAAGACAATCTTTACAAAGAATAACTTTAAATTCTCCATATTATTTCTGAGTGTATGGCAACAAGATTTAGAGAATATACTACAAAACAAGGGACTTTGATTCTTGCAGGTAGGGATGCTGTAACAAATGAAGAGTTGATTGAACAAGTTGAACCAAACGAAACTGTCCTTCATACAAGAGAACCAGGAAGCCCTTTTGTTAACATCAAAGGCGAGCCAAATGCAGAAGATGTCAAAGAAGCTGCAGTTTTTTGCGCTGCTCATTCGCGAGCTTGGAAAAAAAATAAAATAGATATAGAAATCCACAAATTTAAAGGGCATGATATTTACAAAGAAAAAGGAATGTCTTTAGGGACTTTTGGAATCAAAAGTTTCAAGGTAATAACAATTAAAAAGAGAGAAATCGAAGGATTTTTGAATGAAAAAGAAAAAGGAGACTAAAACACTTAAAACCATAAATTTAACATGACAATTTTAGGACAGATGCAGATTGGAAAGCAAGGATTGACAGATAATTTTATAGAAACTCTCAAAAAGCACTTTGATAAATTCAGAACAGTTAAAATTTCTGTCTTGAAAAGCGCCACAAGGGATAAAGTTGAGATGAAAAACATGGGTGAAAAAATAGCGTCAAGATTAGGGAGCAACTACACATCCAAAATTATTGGATTTACAATTATTGTCCAGAGATGGCGGAATAGAATAAAGTAGAATGGAAAATTATTTAAAAGTAAAAGAATATTAATTTAAAATGGCAAAAGACAAAACGCGAGATGAGATAAATAAAAAAGTTGAGAAAAGAACATTGAGAGATTTATTAAATGAAAAAAATGACCAAGAGAGAAAAAGACTAGGTGTTGTGTATGAAGTTTCAAATTGTTGCAACGCACCTCTTTATTCTAAGATAAATAGGGGAATTGGCAGAGAATATTGTTCTAATTGTCGTAAAGAATATAGAGGAAAGATAATTGAATAAGATGACAAATTCAGTTGAAAAAAGTAATCGCAAAAACATTTAAAAACCCGCAAACACATTAGTCTGCATTGGCTTAGGCCGATCTAACGCTGCAAAGCGTGCTTAAAATAATGGAAAAATTCAATCCAGTTTATGAACTAAACGCTCAAGAGTATAATAACAAGTTAGCTGAAGCTTTGAAAAAAATTCCAGAATTCAAAGCGCCAGAATGGGTTCAATTTGTGAAGTCGGGAATTTCTAAGGAAAGACCTATGGAAGATGAAGATTTCTGGTATAAAAGAGCTGCATCCATTCTAAGGCAAATTTACAAGAAAAATATTGTTGGAGTAAGCAGGCTTAGAACAAAATACGGGAGCAGAAAGAACAGAGGAATGAAGCCTGAAAGATTCAAAAAAGCTGGTGGAAAGATAATAAGAAATATTCTACAGCAAGCTGACAAAGCAGAATTTACTGAAATAGCCCAGACTGTCAGAGGAATTAGAAGCAAAAAGCCAGGAAGACAGTTGACTGCAAAAGGAAAGCAATTTTTGGAGGGAATAAAATGAAAGTAGAATTGTCAGTCAAAAATACTTCAAACAATGATTTTGTGAATGGAGTTTCTGTCTGCATTGAGAGAATAAGAGAATGGTATGGGAACTGGAAAATGGATGAGACTAATGGTAAATTGAATAAAATATGTTATAATTTTCCAGGGTTAAGAATAACAATGGACGCCTTTAGTCCAGGAAAAGTAGAGAGTGCTAGATTAACTATAGAAGGCAATGAAAGAGAAGCCCTAGAAGCAGTTGACTATGTAAGAGATTCTGGTCAAGGTAAATATAAAATAGAAAATATAAAAAATGGGAATTAAAAATCAACAGAGAAAAATAAAGCTTGAAAAACAGGCGCGAAGAGCCAAGTGGGCTCCTGTTTGGGCAGTTTTGAGAAAATTCGGAAAAGGAAAAAGAGTTCATCCATCAGCAATAACAAGACACAGAAGATCTTGGAGAAGAACAAAACTTCATATTAAACCTAGAAGGCAGAAAAAATCACATTTCGGATAAATAAAATG
>JBBSXA010000020.1:17390-19069 GCA_038045985.1 Nanobdellota archaeon
AAAATGGCTAAAAAAACAGAGATAAAAACTGAAAGGATAGAAAGAGTGTATGTAATTCCTCTTAGAGAGAAAGTCAGGCCTGTTCCTCGATATAAAAAAACAAAGAAAGCTGTGAAAACAGTTAAAGAATTTATTGCTAGACATATGAAGATTCCCAATAGAGACTTAAATAAAGTCAAGATTGACACGTATCTCAATGAAATGCTATGGATTAGGGGAATAAGGAATCCAATTCATAAAATAAAAGTCAAAGCAATTAAGGAAGGAAATATTGTAAGAGTTGAAGCTGTTGAACTCACAAATAATCTCAAATTCAAGAAATTAAGAGAGGAAAAGGTCGAAATCAAGGTAAAAGAAAAAACGGAAAAGAAAGAAGAAAAAGTCCAAGAGGCAAAGCAAGGAGATGAAGAAAAGAAAGAGGAATCTGAGGGGAAAAAGGCTGCTACAATAGAAGCTGGGTTGGAGATGGAGAAGCAGGCAGCAAAACAAATGAAGCATCAGTCTAAACTTTCTAAAGAGCCAAAACACCAGAGAAGAATGGCGTTGCAGAAGTAATCAACTATACAAGTAATTCTAAAAATCAAGGATTATTGTTTCCTGCCAAAGGTTCTGTAAGCCATTGAACATTCCTATCGCTATCTTGATAATGGGTAAGATCTTTATATGGAAGATAAACTCCAATTCTCGTTCCTGGAATCAATTTTTTAGGATTAAAGTTCTTTTTATTCTTAAAAGTCGGATGAAAAAGATCATTTACCTGTTTTGTATAATCAAACCAAACACTATCTGGCTCTATTCCGAATTCCAGAGCTATCTCTTCTAAATCATCACAGGGAAAAATTGATATTTCATACGGCCAGACAAAAAGTTTTGGATCTTTGTCTCCATATTTTATGAGTTTTTGTTCTCCAAAAGGAGCTAGTATGGCACGAGCCGGACAGGGCATTCGTTTTTGAGTATAACATGATGAGAGCAATAAAAATGGAATTGGCAGCAGACTCAAAAGACTATTCTTCATAAGGGGACTAAACAAAGGATATTTTTAAACATATAGTTAATCTAACATAATTATCACTTCAAAACCTTCCCTGTCTCTTTATACCACAAGTAAAGGTCAAGTTCTCCTAAAGAGGTGTTTGTTTTATTTGCTAACTCTTTAAGAACATTTTCAATTTCTACATATTTCTTTGGAGTCATTGTTTTAGGTTTTTCTATTAAGCCATATTCTGAGAGAATATCGGCAATATGAAAATCAACAATTGCATAATCTTTGAAGCCGATATTTCTTAAGAAATGTGAGGCTTCTTTCATTCCTATTCCTTTTACATTTTTTACAAGATGATTTCTTATTTCAGGATGATTTATATCAATTGACTTAAACGAGTTTCTTGCATTGGATAAATAATTTGCCCTCAAAGTGTGAAATCTGTAAACTTCTTTTAACTTTTTTTGAATTTCCTTTTCGGAACCATTAAAGATAGTATCTCTAAGATGGTTTATTGTCTTAATTCCAAGCTCTGCGCTTGTTCCTGCCGTAAGAATGCAAAAGCATAATTCTCTGAATAAATCATTAAAATTTCTTGGAATGCTTGAAAATTCTTGCATTCTTTGGTCTATAACTGATTTTATTGGGGAGTTTTTGAGTTCTTCAACAAGATGTATTAGGGGTTGCATTTTTA
>JBBSXA010000021.1:0-14989 GCA_038045985.1 Nanobdellota archaeon
TTTATATTTGAAAACAAGATGCCTCAGAAGAAATAAATTTAAATAAATAGGAAAACTAAGAAAAAATATGAGAGACCAAGAATACAAATCAGTTGAAAGAAAAATAGCAGATCACTTGGAGACGGGTGGAGAAGAATTGAAAAATTTTGGTTCAAATTACGTGAGAGTGCTATACGGGACAATTGCGAGTACTTTCAGAATTCCTACTCTTGTTAGAAAATTGATAATGATGCAAACTCCTTCCTCTGATGTGGGTTTTTCACATGACTCAACTTTTTGGGGGCAAGTTGTGGGAGTGATTGTTGGTCTTGGCGCAGATTATAAAATCATTACAGACATTGCTGACAGCACTAAAGACGAAAACTATATTCCTTTAGCTGTTTTAACAGGCACAAATATTCTTTCAGGAATGTATGAATTAAGAAGATTGTCTAAATCTAAAGAGAAAAACACAAGCTTGGAAGCCTCGATTAATGAAAGTGATTGAACAGAAAATGCAAAAACTTGAAAGATTAACACAAGATGACGAGGGAAATTTTTTCGCAAAAGGCAGGCTTACAAATTCTGATATGCCTATTCCTTCAAGAGACTTAACTCCTAAAGGAAGAATTAGAGTTTTAATATTGGAAAATCCTGTTGATATTGAAGAAGAAATAAAAAAATATGCTAACAACTATCCTAGTTCTGTTCCTAAAGACGCTAATGCTTACATTATTTCTGATTTTAATGGAGGAACACAACATGCTCGTAAAGATGAAAAAGAAAAAGAGCATATGTGTTCAGCTTATGCACTCCAATTTTACAAGCATCCATTACTCAACAACGATTGGTAATTCTAAATAAAACCCATCTAAATATTCAAACCTTTTCCAAAGGAATTACATTCGGAATTTTATAAAGCTCTTTGTCTCCCGTTATTAAAAAAGTTCCATGAAGTTGCGCTAAAGTTACATACAAAGAATCATAAATAGTAATGTTATATTTAATGGAATTTTCTATTGCTTTGGAAATCATCTCTAAACTAGCGTTCTCTAATTTAAGATTGAGCTCCCACAGCATTTTATTAGTATAAATCAACTCCTTCTCTTTTTTTTGTTTATAACGGAGAGTGTTCAATACTTCTGAAATTATTATATCAGGTGCAGCCAACAAAAATTCTCCCCTTAAAAAAGCCTCTTTGATTCTTATGGTCTTATCAGAATTAACTTCATTAACAAACCACTTTACAATTATTGAAGCATCTACTACCTTCTCTTGTTTCTCCATTCTCTTATTATTAAAGTGCTATCTTTGCCGCCGTCAAAAACACCAGATTTTCTAATTTTGTCTATTTCTTCGCTGGCTTTTCTTCTTTTCTCTAAATCAACTTTTTCTTTATTTTCAAGATTTTCAATTATGGCTCTTCTTAAAACAGCGCTCCAATTAATCTCTTCATGCATTTTCATCCTGTTCTTAACATCTCTATTTATTCTTAATGAAATTGTTGTATCTGTCATTGTAATACAAGTAATACAAGTATATATTTAAGCTTTTTGGTTTAAACAAACCTCATAAAAATAATTTACTTGTAAACATTTTTTCTATGAGCAATTTCTATTACAATTATAATTAGCAAATTCTGCTTTATGTCTAAAATAAGCCTGTAATTACCAGCTCTTGCCCTATAGAAATTGGTTCCCTGAAGTCTTTTAAGATCGTGAGAAAACGGGCGGATTTTTATTCTCTCTATAACAGAACCTATTCTTTCTTGAGATATTTTATCAAGTTTATTTAGTTGATTTTTAGCCTTTTCTGATAATATAACTTCATACATTTATCTTTAGCTCCTTCTTAACATCTTCCCATTTGTGGAACTTTTTGGTTCTGCCATGTTTAATATCATTTTCATACTCTGCTATGCTTTTTTTAGTTTCTTCAGAAAGCTCCATTCTGTCTTCTATTAAATCCCATATTATATCCTCATAGCTTTCCTTATTATGCATTTTCATTTTTTGAAGCTTCTCTAAAAGGTCCTTACTTATCTGAATAGTTGTATCCATAGTAACTATATAATTGGCTATAGTATTTAAGCTTTTTGGTTTATACAAACCTCACAAATAAACCTTTCAAAAAGGTTTCCAAAAACGAACTGCTAGAATTTTACAAATGAACCTTTTGGAAAGGTTCCCAAACCAGACCTTATACAAATCTAACAAAGACAAATCCGGGGATTTCCTTGATTTTTGCTATGTGATTTATGTGTTTTTGGTATGCGATTATTGATTGCTGATATAACGGACCTATTGGAGCCGCGATAATTCCTCCTTCTTTTAACTGATTTAATATTTCTTGAGGTATATTTTCAATAGCAGCACTGACAAGAATTCTGTCAAAAGGAGATTTATCAGGAAGACCGTACCTTCCGTCCTGGCAATAAACTTTGATATTTTTGTAGCTTCTCAGGGCTTTTCTTGACTTGTCCGCCAGCTCTCTTAGAATCTCAACACCGTAAACCTGGCCTTTTTCTCCGACAATTTCTGAAATCAATGCAAGAACATATCCACTTCCAGACCCTATTTCAAGAACTTTCTGATCTTTCTTAATATTTAAGCAGGAAAACATAACTGCAATAGTATACGGCTGAGAAATTGTCTGACCATGGCTAAGAGGAAGAGCATTATCTACATAAGCCATGCTTTCAAGATGTTTTGGAATAAAATTTTCTCTTTTAACTTTTGAAAAAGCTTGAATAATCTTCTCATGAAATTTTGCTTTTTTTAGAGACTCAAGAAGCTGGGGTTTGGACATAACAATTATAAGAGAGTAAAATATAAATAGTTAATTATTTTCTTAGAGGTAAGAATTTAAAAAAATGGGAAGAAAAACAATTAATACTCTGTTAGCAGTAACTCTTATTGGATTTTTATCTTATGATGGATTAGATCGTTATAATAAAGAAGTTAAAATTAATGAAGATGCTATAGGAAGATTGGCTTACATTGATTATTTCGAGAGCTCAGTTAAAAGTAGTCAGGAAAATCTTAATGACTTAAAAAATGATACACTTGAGCAATGGTACACTCCTATTACAGAGTTTTTTAATAACCCAAGGATTGCCAGAAGGGTTGAAGGACATCTTAGGGATTCATTAATACAAGATAGACAGAAAATTTTGAATTTTGAGATGAATATCCTGAACAAAAATCTAAAAGAATTGGATTCGCTTCATGACTTAGGGTATTTTAATTCTGTTCCAGACACAACCAAATTAAAAATTGGGAAAATTTTAAATTCTACATCTTCAAACTAACTACTTTACTAACTCCATCATGAATTTCCATGAATAAATTCATGTCATGTGCATTATTATAATTTCAAAGCCGAGAAATTAATTTCAAAAGGAAGGTCAATTTTTAATTCTTCGAGTGACTTAGTTCTGCTTTTAAAATTAAGAATACCAATACCTACGACTTCACCTGTTGATTCTTTCTTAAATAAAGTTATATCATCTCCTACATCCTCACCATATGTAGGGTCTGCTCCTGCTATAAAGATCTCTAAATAATCTCCTTCTTCATCGTAATAAATTCTCATTTGTCCTTTCATTTTAACCTGTATTCATAACAAAATAAGTTGTTATAACATAACCCCTACCATTTAAATATTTAACTATGACTCTAAGGAATTTTCCATTATCTTTGTAATATCTATAATAAAATACTTTACTATCTTCATAAATACTTTCAACAATTTTATCTGGATTTGATAATGTTTCCTTTACTTTTTCTAAATAATTAGCCATATAAGAGTGTGGAGATGAGGGTGAAGTTATATGGTTCCATCTCTCTTTAGATAAATATATTTTCCTCCCGGTTTTATCAGTTATTTCAAAAATAAAATTCATTTTATTTTTTTATAATTTAAGACTAACAACTTTTGAAATCCCATCATGCATACAACGCGATCTTCGCGAAAGTCCATGCATCACAATTTGAGGCTTGTAACTTTGCTCATTCCTTCATGCATGCTGACTCCATAGAGAGTTGTTGCGTTTGTTATAACCTCGTCGTTATGGGTGATTACAATGTACTGACCTTTCTGCATGTATTTTTTGAGGAGCTCTGCAAGCCTTTGAGAGTTTCTCTTGTCAAGCGCTGCGTCAATCTCGTCAAGAATATAAAAAGAATAAGGCTTAAACTCCTGTATTGCGAAAATCAATGACAGGGCAACAAGAGTCTGCTCCCCGCCTGAAAGGCTTTTCACATCAAAGTATTTTCCATGGCCGGTCTTAACTATAATATTTACTCCTCCTTCAAAAGGCTCTTTCCTGTTTTCAAGCTCTAAAAAAACCTCTCCTTTAATGCTAAGCTGGGAGAAATTTCTTGAGAATATTTCATTGAGGGAATCCAAAGTCTTAAGGAAGGTTTTTTTCTTTTTTATGTCAATTTCATGGATGACCTTTAGGATGCTGTTTTTCTCTTTTTCTATTATTTCTGCTTTTTCCCTTACAGTATCATATTCTTTCTTTACAGAATCATAAACTTCTAGAGCCCTCATATTAACAGAACCTATTTCTGAGATGCTCTCTTGAGTTTTAGCGAGCCTTTCTGAGAGAGATTCTTTAGGCAGCTTTATAATTTCTACATACGGAAAACCGAGCATCTCTATTTCCAAATTCTCCGTCATAGCATCAAACCTTGCTTTCTCAACCTTGAAATTATTTACAAGCTGCTCAACATTGTAGACGGAATTTTGATTCTGGGAAATATTCATCTCTGTTTCTCTTATTTTAGCATGGAAGCTGTCTCTTTCTGCAATTAAGGACTGGAATTTTCTTGTCAATTCCTCTTCTTGTTTTCTTTTCTTTGACAAAACAACTTCGTTGTTTTCAAGTTCATTTTTAATCTCTTTAAGATCCTGCCTGATATCCTCTTCTTCTCTTAAAGACTGCTTAAGGGAAATTTTCGCTCTTTCTATCTCCCTCTGCTTAAATAAAACTTCTGAATCAACATTTTCCTTGGTTCTTAGAGATATCTCCTGAAGTTCAATTCTTGCAGTTTCATATTTATACTCTATATTTGAACTGCTGTCAAAATCCTGTTCTAGCCTCTTTTTTATCTTTTCAAGCTCTGACATCTCTGACTTCAAAATTTCTGTTTTTTCGTATAAATTTTTTATAAGATTCTTTTTTTCTTCTATTCCATCAAGCTTGACTAAATCAGACTCTCTTTTTGATATTTCAAGAGTTGCCTGCTCTATTTCCTGCTTTAGCAAATTACTTTTAGAATAAGTCTCTGTCAGCTCTTTATCAGAATCCTCTATCTCTTTTTTAAGATTAGATATTTTTTCTAGAATATCTTTATTTATATGACCTATATGCTCTTCAGTTATTTTGCTTTTGCAGACAGGGCAGATATCCATCTTAGAAATATTGCTTATAAGCTTGTTCTGCTTGTCAATTTCATATTCTTTTGTAGAAGCAACTTTTTCAGTATCTTTTATCCTCAAACTGAATTCTTCCATAAGGTTTCTTTTTTCTGCAAGAATAAGCTTCAAGGACTCTGTTTTCTGCTTTGAAGAGTTTTTGTCGTATAATTCTGTGGATATGGATTTTATCTGCTTGACTATGAACTCTGATTCATTATTATAGCTTTGAAAGAGGCCTTTTTTATCCTCCGTCCTTTCCCTCAGAGACTTCAGCTCTGACTTTACTGTATAGAATTTCTTCCTTTGTTCTTCTAAAATCTCCATCTCTTTTTTCTTTGACTCTAAGTCTCTCTCTTGAAGACCTTTTAGAGATTCTGGCTTCTTCAAATCTTTTAGGGAGAACTCTCCTGTCTTAACAGTCTCTTCGTATTCTTCCCTATGTTTTTGTATTTCAGAAAGTTTGGACTCGTAATTTTCAACTTTTACAGTGGCTCCGGCTATACCTGCCCTTATATTTGCTATTTCCTGGTTTAACCGCTCCTGTTCCAATCCTGTTGACTTACGGATTTGGGAGTTTATAGAATTAATATTGGACTCGTAATTTTCAATTGAGGCTCTTAAAGAAAGAATATTCTTCCTTATCTTTTCAACTTCTTTAGTTTTTTTAGACATTTCTTCAAGAATCCTTTCAGACTCTTTTTTTGTTTTCTGCAAATCGCTGTAGATTATGCTCGCCTTGAATTTTTTTATGTCTTCTTCAAGCTTTTTGTATCTCAAAGCCTGCTGCCTTTCTTTTTCAAGATTGTTCAAATAAGAAGTCCTTTCTTTGAGTATTGCAGCAACCTCTTTTAATTTTTCATCCGTTCTTTCAAGCTCTTTCAATGATTTTTCTTTTCTTGATTCATAGACTGCTATTCCAGAGACTTCCTCTATAATTTTTCTTCGCTCTTCTGTGTGCATATTAACAAAGTTCTGTATCTCTCCCTGAAGGATAATATTAAACCCGTTTGGATCAATGCCTGCCTGTGCTAAAAGGCTTAAAATTTCCTGACGCGTTTTTGCTTCATCGTTTATTTTGTATAGACTAATGCCGTTTTTTCTGACGACTCTTTTTATGGATATTTCGTCTGTATCCAAAGAAAAAACCCGGTCTGAATTGTCAAATACAACTTCAACTATTGCCTCTTTCGAGGGAGAAGCCGATTTAGTTCCCAAGAAAATCAAATTGCTGGCTTTTGCAGCTCTCATTGACTTAATGCTCAGCCTTCCAAGAACAAAACACAAGGCATCTGAAACATTGCTTTTTCCAGATCCATTTGGTCCAAGAATCACATTTATTCCTTGATTAAACGGAAGCTCTGTTTTTCTTGGAAAGCTCTTGAAGCCGTGCATCACCAACCTTTTTATGAACATTTGAAAACAACCTCGCGGTTTTTTTCGATTTTCCCAATTTAGCCATGTATGGCGATTTCTAGACTCGGCCACTGGAATTGTTATTAATGATTTACTTTTGTCAATTCCAATAACCTCGACCTCCGAGGAAATCATTATAAAACCTTAGAAACAATAAGAAAAAGATATTTTTAAAGTTTGGGAGAAGGTTTTTAAGAGAAAAAATTAACCAGAAAAGTAATCTATAATTTCTTTTGGCCAAAATTTAACCGTTTCTTGATGCTCTTTTAGCACTTTATTTTTATCTACCCATTTTAATTCTTCCAAATCGCTTTTTGGCGTTACATTATATGTATAAGCAAAACACTCATACCATCTAATTTCTCCCTTAGATGTAGGGGTTATTCCCGAAGCTAAAAATCTTCCAACTCTTATTTCTAATCCAGTCTCCTCTAAGAACCCTCTTTTCAAAGCTTCTTCGTCTGATTCTTCATTCTCAATAGCCTCGCCTGGAAAATGCCAATACCCTGCAAGAACTTTTGGTGAATCTTTTTTCTTCTTTCCAAGCAAAACTTTTCCCTTGTAGTTTACTATTCCTGAGACTGCTTCCATAAATTCACTCCAGCTTTTTCTGGCTTAAACCATTGCTTGCATTTTTCCAAGTAACCCATGTTTTTCTGAACAACCCTTCATCTTTGTATTTGTGCACGTTTTTTTCCAAGAATCTCTGAGTTGTAGGATCTGAAGTATAGCCAGAGCCTATGTCCCCGTACTTTTCTCGCAGTTTGTCCATTTCAAGCTCTCTGATGAATTTTGCAATAATAGAAGCAGCAGAAACAGCCACGTGGTTTCTATCAGCCTTGTGTTCGCAGTATATCTCAAGATTTGAAAGGTTTTCTATTTTAGTCTTCAAGAAATCAGACCATTTTAGTATGCTTGTTGATGGGCAATCAATAACCACCTTTATTTTCCCATACCCCTTGTTTATCTTGTTTATTATTTTCGCGCAGGCAATGGCCTCCAGTTCATTCAGCTTTATTCTTGAATCTCCTATTCCGTCAATTTCATCCGGGTGAATCATAATTACTTCAAAAGCTTCAGAAAGGTTTTTTATCTTTTCAAAAAGGATTTCTCTGCGCTTCGGAGTGACTTCTTTACTGTCTCTGACTCCAAGTTTTTTAAACTCTTTTTCAACCTCAGAATTTATAAGAGAGCCCGCCAATATCATAGGACCTATGACCGGACCTCTTCCTGCATCATCAATACCCAAAGTAAGCATAGGTTTTAAAAAAGAAGTTGGTATAAAAAGATTGTTATTGCATTTAAGCAACAAAAGCCCACTTCGCATAACGGTATTGCACAAGATTGGAAATCTTGGTCCTTCGGGGCACCCAGGTTCGACTCCTGGAGTGGGCGTTTTTATTAAGTTATTATAAATGAAAAATATAAAAAACTAAAAATTATTCTAGATTTGAAATTTCCCATAGCCCTTTTTCAGCCCACTCTCTGTTGACTTTTCTGTTAAATCCATTTATAAACTTCAGCAAGAATATCTCTTCCTGGCTTAGAAAGTCCTGGCGTAGAAGATTTATCTCCTCTGGCTCGATTATCTGCGTTTTCATTTTGTCTTTTACCTCCTAAATATCCAGCGTTTTTCTTTTTAAAACAAGTCAGAAGAAAAAATTCATAGCTATAGTTCGGAAAACAAATTCACAAACCTTATAAAGAAAAACAAGCAATTATTGGCATGAGTTTAGAGATTTCTTTAGGCAATTTTTATGGTATTGACTCAATGCTAGAAATTGGGATCATAATTGTTTCCCTTATAATATCCTATCAGAGCAGAAAGATATACAAACTAATTCAAGAAAAAAGATACAACTTCTTTGCATGGGCTTTCCTTTCTGTTGCAATTTCTTTTGTTTTCAAGATAATATCAAACCTGACAATAGTCCATAGATTTTACATCCAAAATGTAAATTTTGTTGCAGTTATTGCTCGTGAGTTCCAAGAAATGCAGATAATCCAATTCTTCAGTTTTATACTCTACAAAGTTTTATTTATAACAGGACTTTTAACTTTGTTTTTTATAACAACAAAAACAGAGGATAAGGAAAAAATATTCCTTTACATTTACTTCGGGATAATTGCAATCTTTTTGAGCATATATGTAAACTTCATCTTCCACCTCACAGTTGCAATAATCCTTTTGTTTTTAACTGAGTATTTCTATCATAATTACAAAAAATTTAAAACAAGAAATAGTTATTTGGTATTCCTGGCATTTCTTGTAATCACGATAAGCCAAATCTTATTCATATTTTCAGACCTCAATCCCTTTATCTACTTGTTAGATGAGATTCTGCTTCTTTCTGGGTTTATTATCTTTTTAATAAATCAATTTTTAATAAAAGATGAAAAAAAGAACAAAATTAGAAGTCATAAGAGATTTTTTGCTGGTTTTAAAAGGCGCTGAAAAAACCAGGATAACTCACTTAATTTACAAGGCCAACCTCTCCAACAACAGCATAAAGCCTTATCTGGAAGAGCTTATAAAAAATGGCCTCATCCAAAATTTCAATGAAAGCGAAAAAAGATTATTTTCTATAACGAAAAAAGGATGTGCATTTCTGGAAGATTTCAATAAAATAAGGATTTTCTCAGAATCATACGGATTAGGATAATTTTATAATCTAGAGTTCGGTGTAAAATTTATTGCCCTCATAGTTCAGCCTGGATAGAACGTGAGCTTGCGGATGTGAGAGAGCCTAGGTTCTCCTAACACTACCTCTCCTAAGAAAACAAGATAGGAAAATAGAGAAAATAGTAAAAAGCTTAAAACCGGGGTTCAAATCCTCGTGGGGGCGTTCAAACAAGATTTATAAAATTAAACATCTTTAAAATAATATGAAAATAAAACCTCAAACAAAATTGGGCAGATGGTCAGCAGGATTGAACCTCTTTTTCTTGATAGTTATTGCTGCTTCTTTAGTGTCTGTTTTGATACTAAAAATACTTTCTTACGATGATACTTGGTGGGATGTCACTGTGCCCATTGCATTCCTAATTGAAATGGCTGCTTTGTGTACTGGAATAATAGCTGTAAAAAAACATAAAGATAAATCAGTGTTCGTATATTTGTCTATAGCAATAGGTTTACTTACTATACTCTTTGTTCTATTGCATAGCTTATTTATCAATGATTGATTAATTTTCTAAACCTTTGAGGAAAACGTCGTTAAGTTTATCCTTAGAATTAAAATCGCGGGCGCGTTTTACTCAGCAAAGTATTACAAAAAATTATTTCTTAGAGACTTTTTCTTCCTTTAAAGCATATTTCGCAATCATAAACACCACGAATGCAATTATAACAAAGTTTATTATTGCACCTAAAAGCGCGCCCCACCCTATCACTATAGGACCTATAGAAAACGTGGCTGTCTGCCAAGCTCCCCCTGGAATAAAAGGAGTTACTATTGGCATTATTAAACTATCTACTATTGATTTTACTAGTGCTGTTGAGGCCAAACCAATTACGAGTGCCACTGCCAATCCTATAACTTTGTACTCATTCAAAAATTCTTTAAACTCTTTTAATATTTTCATATATATTACTACCAAATCACATTTAAATAGATTATCTTCTTTTTTGCTTAAACTTGGGAGAGACGAGCAAATTAAAAAATGCCAAAAACAAACTGGAAAGTTGTAACTTACTCTTTGGCTGCTTTAGCCTGCCTTGCGCTGACATTTTTTGTAGACTGGCTTTTTATAATCCCTGCAGCAATATTGATGATTTTGAATCAAAGAGAACTTTTTAAAAAAAGTAGAAAATAACCAACCCTACCAATCCTGCAATTATTGCATAAGCTGAAGCGGCAAGTATTACTTTTCTAATTATATGGCCTTCTTGATTATGAAGATGAACTGTTGCCTCAGCCGCAAGAATATTGTGAATGGCAAACATATTCCCAATAGCTCCTCCAACAACCTGGAGCGCAAGCAAGAGAACGACTGGAGCCCCTATAGAAACGGCCGCTTCTGCCTGCAACGAAGCAAAAAGCAAATTTGATACAGTATTACTTCCCCCAACAAAGGCGCCGACAGAACCGACAAGCGGAGCAACAAAAACATAAAATTCCTTAAATAAGCCGACAATAGTTTTAGCCACCAACAACGGAAAAGCCGGCAAGCCTGAATTATTTATTCCTGAAACTATTAAAAGCTGCACAAAAACAAGTGTAGATGTCAGAGCAATTGCCGGCTTTTTTATTCTTTGCAATGTTTGTATAAGAGACGCAGATATTTCACTTTTTTTGCCAATGAAAAACGCAAACATTAAAGACACAATAATAAATGCAAAGGCTGGCGTGTACAAGGGCTGGAAGCTATAGCTTACTCCCGAGCTAAGGATGCTCTTTGTTCCAATAGTTACTGAGCTTAAGAATTTTTTGAAATAAGGAACTGATCTAGAGATAAGCAAAAACAGCACTATGACCAAATACGGAAGAATGGAAATCATAACTTGTTTTTTTAGGGGCTGGATTTTTTTATGATGGTGCGCAAAGCATATCTCTGATTTTGGCTGAAGAAATCTTTTCTTGGCTGCGAAGCCGCATATCAAAAGAGAGCCAAATCCTGCGAGAATAGAAGGAAGCTCTGGTCCAATGAAATAAGCCACCGAAAAATAAATTGCAATGAAAACAAGCCATGAAAATAAAGCAAACGGAAGAGCTTCTAAAACTGCCTTTCTTTTTGTCTTTGTTTTTGAATAAGAAACAGTCAAGTAAACTAGAAAAAGGGGAATAACTATGCTCGAAATTGAATGCAAAAGCGCAGTCATTTTTGTCACAGACATAAGCATCTCATGAGAAAATCCTAAAGAGCCCAAGCCTATTGTTATAGGAACGCCCGCCGCTCCAAAACTCACTGGAAGAGCATCAGAGATTAATGGAGCCACTACTGCAAGTATAGGAGGAAAACCCGCCGAAGCCAGCAAAGGCGCTGCCATTGCTGCAGGAGTTCCAAATCCGGCAACACCTTCAATTAAAGCATTAAAAAGAAAAGCTATCAGAATTACCTGAACTCTTGCATCAGGGTTTATGGAAGATAAAAATCCTTGAATTACTGAAAGCTGTTTTGTATTTTTAAGAATTGCAAGAAGAAAAATTGCGCCGAAAATAATCAGCATTATCTCAATAGCAACAAAAAAACCTTTTATCATAGAGACACCTAGAATTATCAATGAGACTTTCCATATAATCAAGGAAAGCAGAACCAAAACAATCCAAGCCAAAGGGACAGATTTCATTGCAGAAATTCTGAATCCAATCATCAGGATAAAAAGGACTGCAAAAGGAAAGAAAGCTAAAATTTCGATTAACATATTCACCTTTTTTGTTTTACAAATAATGCTAAAGCGGTTTATAAAGATTGAGAAGAAACATCTAAAAAATGTGAATTCGTGAATTTTTTATGCCTGCATCGCATAATGGTTTTGCATCCGCCTCGAAAGCGGAGCCCTTTGGGCCTCCAGGTTCGATTCCTGGTGCGGGCGTTTTCTTTTACGTCTACATCAACGAAAGATATTTAAATGGTGTAGACGTATAGAATACTATGGTTTATACAGAAATAAAAGAGAAAAACGGAAAGAAATATTTTTACAGAGTTTTGTCAGTGAGAAAAGGTCCAAAGATAGAGAAAAAAAGAGTTTATCTTGGCGTAGACTTGGATAAAAGCAATCTCATTAATAAAGAGAAACAGGCAGACAAAGAATTAATGTTGCTTTCCACATTGCTTAACGAGAAAGAAAAAAAAGAGCTTGAAGCAATAAAAAAAGAATATCTTAATCAGCCAAAAGCAAATCTGGAAAATAGATATGAATCTTTTGTTTCTTTATTTACTTATGACTCTACAAATATTGAGGGGAATACTTTAACTCTCCAGGAAACTTCTCAGCTTTTATTTGAAAACATAACCCCAAGAAGGTCTTTGAGAGAGATAAATGAAGTTATTAATCATAAGAAAGCTTTTGATTTTATATTGAAAAATAAAAAGGACATTTCAAAGGACTTGATCTTGCAGCTTCATAAATTGGTTGTTCAGAGCACTTTAAAGCCAGAACTTGAAAGCCAGATTGGAAAATACAGAACATTACAGGTTTATATCAGGGGAACGAATTGGCTACCTCCAAAACCAGAAGAAGTGCCAAAAGAAATGGGTTCTTTGCTTTCATGGTATTCAAAAAATAGAAAAGTTTTGCATCCATTGATTCTTGCAGCGTATTTTCATTCTGCTTTTGAAACAATACACCCATTTGTAGATGGAAATGGCAGAGTCGGAAGATTGCTTATGAATTTAATTCTCCATAGGCACAAATACCCTATGATAAACATTCCTAACAAGAAAAAGCATATTTATTACAAATCTCTTGAAGAATCTCAATTAAAAGGAGACTTAAAGGGCTTGGTTAAGTTCTTATTTGATTTATTAAAAGAAGGAAAAATTAGATTTTAATATTGTGTGCTCAGATATGAAGTTGTTATTTTTTAAAGGGTTTTTACCTTGGTAATTCTAACATAATAAATAGGCGTTATACTAAAAACGAGACTTATGGTGCGGGCGTTAGATACTCAAGAATAATAATTTTGTTTGTGAACAGATCTGCCATTGGTATTTCCCGTTAAAAAATGTTTTAAACTTTTGTATGCTCTTTGAAGAAGAAAATTTAGCTAAACACACACCTTTAAAAACTAACTTCTCGACTTTTTGTAATGGAAAGCGTGAAAGAATTCAAAAAACTTGGATTGAGCGATAAAATACTCGGCGCATTGAAAGAAATGAAATTTGTAGAGCCAACCCCAATACAAAAAGCAACTATTCCCATAATCCTTCAAGGAGAAGACGTTATTGGAAACGCCTCAACAGGATCTGGAAAAACGCTTGCATTTGCTTCTGGAATAATTGAAAAGTGCGTCCCGGGAAAAGGAATTCAGGCTTTAGTTCTTGCTCCAACACGAGAACTTGTTGAGCAAATTACAAAAGTCATGAGGGAATTCGCAGAAAAAACACAATTGAACATACAGGAGATTTATGGAGGAGTTTCTATTTCAAGGCAGATTACTGAATCTAAATATGCAGATGTTATAATTGGCACGCCTGGAAGAATACTTGACCATCTGCAGAGAAAAACTTTTGACTTCTTTGATTTAAAAATTCTCGTTCTTGATGAAGCTGACAGAATGGTTGATATGGGGTTCTTAAAAGACATGGAAAAAATTTTGTGGCAGTGCCCTAAAAAAAGGCAGACTCTTTTGTTCTCTGCAACAAGCTCAAATGATACTGATTATATTGAAAAAAAGTATATGATATCTCCAAAACAAATTTCTGTTGAAAAATATGTTGATGCCGGCCATTTGAAGCATTATTACTATGATGTTCCAGGGCATTTAAAATTCTCTTTGTTAGTTCATCTTCTGAAACAGGAAAAATCTGGAAGAATTATGGTTTTCTGCAACACCAGAAAAAACGTTGATTTGATATCTATGAACTTAATGCGATATGGGGTAAACTCACACTCGCTTCATGGAGGATTGGAGCAAAAGAAAAGAAGCAGAATAATGTCAAGCTTCCATGACCGAGAAGCAGAGATTCTTGTATGCACTGATGTTGCTGCAAGAGGAATTGATGTGGAAGGTGTGAGCCATGTTTATAATTATGATATCCCAAAAACAAGCGAAGAGTATATTCACAGAGTTGGAAGAACTGCAAGAGCTGGAAAAACTGGAATGGCTGTCAGCATAGTATCAAGCTATGATTACGAAAATTTCAACAAAGTTAACATGGATGACTCTTTGAATATTGAACAAAAAGAACTTCCAAAAATTGAAAGTTTGAACCCAAGATTTGACAATTCAAAAACTTATGTTGAAAAGCAGAGAACATTCAGGGAAGGTCAGGAAAAAAGGAGATTTTTCGGGAAGAGGAAACCGTACGGAAGAAGCTCAGGAGGAAATTCTAGGCCATCCGGCAGAAGCCAGGGAAGATCTTTTTCATCAAGCGGAGACCAGAGAAGGTCTTCTTCGTCCGGAGGAAACCAGGGAAGATCTTACGGAAGAAGCCAGAAGAGAAGGTATTGAATGACATCCTCCACACACTAAAGTGTGTGGTTTCCATGACGTAAGTCCTGATT
>JBBSXA010000022.1:0-13862 GCA_038045985.1 Nanobdellota archaeon
AAATCATAAAATTTTCCGTAATGATAAAAATTTTTTCCAGCCATTTCAATCAACCTCACCGTCAACAACTCCAGACTCAGTGACAAAAAAAACACACTCGCCATCGGGGAGATTTGGGCTATCTATTAGTTTGGCAACTCTTGAATCTTTCTTGCTTCTCCTTAAATAAAGTCTGTATGTCGAGGCATGTCCCACAATATTCCCTCCAATAGCTATTGTTGGGTCTCCAAACATCTGTGCCGGATTCGCCATTACCTGATTTGTGACATAAACTGCAAGATTATGAGTTTCAGCAAGTCTCATTAACTCATGCATGTATCTATTAAGCTTCTGCTGCCTGTCAGCCAACTGCCCTCTTCCAGCAAATTCAGCCCTGAAATGCGCTGTCAAAGAGTCAACAATCATTAATTTAATTGGTTCTCCATTTTTTATCATTTCAGTAATTTTCTCCAAGAGCAAAATCTGATGATCTGAGTTAAACGCGCGAGCAACTAAAATATTTTTCAAAACTTTTTCAGGATTAGCCCCTAAAGCTTCTGCAATCTGTTTTATTCTTGCAGGCCTAAAAGTGCCTTCAGTGTCAATAAAAACACACTTGCCATTAACACCGCCTTGCTCTAATGGAAGCTGCACTTTAACGGCAAGAGTAAGTCCAAGCTGAGTTTTTCCGCTGCCATAAGCGCCAAAACACTCAGTAATAGACCTGCTCTCAACCCCTTTTCCACCCAAGAGTGCATCAAAATTTTTGCTTCCAGTAGTAATATAAGAAATATTTGATCTTCTTTGGGCATACTCAAGTCCATCAGTAAATCCCAAGTTAAGCATATCTCTAGCAGCCTGAATCGCTTTTCTTGCCACAGCGCTTCCAACACCGGCAATATCAGCTAAAGTGGAAGGGCTCATTACAGCCAGAGACATCATGTCAAAAACACCAGCACTTTCAAGCTTTGCGGCAACAGCAGACCCTATTCCGGGAAGATCAGTAAGTTCAGGCTCGCCTTCATTTTTTTTGCTTTCATCACCTTCAGATTTTTTAGCCATGAAAATGAAAAAAGCCGCGACTTTATAAGGATTTTTACATTAATTCATCTATATTTATTTATCATATTGCATAAATCCTTATAAATAATAAAAAAATGGTAAAGAGTTTATTAAGAATAATAATTAAGGGGATAAAAGAAGATAGTGGAGAAGAAGAGTTTGTGGCAATAGACATAGAGAATAGAAAAATTGGATATAAATTTGGATTAAAGAAAGAACAACATACTATAGGAAAAGATAAAACTATAAGAAGTGGAAGAAAATTAACTTATCAAATTCTTGGTGTAATTGACCCTAAATTAGCAGAATTTATGTCAGAATATTACAAAATTGAATCAAAAAAAGAAAAAGCCATAGAAAAGCAGCAATGGGAGATTGCTGCATCATACAGGGATAAAAGAAAAAAACTAGAGGGAGAAATAATCAGCTATATTCTGCAAGAATAACATCTTTCAGCTAAATTTTCAAACATCTCAAAGATATTTACAAAACTCCAATTCTTATCACAAGTAAAAACAAATCCGCAAATACAAAAGCCACTAAGATTCCAGTCTCAAAAAAACTCCCAGTCTTTAAAGGTCCCTTAGAAACTTTCTTTGATGGATAAAAAGACCTTATTCCATTTTTTGTAAAGCTGTCAGCAAATAGATGCAAACCATACCCTGTAAAAAACCCAAGCGCAATTTTAGGCCATACAAAAACCAGAACAACAGTTATAGAAAGAAGAAAAGTAAAGCTATGCATCATGCCTCTGTGCTTTGTAAACCACTGCAAAACTCTTGCAAGTTTTCTTCTCCCAATAGTTGAGTGTCTCGAATCAACATCTGGAAGATAAGTAGCAATTATAGCAACAAGAACAAAAATAATCTTATTATTTACACTGGGCAGAAAAAGCAAAATAAAAAACAAGGTTATTGCCAGATGAGTTTTAAGGAGCATTTTTTATCTAATCAATCAGAAGTTTTAAGTTTTATCATAAGCTCGGCTCCGCCGCGCTTCTCAAATTTCACTCGCTCCGCAAAGCTCCGCTCAAATTTGTAAAATAAATATTAACTAAAGATTATTTTTATATTATCATTAAGGGTTTAAGGAGACAAAAATATTAAATTGTGAGTGAGTTTACGAGCAAACATAATCATTAATATAAATTGAACTAAACCTTCCTGAAAATAATCCCTCCAATAAGCCCGCCAAAAAGCCCCATAAACAAGTCAAGCAAAGTATCATTCAAGCTTGGCTGGGTTATCACATTAAAAAAAGTTTTAAGAAAAAATTCAAAAAACTCCCATAAAACAGCAACAAAAGATACTATTGAAACCACAAACAAAACAAGCAATAATTCTTTCCTAGTATCAAAAAATCCCTTTTCTCTAAAAAATCTAAAAAACAAAACTGCAGTATAGGAAATAGCTAAACCTCCTAAAAAATGCATTGGAATATCGAACCATTGATAGACATCATAAATATTGAACATACTTATTATCAAATGAAATACAAAAACAGCTGCGGGAAATGTGAAAAATGATAAAACCTTAAGAAAATTTTTTTGCATTTTAAACATATTTTTCAAATTCTTCCAAAGAAATTTTAGCCAGCTTAAGCACGCCCTTTAACGTGCCTATTTTTAATTGTTTATGTTCTGGAACTACTGTGCCAACTTTTCCATTAGGGGTTTGCTTTGACAGCCTTACATGACTCCCAGACTTACCGCTCACTTCAAAACCAAATTTGTTGCAAATAATTTTTATTACTTCATGCCCCGATATATTTCTGAATTTTGGCATGTTTTGGCACCTCAAAAAAAGTTACTATAGGCTTACTATCTTCCACCAAAGGAAACTCTTCCAGATACAATTCTGTTGCTTCTCTCAAATTTTCCAAAGCTTCCTCAATACTTGCTCCTTGGCTAACTGTTCCAACTTCAGAACATTCAGCTACAAACATATCCTCCTCTTTCTTTAAAACAGCACTAAGCACAAGTTTTTCCATAATCAAAACATAATAAAGAGGTATTTAAACATTTTTACTTCCTTTTGGCAAGATACTGCACAAACAAGCTTTTCTCCTTTTTTCCTTCCTTGAAATCATGATAAATTTTTTCTATTGTAAAATCTTTGTTTAAAATTTCAACCATATCTTTTTGATAGATAGGATAAAGATCTAGCTTAGCCCAAATTTTTCTTTTCCTGTCATAATAATGTAAAACAATAACAGTATCACTGATATATGCTGGAAAAACATTTATATCTTTCCCGCTTCCATGATAATAAACAGTGTAATCAAACTGAAAGTTTTTAAGAACATCTTGGATAGGGAGATTCATCAAGCTTCTTATATAATCATAATTTCTAGAATCAATAAACAAATACGCCCCCGGCTTAATTAATTGGGCAAATTTGCTAACAATGCTCTGTTGCGCTTTTCTTGTGTAGTCTCTTGTTCCACCTCCAATATAAGTCAAAGAATTTCCAGTCAAAAATCCAAAATCAAAAACATGAGTGTAAGAAGGATATGCGTTAGGCAAATCCACCCAATTTGCCTTATGCATTACAACCTCTTGTTTATTTTTCTTAAATAATTGCTGGGCTTGCCTTATAAATTCGTCATCTACCTCATTAGCTTCTACACTATTAAGAATGTAATTCTTTTTCTTAAGGTGTTCAATTATCCCGCTCAACTCTATTCCTCCTCCAACCCCAAAATCAATTACACTTTTCAAATGATTTTTCATAATAAAATTACTGAAAAAATCAGCCTCTTCTTCTTTAACACTTCCCTTGAATTTAGGATAAATTTCTTTTTCCCAGCTGACAAATTTAAAATCAGAAAATTCCTCTATTGGATTGCTTATATAAGGTAGAGTGTTAACAAAATTCATAAATCAAAGAAGAAAAATGTCTATAAAAATTTATTCATCAGTCTTTTTCCAGCTCAGCAATAACTGCATCAAGATCCAGCTCATTAACATTGTCTATGACAAGCTCAGGATTGTTGAAATATTTGTTCAGCTTAACATTGCCTGAAAAGACCATTTCTTTCCCTAAAAGGGAACTCTTCTGCAATATTAGATTTTCTTCATCTTCAAAATCCAATCCAAGGCTTTGCAGAGCTTCGCTGAAAGCAACAGCCCTTATTGAATCACTGCCATCATCAAGAACAAAATTCATTAAAGCTCTTTTTTCTGCAGGAACCTTTCCATGCTCCTGGCATATAAAGTCCTCGCTCCCAGAAGCAACTTTTTTCTTGCATTCAGAGCAGACATAAAAAAATCTCGGCTCGAAAGCTTGAACAATAAAAGCCCTGTTATTAATTCCATCTGACACCCTAAAATCAGAGATGCTCTTGTTTTTTAAAACTCTTCCAGTAACAACAATGTCAAAAATCTCAGAGCTCGGCTTCAACTCCGAAAAACTGCCTAAATGAAGCTCATTATCCCTCATGCTCCCATTCTTAATTTCAACAGCGCTGCCTTCAGTAATAACTCCTTTTTCAACAAGGTCTATATGATTGGTATCCCACAAAACAACCTTTATGTTTGAAGTATCATCAGCCAAAATAAGATTCGCAACTTTGCCTATATCGCCTTTTCTTGTTGTAAAAGTTCTCACAGGAAAAAGATTTATTACTTTTCCAGTAACATTAGCTTTTCTCATGCCAGACAAAAGCTCATTTATTTTAAGTTTCTCTTTTTCAAAATTAATCCCCAATTCAGCAGCGACAACTTGTGCGGCCCCTTCCAAGCTTATAAGCCCTGAAAGTCGGGCTCTCTTTGCTTCAACTCTTCTTTCTATCTCCTCCCTTTCAAGCCCAGAAACAGAAGCAATCTTATCAAGAATCTTTTCATAATTTCCTTCCATTTTACAGAAAAAGAAACTCTCTTTTTAAGGATTGTTATAAAAAAAGAATAGAAATTTTTATTAATTCCCATAACCTGCCGGAGTCGACAATAAAACGGCAACTGCTACAATCATTAAAGATACTAGTATCAACAAAATCCACCAAAACCATTTAATTGATTTCTTACCATCATTTTTAAAGACAACAAAATAGTAAATTAAAGAACCCAAAAGCCCAAGAAGAATATTCACCAAAACCCATATTATTTTCTCTGTTCCATCCTTGAATTTCCTTGTTATAGAATCGATGAGCATGATAAGCCAGAATACAAAGCACAAAACTCCAATTAAGATAAGCAAAAGCATAGCAGGCAAGGCATTAGCAATCATACCTGAATTAAGTGATTATAATTTATAAAGATTGCTAAAAACTTTATAAAGCGCCTTCATTAAGATTAATCATGGGAATAGCTCTAATAAAAATGAAGATAATGCCAGAATCTCTAGACTCTGATTTAAATAAAATAAAAATAAAAATACAGAAAATTTTAGTGGAAAAAGGAGCCAGAGGAATAGGATTTGAAGAAAGGCCAATTGCATTTGGGCTTAAAGCATTAATTTCTTCTTTTAACATTGATGAATCAGAAGAGCTTGATCCTATAGAGCAGGCAATATCAAAAATTCCCCATGTTAAGTCAGCGCAAGTAGAAGATATGAGAAGAGGCCTTGGATAAAAATACTCTTAAACACTCTTAAAATGGAAATAGAAAAAATAAAGTCCCAGTTGATCTCTCAAATAAAAAAATCTTTTCCTCAAGATAAGCAAGAGCATGCAATTTCTCAGATAAAAAAAATGAATGATGACGAGCTCATTGAATTCCTTGAAAAAAACAACATCGTAAAGGATTTCCAGAACCAGGAATGCATTTTTTGCTCAATAATCAACGGCAAACTTCCATCATATAAAATAACAGAAGATGAAAACTCAATAGCTGTTCTTGAAATAAACCCTATATCACACGGTCACGCCATTGTCATTCCAAAAAACCATGCTGAAAAAATCAGCAGAGAAACAGAAGATTTTGCAGAAAAAATCTCAAAAATAATTAAAAAAGAGCTAAATCCAAAAAAAATAGAATTTTTTGAGTCATCATTATTCAGCCATGCAGTGTTAAACATTCTGCCTGTTTATGAAAATGAAACCGAAAAATCTCAAAGAAAAAAAGCAACGGAAGAAGAACTCATAAACCTGCAAAAAACCCTGTCAAAAGAAGAAATTAAGGTGAAAAAGACAACCGTAAAAAAAACAAAACCCAAAATAATTTCTGAGAAAAATTTATGGCTGCCGAGGAGAATTCCATAAATCAACCTTAAGCAGAAACTTCTATTTCTTTAAACAAATCTTTCTTAACCAGCATCCAATTAAGCTTAATAATATTTTTTACAAAAACATTTTCCATATTAAACTTGTAATAATCAGACTTCCCAATTTTTCTTGTTTTCACAAGAATTCCAGCATCAACAAACTTTGGCAAAAATAATTTAAGAGAGTTATAGCTGACATTAGCACCTCTTGCAATTTCTGTTATAGGGAAATCAAAAAAATAATTTCCAATAAAAAAATCAAAAACTCTCAGCTGAGGAGTATCTCCAAAACATTCCAAAAATATTAACTTATCTTCTTTTTGCTTCATAACATAGTTAAATCAAAAGGCTATAAAAATATTTATCTTTACCAAAACGCATTCCATAAGCTTCCCTTCCAGAGGTACACTAGAATTAGAAAAGCAACAAAGAAAACAGGGACAAATGGAATTCCTTGCTTTATCTTAACATTTTTCATTTTCTTCCTTATGAAAGATATCTCTTCTGAATTGAGCCCATCCCATCTTGCTTTTATAACTCTCTTTCCAATTTTTATATCCTGATAAAGCCAATCTCCTTCAGTTAGATCTTTAACATTAACATCTTTAATCATACATTTTTCATCAACAGCCTTGGCATAAATATAAAGATAAGGAAGCACAAACACCAAAATTCCAAATAAAAACAACAGGCTGTCTAAAAATCCGGCAAAAAAAATCAGCAATCCTAAAATCATTCCAAATACTAAAATTTTCCTGCCGTCCTTGGCTTTTTTATAAAAGCCTTTCTTAAATTCTTTGAAATTCTTAATGCTTAAGAAAGCAGCTGAAAAAATTCCATAAATTGCGCCGACAAATAAAAACAAAAGAAAAAACGTTGTAAAAATCTTAAGGTTTTCGTAAAACAAACTTGAAAAAGCCAGAACAGGCCCTAAAGCAATCATAAGCTTGACATCTCCTCCAGCAAAAAGTCTGCCATAATAAAATAAATTACCTAATATAAAGAATATTCCAAGCCCTAAAAGCCCTTGCCAAAAAAAACCAAAGTCATACGAAAAAAGACTGAAAAAAAACCTAAAACCCAAGGCAAACACAATCAAAGAAAAACTAATCCAATTAGGAACTTCTCTGCTCTTTAAGTCGCTCACACTAGCAAAACCAACCCATATAATCCCCATAACAAAAAGAAAAATCACTTCAAACATTTTTTAATAAAGAAAAATGAATTTATAAATTATTTCTCCTTTGTTCTTCTCCCGCCGCCAATTCTGTAAGGATGCTTCTTCCTGTTTCTTCTTTTATCTTTGCCTTTATTGCGCCTTTCAGAAATACCATAATCCATGATTTAAAAGAGAATTTTAAGTTTAAATAATTTCACACCAAAGACACTCGCTCGCAAGCTCGCTCGAGATTAGTCACTACTTTAAATTAATAGCAAAACATGAATTAAACATCTTACTAAACTTCCAAATTCTATCTATTAAAGCCTAAGAATAAAATCAATCAAAATAAAAAATCAGCCAAGACAAGTTATATCGGAACAAGTCACTATATTATATTCTGCTTTATAGACGGAACTTGTCGAATCTGAAAAGCCATCGCATGTTCCCAATATTGGAGTCTGATCTCCAACAGTTATCTGCCTCTGTCTTGAGCAGAAATCATAAGTGCTTTTAGTAATGCATGCCTGCTGACAAGCTTGTGCCACTTGATCCACATTATTATCAGGAGTAGAATCTTTCAGAAACTTCCAGCCAGTATAAAACCCGTATATTAAAACAACCAAGATTATTAATCCAAGCACTAAAAGAATAATTGTGCTAGTGCTCAAGCCCTGACCTCTTTTATTATCCATACCTGCTTAAAATCATTCCAGTTTAAAAAGGTTTTTATTCCAAAACTTCAAAGGATAAATAACTTTTATTTCTTTTCCACTGGCAATTCTAATAACTTGTATGCATTTGCCTTCATCACAATTCTCAATGCCAATTGCCTTCTCACTAATTTCTTGATTCAACCCTATACTTTTGTAAAAAGTATACTCTTCTGCCAAAGAATTTGCTTCTTCAACAGCCAAATACCCTTGAAAATTCTTCAAAGCCTTGAAATTCACAAAATAAAAGCTGAGAAGCGCAATCGCACAAATCAAAAAAACTCCGAGTACAAGAATCATAACTGGCACATCTCCACGCTTATTAAATTTAATTTTCATCTTTCTCCCCTGTCAAAAGAAGCTCAACATAAAGATTATCCTTCAAATAAACAGAATTTGACACAGAATGCTCCTCATCCACAACTCCTCTGCTACCATTAGAACTAACTCCTGGTCTATCTCCAAAATAACTATTATCTTTTCCTTCATACACAAAGCTGTCAAAAGTAAAAACACCAAACCATATCTTTTCATATTTATCCCTGTAAATCTGCTCAAGAACGTTCTTAACAAACTCTCCGCTATCTTCTAAATTGTCTTTATCTCTAATAGAATAATAAACCTCTCCATTATTTGCAAGCAAAACTCCATGAAGAGATTTCTCTCCTTCACGAAAATCATTGTAAGTGACTTTCTTGTCTAAATTAAGGACATTCTTAACTGAATCCTGGGCGCTGGCAACTAAAATTGAAATATAAAGAATAATAACAATTGCTATAGTCGCGACTATCCAAGTTAAAGTCTCGCTTGTCTGTGCTTTTTTAGTTAACATTTTTCTCTGTTTTCCTCACAGCAGTAAAAATATCAATTAGATAATTATTTCCGTTTCCGTCTAATACATAAAGCTCTTTGCGGACACAAAAAGGGTTGTTATCTTTTTTAGAACCACAAGAGTCAATCCAATTAAATCTTTGGCTTGAAAAACTGTATTTAAGCTCTTCACTCTTGAAATCATAAATAGAAACTATAAAATAAATCTGGTCATTATTCCAACCGTAAGAATCTTCAGTTCTAAAATCCAAACCGCAATTCTCTTCAAAATTCATTCTATATTCTTCAGTCAAAACTTGCTCATTAATCATTCCTCCATAAGCAAGGCAATCAGAAATTTTGTTCGCAAGAAGATTTGCTTCAACTTCTCTCACATCATAAGGCTTTCCGTAAAACAAAAAAACCATATAAACAATTGCTGCAGCAACTAAAAAAAGAATAAAAAACCAGTAAACAGAAATAACTTTGTCTCCTTTTCTCGATTTTAACAAAAGCGAAGGATGAAAAGATTTTGTATTCTTTTCTTTTCTTGATTCTGGAAAGAACATCATCTCACTAAAATAGCTACTCTCCCTTTAGAATCCACTTCTGAAACTGCATTCTTTGAAAAGAAAGAATAGGAATACCCTCCTTTTTCCCTTAGCTTGACTGTAATCAAGTTATCCTGAATCTTGACAGCCTCTGAAAAATGATATTTAAACCAAGCTTCATCACCATTGCTTTCATCAATATCAAAATAAATAAGCATGCCTGGTTTTGCTGCATCAATCATCAAAGCCAGCTCTTTAGCATATTTCTCTTCAAAAACAGCAGGGCTGTCCATTTTAATATAAAGAAAAACAACAAGAATAACAAGGAAAACAATATTTAAGATTACAAAAATAATATTCTCTGTAAGAAGGCTTTCGCCGTTTTTTTTATTTATATTTATCATATTATTTATTTCAAAGCTCTGGTTTGAAAGCATAGCATCATTTTATTTTGGAAACACTTTCCTAAAAGGTTCATTAGCAAAGTTCTCGCAGTTCATTTTTTAAGTTCTTATTTGGGAACCTTTTCTAAAGGTTCATTTTGGAAACCTTTTTCTAAAAGGTTTATGCCCTTGTTATAAATTCATCACACTCTGTTTTTGAGGTTTCCCTTGTATTAATAAAAACAACTTTCATTATATCATCCCCTCCTCCTATTAGAGGCCAGTCATCATCATACCCGGTAATGATAGAATATTTCTCCATTGTATTGATATTCTCATTTAAATCAGTTTTATTAAAACCGCTAGAGAAATCCAAATCATCAACATTAAAAACTCCATACAAATAACGTAAATAAGTTTCAGTTCCTGTTTTCTTAGTTTTCTCTAAATAATTATAAAACTCGCTGTAAGAAAGCTCTGGATACTTTTCCTGCACTTTCTTGTCAAAAGATATTATTGAACAAACAGCGCATTCAAGATCTTTGCTGCTTGTGTAGTCAATCTTGCCTTCTCCAAACATCCACCAGCAGTCAGACATGCTGTCAGCCATTGCCTTAAAAATTTCTTCTTTTTTCTCTTCGTTTACTTTAACCTTCTGGCTCCCTTCCTCACAATTATCTCCGCCAGACACGCAAAAATAACTTGTTTTGCAGTCAACTCCTCCTGAAAATCCGACACTTTTGTCCTGAAGCACAACAGAATTATGGCATATCTCTTTATTAGTGAGCTCTCCAGGCTGCAAAAAGAAAATAAAAATTATTATCACTATAAAGCTGACAAGCAGGATAATCAGCATTACAATCTGCTGCGTTGTCATCTCTGCCTTTTTATTATTAAACATCTATATCACCCAATTTGTTTTATTATTAAACGTTATATCACTCCAAGTTTTTTCAGCATTAAATAAATTCCCATAAGCGCTGCTGCAAAAAACACAACCCATATTAAATATCTTATAAGCTCGTCAATTTCCATTTTCTTTTATTATAATTCTCTCTTTATTATCAATATTAACAGTAACAGGAGTATCATCAATTCTTATAGGGCTTTGCTTTCCTCCAACTCCCATGACTATTATCTCCTTTTCCTGATTCATGCAAACTCCAGAATCGTCGCACTTATCAGCAGCCCTTTGGTTAATTGAAGATGTAGTGCCGCATACACATATGCAGTTTTCCCATCCAAAGCTAGAACAGCTTTTAGGCATAGTTCCCTCATAAGGCCAGGATTCTATAAACCAATTAGAAGGATTGTAAATCAGGGCGCTAGAATCCCCGCTATTAATCGCTTTCACAATAATATCCAGAGAAGCTTTAGCCTGCTCTAACTGTTTGGCTTTCTGATTTCCATAATACAAAGAAAAAAGAAGGTAAATAAGAAATCCAATGCATATCAAGGCAATAACCATCTTAAGAACATTTTCTGCCAGAAGAAAGCCATTTTTTTTCATTTTAATATCCCCAGAATAAAATTGATATTGCTCTCATTTCCTCCTGGAAGCCCTTTAAAAAAATCCAAGATATAACTCTTAAAGGCAAGATAAACTCCTAGTATGACAGCAACAGCTACCAAAATCCCAAGAATAATTTTTATAAGCTGGCCAATTGTTAACTCGCTCATTTGCTATCCTCTCAATAAACCTTTTATTTTATCAAGCAAATTAATTCCTTGATTCTTAAGCAAAAAAATAGAGATCATTACTATTGCCAAAACCGCAACTGCAATAATTATCCAAGGCAAGTAATCTGAGATGATCCCTCTCTTTTCCATAAAACCTAAAACAAATTATCTTTAATAAAGTTTATGGCTAAATTCTGGTTTGGGAACCTTTTGAAAAGGTTCATTTAACTAAAAATTCCCCCAAGAACTATTACTGTCAATATGAACAAAGCCAGTGTGGATAAAAGCGCTGTGACAAAATAAAGGATAATTCCAACACTAAGATTCTTGCCTGTCTTGTTTGTCGTCTCTAGCTTGTCCTCTCCAGAGTCAATTGTCACCAAAGTTTTGGTTAAAATAAAAATAATCTGGATTAAATAAAGACCTACTGAAATCTGCAGAAAGTAAGGGGGTATCATTTCTGAAAAGGAAAAAATTCCATTAGGCCCGAAAAACTGGCTCAAATTGCCCCCAAACCCTCCTAAATCCTGTCCAGACAAATTTCCAAGGTTTAATCTTCCTAAAATGGCAGATATCATCGCAGCAAGCCCAATGACAACTCCTGAGAGTAATGGTGCTAGAAAAGTCATATTGCTTTTCATGTCTGAGATAACTTCTGCAAGCATATCTTTTAGCCTCTGAGTTATCTTCTCCATATTTTTGACATATTCTGAAATGCTGATTAAACTTGTGGCAGCAATCTTAAATCCTTTCTTGGCAGATTCTACAAGAATCCTCATGCTAGTTGCGATAATATCAGAAGGATAATAAACCAAAGCCCCTCTTCTTCTGTCAAAAACAGCTTTCTCTGTATCCATTCCTAGCTGCCTTATGTTGTAATTCACTCTTGCAAAAAAATCCTCAGTCATCAAGCCTTTAGAAGACTGCGCAACTTTTCCAAATACAAGTTCTGAAGGAACCCCATTGCCTATTCTGTTCCCTAGCTGAAACAAGGAATTATTAAATTCTTCTTCAAGCTCTTTCGTTTTATCTCTCTCAATAATAAGATTTCTTGTTTTACTCCCATAAGCCATAGAAAAAAACATTGCAGCGCCTAAGGGGAAAAACATTCCAAGAATTAATGCGCCAATTCCAAAAGGACCTTTGCCATCATCAGTAAATCCAAAAAACTTTTCCTCGCCTAAAAACCCAAATCCAAGCTCCGAAAAAGTAAAATCTTTTGGCAAATTAAAAAGTTCAGGAAAAGGAGTATATTGAAAAATCAAAGGCAAAAGCGCCAGCAAAAAGAAAGGAAGGCAAATAAAAAAAGCGCCGGCATAATGTTTTCTGCTTTTGTATTCTCCATAAAGGGGGTTTTTTTCCAGCAAATCTGTCTGACCATGACCTCCCGGCCTCATAAACATAACCTTATCAGTAAGATAAAAAACTAAAAAAGGAATAACTAAATTGAAAAGAAGAAAAACATGATACCATAAAAATAATCCTCCTAACATTGCAGATGCCAAAGGCAAAAGCGCTAGCCCTAAAGTTGGAAGGACAACTCCAAGCATATAAACATTAGTGAGGGGGCTTCTCACTTCATGAGTAAATTTAAGCATCTTGTCGTAAACGCCGTCAAGAGCTGCCTGAAGGGCTTTCTCCAGAGTAGCAATTCTCCTTGCATCATCCGGCTCAAACAAACTGCTCTCTATAAGGTGAAAAGACTCAATAAATTCAGACGAGTAGCCTCTCCATATCTCAAGATAATTATCAAGGCTTTCTTTTATGGTTGAAAATTTTCCAACTTCAACATCATAAAAAACTTTCTTGAAATCCAAAGCCAAAGGCTCTTGAAGGTGTTCTGCAGCAAATGCAATAGCTTTTTCCAGATTAGGAGTATGCCTCATATAAACAACAACATAAAGAATTGCCGGCACCATTTGTGAAGAAGCCTTAAGCCTCCATTTATTTGCCAATCTCTGAGGGTAAGCTCTGACAAAATAAAACAAGAATAAGCTGAAAACAGATATTAAAATAAAAAATAAAATCGGAAAGTTTCCAAGCATTGCAGATATGCTGCTTCCTCCTTTAATCATCATAATAGCGACAGATCCTAAAATCCCTATTAAAAAAACACTAAAAAAACTGACAATAGCAAAAGACAATGCCTGCCACGGCTCAACATCTAAGTGTGCAATATTAAGCTGCTTTGAAATCTCTTCCTGGTCTTTTTTAGAAGCATTAATCTTAACAGCACTTCCAAATCCTCTGCAAAGCCTTTCATATCTCGTTAATTCAGGGGCAAGCTCTGCCTTAAATCTAGAATATTCCTGGCTGTAATTTCC
>JBBSXA010000023.1:0-2786 GCA_038045985.1 Nanobdellota archaeon
TTTAAGAATCTTTTTTAACCTGCAGGATTTGTTTCTTCAGTGTTGGAAGGTCTTTTTTAATTACTTTCCAGACGGCGTCCAAATCAACCCTGAAATATCCATGAATTATTATGTCCCTCATTCCAGCTATTTTGCTCCAAGGGATATTTGAATATTTCTCTCTAAAAAAGTCAGGTATATTTTTAACAGCTTCTCCTATGATTTCTATCTGCCTTACCACTGCACTTTGTTTCTCTTTATTTTTAAAAAAATCATCTTTGCTTATTTTTACAGTAAAGGCTTCAATATCTTTTATACTTTCTAAAATGTCATCAATAAATAAAGTTATATCTCTTTTCATTTTAAAAATTCTGGTTTGGAAACATAGTTTTATTTAATTTTTGGAAATCTTTTTTTAAAAGGTTTAATATTGGCAAAGTTCTCGCGGTTCGCATTTTGGAAAACTTTCCAAAAGGTTTATTTTCATATTATTCTTATTTCATTATTCAAAATTTTCTTTTTTAGATAAGGATGAATATAATTGTAGCTGACAAGATCTACTTTTCTATTTAAAGCTTCTTCCAGCTCAATTTTCAATCCAGAAAGGTCTAGCAGACTCATTTCTTTTGTCGGCTGGATTAAAACATCAATATCACTGTCATTTTTTTGCTCATCCCTAGCATAGCTTCCGAAAATGCCTGCCTTCTTGATTTTATTCTTTTTCAGGATTTCGATTATTTTTTGCTTTATTTTTTCCAGTTCATTGTTTTTTTTGCTGTTTATTCCAAGATTTTCATCAGCTCTTTTTTCTTTTTTTAACAGTTCATTTTTTGACAGATTTACCCCCAAATACTTCCTTTTTTTTGAAATTTTCTTTCCATTCCTTACTGATAAAACTCTATAAAAATACTTCTTGTCATTTCTTGCCTTAATCTCAGTATATGCCATAGAACTATATACGTCTACTTATTTATAAATTTTTCTGTGTAGACGTACATACACTATTGAGAGCTAAATAGGTAATTCAATGTAAAGAAAAGGGTTTTTAAAGTTTTAATTCTATGTTAATTCATGAAAAAGAGGGAGAGAAGAGCTAAGATATTCAATGTTTTCAGCTTGATTCTTTTAGTGATTGTTGTTATTGAATTGCTTTTTATTTCTAATTTTGTAAACATGGGTAATGCTGTGAAAAATGTGGTGCAGAAGAGTGCTGTTGATATGGCAAAAAGCTCTACTGCGAAAGTTCCTGCCTGTGCTCCAACAGCAGAAATATGCGACGGGAAAGATAATGACTGTGATAAACTTGTGGATGAGGAAGGGGTTTGTGATGTGAAAGTATTAAAATCTTCACAAAGTTATACTAAGATCCCAATAGCTACTGGAACTCCTGATCAGACAGAACCTCAAATTTTTGGAAACACTATTGTTTGGATGGAAAGGTTTGCAGGGAGTAGTGCGTATAGCATTAAAATGTTTAATATAACCTCCCAACAGACAAGTACTTTGATATCTCTTTCCTCTCCTAGTGATTATGACATCCCTATTGATTTATTTGGAAATCTTTTGGTTACTATTGAAGTATATCCTCCGGGACATATAGGTTTTTATTATGACAATGTAATAACCTATAATATCAATAATGGGGTAAAAAGTTATATAACAAGTAGTACTGGCTCCTCGGGATATTATAATCCAAGAATATTTGGCAACAAAATAATTTTTGGCAGACGTCCTCTGCCTCCTGGTTTTCCTGATGATCCACTAAAAATGTATTCATATGATCTTTCTTCTGGTCAAACAGTACTCATGCATAATCTCACCTCTGGCTTTGGTGATGTTGGAAAATATTTTGCAGGCTGGTCTGATGGAAGCTGTTATGTGAGTCTATATAACTTAACCTTCAAATATATTACTAAAATAGGAGATGGAGGGCTTAATAATTGTTCCAAGATTAGTTCATGGTATTTTCAAGCATTCCCTCCTGTTATTGGAGATGATTGGGTTTTCTTTATGGAGAGAGACTACTTGACTTCTGAATTAATGTCTCTTGTTTATAATATAAATGACCAAACAGTTTACAAATTTTATAGCGCATATAACTATTCGATCAATGACCTTAATATTAGGGACTATGAAATTTGGGATGATAAAATAGCTTGGGTAAATTATACTAATTGGAATTCTGATATTTACATATATGATATTTCAAAAAACACCACTATCCCAATAACGAAGGATTCATATGCCCAGAGCCGTCCAAGAGTGTATGAAGATAAAGTTGTTTGGCAGGATTATGAAAATGGAAACTGGGATATCTATATGGCGGAAATACCTAGCCCTTATGAAGTTCAACCCGTTCATGATGGATCTATTTCAAAAATTTCTGGTGGAGGTTTTTATGTAGATACAGGTTCTGATTCTCTTTCTGTAGAAATTTTATCAGCATTTATAGAAACAAGATCTTACCTTAAATTTAATCTTACAGGAACGAATTCTGATATAGAAGAACTACATCTTACAAAAACTTTTGGAGGTTCTAATGGTTATTGCCCGCAATTATTCAAAATAAACGATTATGGCAATTTACAAACAAATGACTGGAATGGTGCAAATTCTCAATTTATAACTACTCTTCCCTGCAACGAAGACGCAATTGTAGATGTGTCTAATTATGTTACACCTAATACTATAAATGCATTTATGATTAAAGGAGAAAATATTACTACTGATTTTATTAGCTATGGATCTATGGAAAATTTTTTAAATAATCCCTACATTAAAATAAATAGTTACGTCTGCGGCGACGC
>JBBSXA010000024.1:0-30560 GCA_038045985.1 Nanobdellota archaeon
TATGTAACGCAATTCATCCGCACATTAAACTATGCGGATTTCTTGCTAAACTATTGAAAAGAAATCGAGTTCTTAAGTGCATATTTTATTCTAAATAATATACAAAAAGGTTTAATATTTAGTGATTCTTGCTATTGATATGGAAGAAAAATTAGATCCAGGTTACATAGTTGGATTTACTGATGGTGAAGGAACATTTAATTTTGTTAGATATCCTGATGGGAGAATAAGACCACAGTTTTTGTTGTTTAATACTAATAAAGAAATACTTGAGAAAATAAAAAAAACATTAGAATTAGATTGTCCGATATTTGAAGTAAAAAGAGTTAAGGATCTTATAAAAAGAAGGAAAATTTGTTACAGAATGCAGGCTCGCTCTTTAAAAGATATTAAAAAAATAGTTATTTTCTTTGATAAGAATAAACCAATTATAAAAAAAGAAGATTTTGATAAATTCAGAAATGTATATGAAAATTGGGTTAATTCTAATAGAAATGTTTAAAAGAGAATATTGAATGTATTAACTATAGCGGGGTGGAGCAGATCTGTTTAAGTTCGTATGAATTTTTCAGAGCTCAACCTGGAGTGCTCGCAGGGCCCATAACCCTGAGGTCGTGTGGTTCAAATCCCACCCCCGCTATGTTTATTTTCTTAACTATCAAATAGTAACAAATAGAAGGATTTATTAACCTTAATTTTCTGTCAAAAGCATGAATTATATAAAAAAATTTGACGGAAGCAAATGTCCGATTGATTTAGAAAATCCCTTAGTTATGATGAAAGGACGTGACTTTGGGCGAAACTATGAAAGAGGGTCATTAGTCTATCCAATTGGAGATAGTGGAGAAAAACCAGGACGTCATTCTAGCAAAGGGTGGATGACAATTTCAACCCTCAATACAGATACTGCAAACTTTTGCGGGGTTGAAGTTGGAAAAACTGCAGTTCCATTAAGAGAATTGCTTGAAGTGTCTGGAAAATTTTTAGATATAGCCTATAATGGAAATAAATTTACAATAGGTGGCAAAAAAATTGATCAAGAAACCGCAATTAATGAAATGCTTGATTACTATGCAACAATGCAAATTCCAGAAGAAGTTAGAAATTCTTCCGGGCTGTCCAGAATAATCTCTTCTGAAAAAACTCAGCATGAAAGAGGCATCATTTTTGAAAAATTAGAAAATGTTGCAGCAGCTTTAATTATGTATGACATGGGATTCACAAGTTCATCTACTGCAACTCGAGATAGACTTTATTCAGATATGTGGGCATCAAAACATCCAAATTCTGGGGTGGATGACCCCTCTGTTTTTAGAAATTCTCCAGAAGGTCAATTAATCTCATTAGATGAATTAATGAATTGTGTAAAAGGTGAAGTAGTAGGAGGAATAGTTCAAGGAGTATTAAAGTCCGGGGGGAAATACAGCAAACACTTTGATTATGATGGCATGGGAACTGCTTTTTTTAAAACAAGCGTTGAAGTTGAAAAAATTGATAACAAATATATTTTAGATTTATCGGCAGCTTATGTTGGAGACAAGCCGGAAGAAGAGTTAGCAAAAACATTAGAAAGAGAAAGAGGGCTTGTAAATGTTGGTTCATCTCATGAATTAACAGCTTTGGCTCAAGATTGGGCAGGATTGGATGTAAATAAATCAATGAAAGATGGAACACTAACTCTCGAACAAATCAGCGCTTTAACAAGAATATCAGCAGGAGAATTAAAATCCCATGACGGCTTTATGGTTGAAATGGGCGGAATGCCAATAAATCTAAGTCTTGGAATTGGGCAAGATGGAAATCATAGAGCAGAGGTCTCAAGAGCAAAAGGAAATCAGCTGTTTATGAAAACAGAGGGAACAGGAAAACCTTATTTATCCTTTAGTTTAAGACCAGCAAAAAAAGATAGAATAGTTAATCCTGAAGAAAAAGAAAGAATTACAAAATTAAGGGACGGATTAAGTGAGCTGGTTCAAAAAAATTTATCCTAAATTAATACATTTTTAAAAAACATGCAGTTTAAATGGCTCCATTGAAAGAAACACTGCCCCGCTATTTTTATTTTCAAAAATATTATATACCCTGAATGACATAACAAATCATGGAAAAAGGGGTTGGTTTGTTATTGGCAATTTTTATCTTTTCAATGAGCTTTGCCTCTTCATCTTATTTATGCTCTGATAACAGCAAGCTTGTCACAGATATAAGAGAAATAGATTTATGGAGAACAAAGAATGCCGGAGGATTGATTTTAGGGATAGCCTACTCTGATGAAACAAGTGTTTTGAACAGATATGCAGCAGATGTATTTGTTGACGCACTAACTTTAACTTTGGCAAACGGGACAATCAGGGCAAATTTCACTGATGGCACAAGCTACACTATCAGCCTTTCAAACTCCACTGAAACTGAAGCAAGCATAAAAATTGAAAGCAGTTCCGGCTTTCTTGAGGAAAAAGAAAGAGGAGTTATAGGAAGCCTCCAGGTTGCTCTGGAAAAATCTGAAGGAATTTATCCTGGAAGCGGCACAGCTGATATAATGCTTGGAAAGAAAAAAATAAGCTTGATAAGCAGCAGCAATCCCAGAGAAATAATAAGCTTCAATGGAAAAAATTATTTGCTTGAGCTTTATTCAGCTTCTGACAACAATGCAGCAATAAAAGTCAGCAAATGCTCAAACAGCTCCCTGAATATAATTGAAATTGAAGATGCAGCAAAAAATGGCACAATATTGAATGCAACAAACAACCAAAGTTCAGGAGCAAATTCTTCACTAAACAACTCTAATAATAACACTAATGTAAATCTAACTGGCTCAGAAAACCAGAGCTCAAATTTTACTAATCAGGATGATCAAAGCCAAAACAGCAAAATTCCAGTAGACGGCAAAATAATAATGTACGTTATCATAGCTGGAGCGGGAATATTATTTTTTATAGTTCTAGCTTTTTTCATAAGCAAGTTTATGAAAAAGAAATCTGAAGTTCTAGACAAAGAAGTTTGAAATAAATCAGCCTTTTCGTTTTTCTTCGATGATTTTTTTAGTAGTTAGTGAGAGGAATGCCAAAATAGCCATGCCCAATCCAAAGGCCAAGAATATGTAGTTAAATGGAAGGAGCAATAATATTAAAGAAGGTATCAGTCTTCCAGTAATGCTTCCTAAATCTACAGAAGTGTTGTAAGGAGGATAATATCTTTGGTCTTCTTTTCCTTTCATCAAATCAAAGAAAAAAGACTCTGAATTTGCCTCAAGCATTGCAAGCCCAATACTAGCTATAACGAGGAGTATGAGAACAAGAATTAAGCTGTATGAAAACAAAAAGCACAGCAAAGCAATCACAGAGGGAATTAAAAATCCAATAAAGAACAATTTTTTATAGCCTTTTTTACCGGCGATTTTTCCAAAAGGATATTCTAAAATAATTAAAGGAACGTTTACAATTCCCAGAAATATTCCAACCCAGAATACATCAAGCTCTTTGATTATCATAAGAGGGGTGTAGATGTATATCAAAGACCACCAAAAAGTGACTCCTGCTCTGATAGTATATGCTTTTACCCTATTTTTATCCTTAAAGAAATCCGTAAAATTTTTTAATAAATTTTTATCCAGTTTTTTCTTTTGAGATCCCATGTCTATTTTGGAAAGCTTAAACAAAAGAATTGAAAATAGAAGGATCGCAGAGGAAATTAAGAATATAGATTTTATTCCCAGGAAAGAAAGCAAGAGGCTTACTATTATGGGGCCTATAACAAAGGATATGTTGGCAATTGTATAAATCAATCCTTCGTTCTTAGAAAGATTGTTTCTGAAAGAATTGCTCTTTACAAGAAGGCCAAAAGAGGAAACTCTTATGGTTGAGAAAATTGCCAGAAGAGAAGCTGTTAGCAAAAACAAGTAAACATCCTTGATAAAGAAAAATGCAATATATCCAATAACAACGAAAAAAGAAGATAGGATAAATAATTTGTATTTGTTGGAAGATTCTACAATTGGGATTATGACAAAAAAAGAGATGAAAGACAAAACTATGAATATAGAGCTTATCAATCCTACAACTGCATCATTATTAAAATAGCTTTTAATGTAGAGTGACCAGATTGCAGTCACGAATGAGAGCGCAATTCCTGAGAAAAAAACTGTAAAGCCGAGCTTCTTTATTGATGATATTTTCTGAGAGGTTGGGATGTTGCCTAGTTTGTGATGCATTTTAATCAATCATGTTAAATAATCTGCATGTTTTATTAAATCTTTCTAATGAATATTATGCAAAGAGTATGCAAAAGATATATAAATCGCGAAATATATATTGGAGAAGTGAAAGGAGGTTGATATGGCAAAGAAACAATCTAATATGTGGGGAAGCTGGGCCTTTTTGATTGGCGTCATTCTTGCAGTTGTTTTTGGACTGGCGGGAGTCATGACCTCAACACTGATGATAATATTAGTCATCATAGGTCTTTTAGTTGGTCTGCTTAACATTGGAGACGAAGAAGTGCAGCCATTCTTGATGTCTGGAGCAGTTCTTATAATAGCAGCTGCATTTGGGCAGCAGGCTGTCGGCGCTATAAGTTTCCTTGAAAATATACTATCTGCGCTTTTGATAGTGTTTGTCCCAGCAACAATAATTGTAGCATTGAAGAACGTATTTTCAATGGCTAGAAAATAAGCAATTTTTGCTTTTTTATTAATTTTTAATTCTATCTTTTTTTGTTTTATGTAGATAGAGTGTTAATTTAACATCCTAGTTATTTCTTCGGAAGGTGTTCTACCTTCTCTTGCCTCTTTGCACATATAAAAGAATTTGTCAAGTTTATTATCAGGCACAATCTGTCGAGGGGTGCTGAGCAATCTGTTTACTCTTTGTATTTCCTCTTTCCCTTTAAGAGTCCTTCCCAAAACCCTAAATTTATTTTCTCCTTCCGGAATAAAAATTTCTTCAACAGAACCTCCCCTTTGTGTTAAAAACCTTAAAGGTGCAACATTCTTCACAGAAACCATTCTCATTCCATAATTTCTCGAGTCAAAAGGAGGATTTTTTATATAAGCCATATTTATCAATTCTTCATAGGCAGCATCTTCAACATCTTTAGAAATTGTATTGTGATCAAATGTAAAAACAGGTTGCTTGAATCTTTTTGGATATTTTCCCTTTGTTTCGCGAACCATTTGGATGACTCTTTTTGTTGAATTTCTGATTGTATCCTCTTTATCATGATAAATTAATGTGTCATCTAAACCAGGGTATTTTGTTCTAGTCAACTCTTCCTGAAACTGCGGATTTTCTGAGTTTAAACCAGAGGTTTCGTTTTCTAAAGAATAATTTCTTAGATAAAAAGCAAATGCCCCTGAAGAAAGAAGTTTATTATCAAGAGGTGTTACAAAAAGCCTGACCATATCCCCCACTTGTGGTTTTGAGAGATCTTCCGCTAAACAAACTTTTAGTTCTTTGCCACTTTTTCCCCACAAATCAACCTTCCCATTATAAACTCCAGAAACTAACCCGTCCAATGCAAAAGAATATATTTGGACATTCGCCAGCCCAGAAATATTTTTTACAACTTCTGGAATTGGCGTGCCTGCTTTATTAACATTAAAATAATCTTCAACGCTAGAATGCCATACTGCCCCTATAACCTCTTTATCGACCCTGAATAAACCAACTCTTCTATTATGATTCAGGTATACATCTTCAATAAGCGTATTCTCAAAGCCATTTTTTATCCTTCTAAATGGTGCTTCAATCATTTGCAAACAAATATTTTTTTGCTTATAAATATTTATGGTCTGAAAATATGGTGATTTCTGCATGGTTAAAATTGAAAAAACATATGAAAAACCTTAAAAGGCATAATCTTATTCTATAAACTGATTGTGCCTACTTCGCATAACGGTATTGCAGTGGATTGCTAAATAAAAAGAACCAAGGTTCTTCTTATGACATCTCCTTTGAGAGAGCCTCAAGAGTGATAAAGAACCCAAAAGTCTTTTTGTGACATCTCCTTTGAGATTGCCTCAGGGTGATAAAAATTGCAAAGATCCACGCCCTTCGGGGCGCCCAGGTTCGACTCCTGGAGTAGGCGTTTTCTTAGTATAACATGACTATATAAACCATTTACCATTTAAACTAAAATGAAGCCGTATGAAGTTAAAAACGAAAGAAAAGCAGAACATCCTGTTGATAAAATATTTCTTGATAGATGGAGTCCGAGGTCTTTAAACCCAGACATGTCTGAAAAAGAACTTATGAGTTTATTTGAAGCGGCAAGATGGAGTCCTTCTTCAAACAACGGACAGCCCTGGAGATTTCTTTATGCAAGAAATGGAACAGAAGAATGGAATTTATTTTTTAGTTTATTAATTGATTTTAATAAAATTTGGTGTAAAAGTGCCGCTTACTTGATTGTATTATTGTCGAGAAAAAATTTTGAGGATGGAAATTATGATAGAAATCACAGCTTAGGAGCGGGAAGCGCCATGATGTCATTATTTTTAGAGGCAAAAATGAGAAATTTAGTTGCGCATGGAATGGCAGGATTTGACGTTGAAAAAACAAGAAAAGAACTGGAAATTCCTGAAGATTATTTTATTGATTGCATAATTGCTGTTGGAGCACAGGGTGAAATTGAAGGAAGCATTCCAGAGGGAATGCAGCAATCTGAAAAACCAAATGATAAAAAAAAAGTTAGTGAACTTGTTTATGCTGGAAAATTTCCCAAAAAATGGAATTAAAAATCTTATTGTTTGCCTCAGAAAATCATTAACAATGTCATGTTCAAAAACATTTTTAAATCCCAATAAACTATAATTAAAATGTTAAGCTTTGATTTAAACTGGCTGGCTGTGATTGTTGTGGCTGTTGTTAACTTCTTCATTGGATTTTTGTGGTATGGTCCTATATTCGGAAAAACATGGATGAAAGCCATGAAATTCACCTCGAAAGATATTGAAGCTTCAAAGAAAAAAGGCATGGCTGGAATGATGTTTATTTCTTTTATCACGTCTTTAATAACAACCTTTGTCCTTGCTGTTCTCTTGAAATCGACCGGAACAATTGATATTGTAAGCGGAATTTTATGGGGAGTTTTTGTGTGGCTTGGATTTTTTCTTGTGACAACTGTCAGCGGAATTTTATGGGAAAGCAAAAGTTCAAAACTGTTTTTCCTAAACGCATCTTATGACCTTGTAAGGGTTGTTATAATGGCTGTAATTCTTGTTGTTTGGATGTAATCTAGTGTAATAATATTAAAAAACAGCCAATTCTCCCAATTATTATGACTAAATTAGAATTAATGGGGGCTGATTTGATTTTAGTGCCTTTAGGAGAAATTGTCAGGTTCGTTGATTTTGCAATTGTCGAGAATTTAGAAAATCAGCTTCAAAATATTTTTGGCGAGAAAAAAAACACTTCTTTAATAAAAAGATTTTATCATTTTAATAATATCAGAGAGAAATTCTATTCTGAAGATTTAAATTGGGCAATACATCAATTAGGGGCAAAATACCTTGAAAGAATATCTGACGGAAAAAAGATAATTATCAACACTCTATGCTATCAAGATTCTGAAAGATTGATTAAGCCATTATTAAGTTCAGGAGATTATGAATTTCTTGAATATCTTGCAAAAGAGATTAAAGATGTTGAGAGATATAAATTAATCAAATAACAACAAATTTATTTCTTCCTGATTTTTTGGCCTGATAAAGAGCTTTGTCCGCCCTTATTTTGAAAGATTTCTTAGAATCTTTGCTTTTGAATTGAGTTATGCCTATGCTCAAGGTCAATTTGTATTTTTTAAGAAAAGAATCTTTTTCAACAGCTTTTTGAAGCCTTCTTGCCAGAATCTTTGCTTTTTCAGAAGTTGTTTCTGGAAGTATAATTGCAAATTCTTCTCCTCCAAATCTGGAAGCAATGTCATATTTTCTTATCTGGCTGTTTATTACTTTTGCAAGTTTAGCAAGTATTTCATCCCCTTTGATATGACCATATTCATCATTTATTTTTTTAAAGAAATCAATATCAGTCATAATCAAAGACAGATTCCTTTTTTTTCTCTGAGTTTTTTCTATTTCAAAATCAAGCTGATTCTCGTAAAACCTGTTATTGTAAAGACCTGTTTTTTCGTCATGGATAGCCAGATTGTAAAGCAGAGAAATGGAAGAATGCATTTTTTCAAATGAATTCTGAATCTCCTTTATCAGTTTCAAGTCAAATTTATTGAAGTTTTTTATTTCTCTTTTCATTTTGGCATTAGTGTCTCTTAAAATAGAAACTTGAAAATCTTTTATTTGGTTTTTTCATACACATCAAAAGAAACAATTATTTATAAGGGTTTAGAAGGCTTCAGATTTTCTGTTATTATCTCTACTAACTTATCAGCATCAATCTCCCTTCTTTTATGAGAATCCTCAAAAGAAGCTGATTCTATTTTAGACCATGTTTCATTTAGCATCTGGGCAGAATATTTTCTGTAAGTAAAAGATCCAGCAAAACCGCTATTTGTTATGCCCTCAAACGCAAAAATGTCAATTATAGACCTTCACAAGAATTTCTATACTTTACAAATCCACCTGAATTATTAAATAATATAGCCCTATAATTTGGAGTAAATTGATCAGTCATGAAAGACAAATAAAAAAATAGTTTATTAATTTAATTGAGGTGCAAGACCATTCAATCTTCCTTGACAATGTCTGATGTCTTCTTCCAGGCAATGTAATTTGAATCAAGAACCTTAATCAGCTCATCTCTTTGCTCTGCCTGGCCAAGCCCCTTCCAATCCAAAACAGCAAAATCAACTTCTTCAAATGTTTTTGAAATTGCCTCTTGAATTATTTCTTCCGTTATTGGCGCCGAATAGTTTGCTATCACATGAGAAATTGCAATGTTCGAGCTTAATTGAATCTTGTTAAAGTTAGGGCAGTAATGAGGACCTCCAATTGCCACAGCTATCTCTTTGTAAGAATCTTCTTTGAAGCTGGAAACAGCTTCTGAAATTGTTTTTGCTATGACAAAAGCCGCTCTTTTGTCCGACCATTCTGATTCTGTCGAGCCTATCTCAATAAATAAGCAGGGTTTGTTTATCAAAGGACCGTGGTGAGTGGCCTCCATTGTGATGTCATATTCAGAAAGAGAGAATTTTTTTGCGGTTTCGTTCAATTTTTGAAAGATAAATTTTGAGAAAAGAGCTGAAGAGGAACAGGCTTTTCGCGCCTCTCCACCATATTGAGAGCTTCTCCAGTTTCCAGGAGCATGAACAGATAGAGTTTTCTTGCTTTTTTCAGACTGGTGCTTTGAAGCAAATATTATGAAGTCGTATTTGATTATTTTCTGCATATCAAGATTTTCAGTTTGTATTATCTCTTCTTCAACAAGACCTATGTCAAAGCCAATATCTGCCATAGCATTAACTAAAGGGTTTTTCTTAAACTGAAGAAGATGAGTTATTATATTCATGCCTGCCTTGTCTTTCTTGCTTGCCAGCACTAAATACTTTTTAAACATTAAAAGAAATAGAAATTGCAGGTTTTAAATATTATTGTATGGGAGAAGTCTGAATATTATAGGCTACCCTTACTTAAAAAATTCATATTAATAAATTATATAAATCTTTAAATATACTAAGTGGTGAATATAAAAATGGAAGAATTAACAGTTATTTATGGTTTTGATGTGACTCCTGAAATCCACTACAGAAATGGAAAGGCTGTAAAGATTGTGAAAAAATGTGTTTATAATCAAAATGATGTGGGAGAATCAGAATATTGCTTAACTGATGGTGGAAAGTATACACAATGGCATTTTGATCCTGAACATGGAGGTCCATTAATCCCTCAACCTATAGAAAAATCCAGATTAGAAGAACTTTCTAAACATAATCCTCATACTATTCCTTGCGATCTAATTTTAGGTTTAGGCAAAAAAGATATTGAAAAAATTTTAACAGAAAGAAAAATTGAAGCAGTTAAGCATATTGATTCTTAAAAATTGTTTTCTAAGTACAAAATGTAGAACAAAAAATAACTTTATTCGATGATTGGACTATGGCATATTTAAAGAATTGATTATTTTTTCTCATTATGATTTGTAAGGAGGAAAAGTAAAATAAATATGGCAAATAAGAAAACGTTCTTTGGACTTATCGTTTTTATGTTAGCTTTAGTAACAATAACGTTCGCTGTAGCTAATAACAATAATGAAATTGATAAAGACTACACTTCAAATTTTTTGTTAGATGATTGTAATTTTAAAACAGTAGGCGAAAATCCATATTTCATTCTTAAGCCAAAACACAAGTTAGTTTTAGAAGGTCAAGATGGCGATGAAGAAATTCATCTTGAGGTGACTGTACTTGGTGATAAAGAAAGAATCTTTGTTCCTGGAATAGGCAGAATAGAAACAAGAGTTGTTGAGGAAAGAGAATGGATTAATGGCGAGCTAATAGAAGTTTCAAGAAATTTTTTCGCTATTTGTAAAAGAACTAATGATGTTTATTACTTTGGAGAAGACGTAGACATTTACGAAAACGGAGAAATTGTGAATCATAGTGGGGCTTGGAGAGCTGGAGAAAATAATGCTATGCCGGGAATTATGATGCCAGGAACATTCCTTTTAGGTTCTAGATATTTTCAAGAGATAGCTCCAGGAGTTGCCATGGATCAAGGAGAGAATGTTGAAATGGAACTTACAATAGAGACTAAAGCTGGAACTTTTGAGAATTGTGTTAAAGTTATTGAAACGACTCCTCTAGAGCCTGGATCTGAAAGCGAAAAGGTTTATTGCCTTGGAATTGGATTAACCATTGATAATTCAGCAGAATTAGTTGAAATTAATCATAATTAATTTTTATTTTTTTATTTACTTTATTCGATGATTGAACCAATAAGCTTTTAAATTATACGGCTATGATTTTATAATGGCTGATAATAAATATCTTTATTTCTCCATAGCAATTTTGCTTTTGATTTTAAATCTGCCCTTTCTTTTTGCACAAGAGGAAAAAGCAGACTTTGCAGTATTTGGCTTAGAACTGGAAAAACTTATTAGCTTGATAAATGGAATTCTTGCCAGCATACTCTTTATAGTATCATTAACTGCGTACAAAAGAGATGGAAGAAAGAGGCTTTTGTTTGTGAGCATAGCCTTTGCTTTGTTTGCTGTTAGAAGCTTTCTTTTGGCTTATGAACTAATTGGAGAGAGCATTTCAATCTTAGATCCTATAGCTACTGTTATTGACTTTTTTGTGATTCTTAGTTTTTTCTATGGAGTATTCAAAAATTAGAAGTTAAAATGCCTTATGAAAATTTAAGCACTAAATACAAAGAAATAATAGCTCTTGATAACAGAAGAAAGGTATATGAATTAGTCAGGGAAAATCCAGGACTTCATTTTAGAGAGATAGAAAGAAAATCCAAAATTCCTTATGGAACTTTAAAGTATCATTTAAATTTTCTAGTGAAGAAAGATCTTCTGGTTGAGAAAAAATATGAGAACAACGCAAGATACTTTTCAAAGGAATTCAGCCCTGATGATTTTCCAATTCTAAGCTTATTAAGGCAAAAAAGCATAAGGAAAATACTACTATTCTTGATATCATCCAAAAACTGCGCTCATAGTGATATAGCCAGTTTTACAAAACTTTCCCCGTCAACTGTCAGCTGGCATCTCAGCAAGCTAATTAGAAAAGGGGTTATTGAGAAAACAAGTATAAAGCCAATTATTTACAGACTGAGAGTGGACAAAGATGACATAATAAAATTGCTCATTTCTTATAAAGAAAGCTTTCTAGACTCTTTGGTTGACAAAACGATTGAAATGTGGGATGTTAAATAAAATTATTCAAATAATTTTAATTGGCTTCTTTTCGCGCAAAGTTTACGACAAAGACACTTCAAAATTGCAACACAGATTTTTAAATAAGCTGCGATTTTGTTCCTAACTTAAAATGGCAGTAGAAAATAGGCAAAGATATAGGAAAAGCATAGACCACGAAAGCAAATTAATGGAGCTTTTAAAATTAACAAATGCTGCCTTAGATAATAAAGATGTTATAAAAGCAGAAAATTACTTAACTGAATTTGAAGAGCTCTATGAAACTACAAGATATAAAGAGAGAGCTGATAAATTATATCAACCTACAAAAAGCAGATATCTTAGAATCTTGGGTGGCGGACGATAGAGAATTTTAACTTTCCAACATGTCTCTTGTTGCAATTACTTTAATCTTTTTCTGCATTTTAAAATGAGAGTCATCTGACCAAACAGGACAATTAAAAGCTAAAGCTGTTGCGATAAATATTACATCATCTTCATCTATACTGCCCATTATTTCAGTTGCTTTATCTTTATAATCTATAACTTGCTCTGTTTTAATTATTTTGACATAATTCAATAAATCAAATAATAGCTCTTCAAATTCTTCATGAGATAAGCCAGATTTCTTTAAAATTTCTTCTTCATACTCCAATATTTCATCAAATTCTAATTCGGGAAATAACAACCCATACTTTGAATGAACTATCAAATTCCTTGTTACGCCGTCCTTAATTAAAGCAGAAATAAAGATATTTGTATCAACCACGATATTCATTAAATCTTTTAGCAGCAGACCTTTTTATCTTTTTTGCCATCTCTTCTATATCCTCTTTTGTAAGCTTGCTCTTTGAAGCTATTTTTTCCATTGCTTCTAGATCATTTATTCTCTGCTCTATTGCTTTTCTAGCTACCTCGCTCCATTTCAACTCAGAAAATTTCTTCATTTTTTTATGGATTTCGTCTGGAACAGATAAGGTTATATTTGCCATACATAAATATGCGACAACACATATTTAAATGTTTTGGTTTTTTGGAGATGTAAGATATAAAAACCCAAAAACCTTTTTTTATTCATGCAGGAACTGATTAAATGGATTGTCGGGATTTTTGTTTTGGTTTTAGGAATTCCCATCGGTAACTATCTTGCAAAGCTAACAAGAGAAGAGCTAAAATCCGGGCAGTCATGGTTTAAATTAATTATTTTATTCAGTTTTATTGGAGCTGTTTTATCTTTAATACTTAAAAATGATTTTCTTCTTTTTGCACTTTTGTTTATTGCGATTGTCACAAGCAGAAGTTTGATTGGTAAAAGGAAAATTCTGGGAAAGAAGACTCAAAGGAAGAAAAAGAAGCAAAGATGAAATTAATGCCTGAACTAATTGTTAAAAAATCAAAATTTGGCAAAGGCGTTTTTGCCGGAAGAGATTTTAAGAAGGGGAAACACATTTGTTTTTTAAAGGGAAAAATAATGGGTTTAAAGGCATTTTATTATCTTGACAAATTAAAAAGAGGGTCTATGGATCCTTTACAGGTAAATGAGAACAAGTATATTGTGTTAGACAAACCTTACCTGTTAATAAATCATTCTTGTAATCCTAATGCTGGAATAAAAGGAAAAAATGAACTTTTTGCACTTAAAAATATAAAAAAAGATGAAGAAATATTTTATGATTATTCAACAACAATGGAAGAAAGTTTTGAATGCAAATGCGGTTCAAAAAACTGCAGAAAGAAAATAACTAATTTTTCCAGCCTTCCGAAAAGAATCCAAAAAAGATATATACAAAAAGGCGCAATCACGAGCCATATAATGAAAAACCTTTAAAATGCCTTTTATATTAGAATTCTCATGTTATATTTAATCGGTTTGGGACTTAACTCCAAAGGGTATTCAAAAGAAGCTTATGAAACGGTTGAAAAAGCGGACAAATTATATTTGGAATCCTATACTGTTGAATTTCATTACTCAAAAGAAGAAATAGAAAAAGAATTTGGAAAGAAAATTGAAGATGCAGACAGAGAAAAAGTTGAAAATTTAAGCTTGATTGATGAGGCAAAAAAACAAGATGTTGCTTTGCTTATTTATGGGACTCCTTTAACAGCAACAACACACATAACTTTGATTCAAGAAGCAAAAAAGAAAAAAGTAAAAATAAAAGTTATACACTCCGCTTCTGTTCTTGATGCCATTGCTGAAACAGGATTGCAAATTTACAAATTTGGAAAGATAACTAGCATTCCAAACTTTGAAGCAGACAGTTTTATTAAAATTGTGAAAGAAAACTTGAGCATTAACGCGCACAGCTTAATTCTTGTTGATATTGGGATGAATTTTAGCGAAGCTCTTGATAAGATAGCTAATGCTTGTGCTAAACATAAAGTTAAGCTGGAAAAAGTGATAGCGTGCTCAAGGCTCGGAAATAGCGATTCAAAAATCTATTATGACGGTACTAATAATTTAAAATCAAAAAAAGTTAAAGCTCCTTTCTGCATTATAATTCCCGGAAAGCTGCATTTTGTTGAAAAGGAGTTTTTGGAAGGATTTAGTTAACTTTGCATTATTTCTTCATAAGTTATTTTTTCAGCAATTTCAACTTCTTCTCTAGGCAAACTGTTATAATGCAGCCCTTTTTCTTCACACCATTTCCTGTCATTAAGATGATCAAGAAGTTTATCTTGATAAACCAATTGTTTCTTAATAGGCAATTCACCTATCATCTCTTTTAATGTGGGCACGGTTTAGCTGAGATAAAGAAGTATTTAAGGATTGTTAAGATGAAATAAACCACTAGAAAACTTTAAATAACTATAGTTAATTTAATTATCATGGCAAAAGTTACATTGATTGTTATTGCTCTTGCTTTGGTTGTTGTTTTGGGATTTTTTCTAATGAGCAACCTTGGAGAAAATGATAACAAAGTTACAGGAAATACAATTGCTGGAGACTTAGATAATTCTGGAGTTCCTGAAGTAAAAACATTCGTTCTTACAGGAGATAACTTCAGGTTTTACATGAATGGCATTGAAAGCCCTGAGCTTAGAGTTAAGCTGGGAGACACAGTAAGAATTGTGTTTAACAACGAAGAAGGCTTCCATGACTGGAAGATTGATGAATTCAATGCCGCCACAAAACAAATCAAAGCTGGAGAATCAGAAACAATCGAGCTTGTTGCTGACAGAAAAGGAACATTTGAGTATTACTGCAGTGTCGGACAGCACAGAGCAAATGGCATGAAAGGAAATTTGATTGTTTCTTAATCAATTAGATGGAAAGTAATGAAAAATACCAATCACTAAAAGAAAAATTTGCATGCCATTAGGCACATAAATGTATATGATGTTACAAAAATGTAGTTTGTGGGATGTAACAAATATCTTTTTTTTAGAGTCTACAAAAGCACAAAAACTAATCTCTAACAAATAAGTCCAAAACCTCTTAACGCAAACCTTTTATATTCTAATTTCTTTATCTTTTTATAAAAGAGGCTGAAAAAATATTTCATGGATTCTATAATTCTTGCAGGATTACTTGGAGGTGTTGGAGGCTTGACAAGAGGGGTTGTTGGGTTGCTCAAAGCTCTTTCTTTGAGAAGAAAGATTCTCTGGCCGTATTATGCAGTAACTGTTGCTATTGCAATAATAATAGGTGTTTTTGTGGGAGTGATTTTTGACTTTGATCCAAGATTAAGCTTGCTGGCAGGATATGCAGGAACAGACATACTTGAGGGAATCTATAAATCATTCAAGGTTGAAAAAGTTTACGTGAGGAAGAAATGAAAAAATCAGGTATTTTTTTAATAATAGGAATAAGTTTAATTTTAATATCAGTTATTCTGTTTTTTACGTTAAAAGAGGAAATTATAAACCCTAATTGTGTGCCTAATTGCGAGATTACTAAATTTATGGATGTTTTTTCTCCTAATTTTATATGCCCTATGATTTGTCAACTTAACACTAGTGAACAGAACTATACTACTCATAATTTTATTTTTATACCATTTTTTTGGCTAGGCATAATCTCATTATTTATATCATTAATATTATTTCTTGTTAATAGAAAAAATTAAAAAATGCCAAAAATCACAATAAACCTAGATGATCAAGAAAGAAAAATTCTTGAAAAAAGAGCAAAGAAAAACCTCATGACTCTGCAAGAGCAGATTGAAGATATAATTAGGAGAAGCGCTGTTAATTACAAATTAGGGAAAAACTATGGAGAGGTTGAGCCGGATGACAGGCTTGTTGGAATTTTCTCAAGGTCAAAGAAAGGCAGAAAGAAAATAGTTTAATTCTAAATAGCACAAAGCAAAGTTAATATAAATCAACCCTCATTTTCTCCAAATCTTTTTTTACCTCATTGGCAATTTCTTCTTTAATTATTTTAAACTTCTCTAGCCTTTTTTCTTCCCTGTTTTTTATATTTTTTAAATTATCTATCTCTAGAGCTATATTCTCAGTATTATAAGATAATTCTTTAGTTTTATCTTTATCATTTTCAATATTGTCTTTCAGTTTCTCTATCTGGCGGTTAATTGCATCTATTTTATCAGAAATTTTCCCAGTGTTTAACTTAGATATGTTTAGTAAATATAAAATTTCTTTTCCATTGTCTTTTTGAAAGTTTATTTGAAACTCATTTCTGTAAGATTTTACTCTCTCAATTTTATCTTCAAAAATGTGGTAAAAATTCCCTAAAGCTTTAAAATCAATAAGCTGTATTAAAGCAATAAAATCTTTTTCCAGACCTTCTTTAAGAGATTTACATTCTCCCAAAATTTTTAAGTGCCCTAAATATTCAGGGCTTTTCTTAATTTTCTCAATTTCTTCAAAAATTCCCTTATTTTCCTCTTTTTTATCATTTATTTCCTTGTCTAAGGAAAGTATCTTCTCATTAGTTCTATCTTCATCTTTTTTAATTTCATCAACCTGCTTTAATTTCAGTTCAATAAGGAAAATTGCCTTAGAAAAGTCAACTATGTCTTTATTTTCTCCAAAGACTTTTAATATATCTTTGGAAAAGACTTTCAACTCGTTTTTTAAATCCGCCATTTCTTTTCCAATCAAAATAGTGGCTCTTTCATAGCTCATGCGTGAATTTTTATTAAAATCTGAAAAAAACCTATCTACCTTGAAAATAACTGTTTCTGCTTTGTCTTCCTGCAGATTATTTAAGTTATTTATAAGTGAGCTTACAGCCGCAAGATATTTGCTTCTGCCTTCTTCTGAAGCTGACTTGAACTTACCTTCAACTTTTCTCGCATGAACATCAAAGTTTTTCACAATATTTATCTTTGCTTCAAGCTCATTAATAAAAACATTAATTCTGTCTTTAACTAAAGCAAAGAGTTTTCTTTCCTTAGCTTCAATGTCCTTTTTCTTGATTTCTATCCAATTCCCAATCTCAGACAAAGCTATTTTTTCTGGTTTAATATCTTCACTTTTCTTATTTTCTATTATTTTTCTTAAAAAATCAAATATTCCCATAAAATACCTAAGTTGGCTTATTTAAAAAATCTTTAGAATCAAAGCTTCTTTCTCAAGAGTTCAAAACCCTTAAAAACACCTATGACTTTTCTTGATTATGGCTGTAGGTGATTTTTAATAGGGGAAATCATCTCAGCTAATTCTATGCCTATCATATAAATAAACTTTTTATAAAAAGGTTTCAAAAAACAGCACTAAATAACCTTTAAAAGTTCTCTTATTCTTTATTCTGTATGTACGACTTCAAAACAGTAGAAAACGAAACATTGAAATTTTGGGAAGAGAGAAAAACATTCGAAAAACTTAGAAAGAAGAATAAAGGAAAGAAAAGATGGAGTTTTATTGATGGTCCAATAACTGCAAACAATCCTATGGGGGTGCATCATGCCTGGGGAAGAACCTACAAAGATGTTTTTCACAGATTTAAGGCGATGCAGGGGTTTGAGACAAAATATCAAAATGGATTTGACTGTCAGGGTTTATGGGTTGAAAGAGAGGAAGAGAAAGATTTAGGGTTAAAAAGCAAAAAAGATATTGAAAATTACGGAATTCTAAAGTTTGTACAGGCTTGTAGGAAAAGAGTTGAAAAATTCTCAAAGATACAAAGGGACCAATCAATAAGACTTGGTCAGTGGATGGATTGGGATAATAGCTATTATACTATGACTGATAATAATAACTTGCATAATTGGCATCTGATAAGGTTTTACTACGATAAAGGATGGCTGTATAAGGGAAAAGATTCTGTGCCTTGGTGTTGGAGATGTGGAACAGCAAGCTCTAAGCATGATATTGTTACAGAGGGATATAAAGAAGTTTCACACACAGCGTTGTTTATGCAATTCCCTGCTAAAGAAAAATCAGATGAATATTTTTTAATATTTACCACAACACCTTGGACAGTTCCTGCAAATGTTGCAATTGCTGTGAACGAAAATATTGATTATGTAAAAGTTGAAAATGAAGGAGTTAAGTACTGGCTCGCTGAATCCTGCCTGAAAGAACTTCAAGGAGGATATAAAATTCTTGAAAAAGTTAAGGGAAAAAAGCTAGAAGGTAAAGAATACATAATGCCTTATGCAAGTTTTGAATCCCAGAAAGATTCTCCTCACAAAGTTGTTTTATGGGACTTGGCCTCTGGAGAGGAAGGAACAGGAATCGTGCATATTGCTCCAGGGTGTGGCGCAGAAGATTTTGATTTGGGAAAAGTAAAGAACCTGCCTGCAATCTCCCCTTTAAATGAAGATGGAACGTACAAAGAAGGTTATGAAGAATTTAGCCATAAAAAATACAGCGAAGTCAACAAATTAGTTTTGAATGATTTGTATCAAAGGAGATTCACATATAAAACAACGCATTACAAACATAGATATCCTCATTGCTGGAGATGTGGAGAAGAATTGGTTTTCAGGCTTGTTGATGAATGGTATATTAAATGCAAAGAAATAAGGCAAAAATTAATTAGTGAAAATAAAAAAATAGAATGGTATCCTGAATATGGTAAAATAAGGCAAGAAGATTGGTTTAAGAATATGAGTGATTGGTTGATATCTAGAAAAAGATATTGGGGGTTGCCATTGCCAATTTGGGAGTGTTCTTGCGGGCATACTGAAGTTTTTGGAAGTTTAAAGGAACTAAAGAATTTAGCCGTGGATAAAAAAAAGGTGGATAAACTTCCAGAAATACACCGACCTTGGATTGATGAGATTAAGATTAAATGTAAAAAATGTGGGAAAGAAATTGAAAGAATTAAAGATGTTGGAGATGCGTGGCTTGATGCGGGAATTGTTCCTTTCTCAACATTAGGTTATCTCAATGACAGAAAAAATTGGGAAAAATGGTTTCCTGCAGATATGATTTCAGAAAATATGCCTGGCCAGTATAGAGGATGGTTTAATGCTTTGATGTGGGCAAGTGTTTCTTTAACAGGCAAAGCCCCTTTCAAAAAAATGTTTGGCTATGAATCTTTGAAAGATGAAAAAGGAGAGGAGATGCACAAGAGCAAAGGAAACACTATTTGGTTTAATGATGCTGCTGAAAAAATTGGGGCAGATACAATGAGGTTTTTATATTGCCTCCAAGATCCTTCACAAGAGTTAAAGTTTGGATTTAATTCTGTAAAAGAACCACAGAACAGCATAAATATTTTGCATAATCTCTCAATGCTGGTGGAAAATTACGGGAAGGCAAAAATAACAAAAATAGAAGATAAATGGATTTTAAGCAAGTTGAATTCTTTGATAAAAACCTTTACAGAAGAATTGGAAAATCTTCACCCACATACAGCTACAAGATCTTTGCAGAATTTTTGGCTTAATGATTTGAGCAGAGGATATGTTCATTTAGTGAGAGATCGCTTGGCTTCAAACGACTTAGAGGCAAAATTTGTTCTTAAGGAAGTTTATATCAATCTTATAAAAATTTGCGCGCCAATAATTCCTTTTGTCACGGAAGACTCTTGGCAAAACATGCTAAAGAAAAAAATTGTAAAAGAAGATTCTGTACATTTGTGTTCTTGGCCTAAAGAAAATAAAAAATTAATCGATAAAAAACTTGAAGAAAGATTTGAGATTATATTAAAAATTATAGTGTCTGGCCTGGCAACAAGAGATAAAATTCAGATTGGATTGAAATGGCCTCTTGCGAGAGCAGAAATTAAAATAAATAATTTCAAGACAAAAAAAGACGAAGAAGAAATAATAAAATCACAATTGAATGTAAAAAAATTAGAATTTATTATGATCAAGGATGAGTCAAACGAAATTGAAATTGAATTCGACACAAAAATAACTCCAGAACTAGAGGCAGAAGGCTACGCAAGAGAAATCTCAAGGCAGATACAGGCATTCAGGAAACAACTTGGCCTTCAAAAAAAAGATGAAGTTAAAACACATATAATTTGCAGTGAAAATTTTGTGAAAATCTTGGGTAAAAACAAAGATTATATTTCAGAAAGAACGAATTCCAAAAAATTAGAAATTGTCACAACTACCAAGGAAACATTTAAAAACAAAACCAACTTCGAAGTAAAAGAAGAAAAGGGTGAAATCGCAATTATAACTACCAACTAGTAGATGGGAAAATTTACCCTTTTTGAGTATAAAAATATTTAAAAACGAAGAGAGGCTAAAGAAAACATGATTGTTAAAGACGAATTTTTAAGCAGGCTGAGAAAAATTTTTGATTTAAACCTTTACGAGGTAAAGGTTTGGGCTGCTTTGCTTTCTAGAGGAACTTCGACTGCGGGAGAGCTGAGCAACATTTCAGATGTGCCAAGATCAAGAACTTATGACATTCTTGAAAGTTTGGAGAAAAAAGGATTTATAGTTATGAAATTAGGAAAGCCTATAAAATTTGTTGCTTTGAAGCCGGAAGAAGTTGTCGAAAGAGTCAAAAAAAATCTTGTTAAACATGCGCAGGAGAGAACAAAAAGGCTCGAAATTCTTAAAGATGATGATGTGATGGTGGAGCTTAATGGACTATTCACAAAAGGTGTCAAGTTTGTTGAGCCATCAGACCTTTCTGGCAGCATAAGGGGACGGCAGAACCTTTACAATCATCTTGACATGATGCTTAGAGATGCTGAAAAGTCAGTTACTATTGTGACAACAGCTGAGGGAATAAACAGAAAATTTGAGGCTTTAATGCCCAGCCTTGAGAAAATAAGAAAAAGAGGAGTTAAAATAAGAATTGCCGCTCCAATTAATTCCAACAATGCAAAAATTGCCCACGAATTGAAAAAAGTTGCTGAAGTCAAGGATATAGGGAACTTAAAGTCGAGATTTACTGTCATTGATGGAAAACAGCTTATGTTCATGCTTCTTGATGATGAGAAATTTCATCCTAATTATGACATTGGCGTATGGATAAACACAGAATTCTTTGCTCAGGCTCTTGAACAAATGTTTGATCTTGCATGGAAAGAAATGAAACAGGTGAAATAAAATGGGTGAAGAAGATACAGGTTAAAATGAAAATAAATTTTAATGAAAATCTAGACAGAAGAGATCTTTACGCGGATGCCGAAGGTTTTGGAGGACATGTGTTTGATAGTAGATATCTTGAACCTTATGATGGAGGGGGTGGTTCTGGATATGTTAGAGAATATGTGAGATTTATTCCAAGACCAGATACAATAGGAAACAAAATTGGAGATTATGTTGCGAAAGTAATTGATGCTCCTATTGGCTATTTTAAAGGATTGCTGAGAAAATTAGAAGGAAAACATATTGGTGGCGCAGGAGATAGTTGTTAAAAATAAATAATTCTAAAAAATGGCTTTAAAAAAATTAGTAAAAAAAGTTTTGTATGTTTTTGGCATTTTTGTTTTCTACAGCTCTGAAGTTATAAGAATGAAGATGAATTTTTGAAAAATTGTTATTGATAAAGATATATTAAATTATTTTGTGGGATTTTATACTTCAGTTTAATATTAACAAGGGGCTGTTTTATTATTAATTCCATTAAATATGCGAGCGGTAGCGAGCCAAAATATCTTGCTAAGAAATATTTATAAATCCAAAAGCCCTTAACAAAACATGGGAGAAGACGGCGGTTAATTATAATTTAAAATAAAAGGAGGTAAAATGAAATTTAAGAGTTGGGTGTTTGGTTTGTTGATTGGCTTAATGGGAATTATTATTTGGATTCATGAGCCAATAAGAGAGATGTCCATTGGAGGATAATTTTAATTAAAAGTATAAAAAATGGCGAAAAAGAGTGTGATAAATAAAGTTTATTCTAACAAAAGAATTAAAAATTTTAATCTGTTGGATCTTAAGCTTCTGAAATGGAGTTATATTACTTTCACGCTTTTTCTTATAACTGTGTGGCCTTGGCTTAGAAATCTTGTGCTAAGTGTTCACTGGGCAATCTGGCTTGTCATTGCAATTCTGCTTATGATAAAGCCTTTAATAAAATATTTTAAATAGTTTTATAAATATAGTTATTTAGAGAGTTTTATGGAAGAAAAAGAAAGCAATCTTGTTGCAATATTTGACATAGAGTTTCCTTTAAATTGTCTAGTTGATGAAAGTAGTTTAAATAACACAATGGCAGAAGAGCTGTATTATTCAATGAGTGAATTTCCTGAGATGCCATGTTATGAAACTAATATTTCTTTAGACATTTTGAACAATAATTTTTATAAATAGAGATAAATTGGTTTGACAATGAAAAGAAAAGGATTAGTAAACTTTTTATTAAGCTCTTTGGCAGCAGGAATGTTTTTAGCAGGCTGTTCAAAAGACATTCCGCCTCATTTTAGAACTAATGAATATCCTTCAGTAAAATGTGAGTTAAGGCAAGAAGTTAGATATCAAGCAGGCAACACAAACGTATATTTTAGATATGAAGGAATAAACTCTGACGGAAAAACATTTAACTTAGATCTCGCATCTGGTGTTGAAAAATTCCCAATTGATCTGGACACAATAAGAAAAAGCTGGCCTTTGTATGAAGGTGGAAATTTAAAAGAAAATAAAAACGGGAACCTTGTGTGGCAGGAAAATTTGTTTGCTGTTGAAAAAGTTGATTCAAGCCAGATAACATTAAGGTATGTTGGGCATGATATTGATTAAAGCATAAAATGAAAATCAATAAATAACATGAAACTTACAAATTTGGTTTTGGCCTCTTTGATTGCATTAGGAGCTAGTTGCGCCCATACAAAAAATTTCAGGCTTAAAGAGCCTGAAACAATAAAATTAGACAATCGTTCGGCGCAGTTAAGCGTGGGAGAATACAGAAACTTTGGAGGTTCTACCTTTCTACTTTGTTATGAGGGGTTAGATTCAACAGAACAATTTTTTCGTTTTTGTAATGAAAGCTACCCCATTAATACTAAAGACACAATAAGAGTAGAAAGTATTGACAGAGAAGACTACTTTAACACTAAAACAAACTTATACATTCGTAACCGAATAGATCCAAAAGAGGCGCTATTTCTCGTTGACGAAGCGACAGAAGATTTTTTAAGAATTAAATATATCGGTTACAATCCTCTGCAAAATACTGTTAGAAAAATACATATAGATTAATCACATTTCTTCAATCGCTTTTATCCCTAAAAGCCCTAAAGAAGTTTTCAAAACATGCCTGAATGCCTCTATTATTGCCAACCTGAATTCCTCTTCTGGCGCACCTATCACCGGGCAACTATGATAAAATTCATTGAAAATCTGGGCCAGCTGATATGAATAATTTGCAATCAACGAAGGATTTAAAGTGTTATACGAATTTAAAGCGATGTCTGGAAACTGCGATAGTTTTTTTATTAAATTGAATTCAGACTCATCAAGCTCTTTCAAGATTAGCGAAGGTCTTTTTTTGGATTTATAAAAGATGCTTCCCGCTCTTGCGTAGCTGTAAAGAAGATAAGGGCCTGTGTCTCCTTCAAACTGGAGAGCTTCATCCATATCAAAATTAATTGACTTGTTAGGGCTTGACCTGAGTATCTTGTATTTCACAGCGCTTATGCCCACAGCTTTTGGGTCGCCCTCTGTTTTTCTTTTCTTTACTTCCCTTTCAGCCTTTTTTATCACATCATTAAGAAAATCCTCGAGAAGAACAACATCTCCTTTTCTTGTGGCCATTTTTTTTGACTTTCCTTCGGAGCTCAAAAGAACAAATGAATAATGAACTACTTCTGGAGATGGAGATTTAAGAAGCTTCAATGCCTCCTGCTGCTGCAGAAAATAAAGTTTTTGATCTTCACCCAGAACAATTATATTTTTCTCAGCTTTTTTTAATTTGTCTATTGTATAAGCCAAATCTCTTAATGGATAAAGCCCTGTATCATCTGATCTTGTTAAAACCAAAACAGGAGACTTCATCATTTTCTGGACATGACTTCCGTGCTGGTCGAGGTAAGTCCTGCCTTCTTTATCTTTATGGACTTTTTTAGTGGCTTTAAGCTGCTCCAATATTTCTCTTGATTTTTTAAGATAATTTGACTCGTAGTCGAAAAAGTGATAATTAATTCCAAGCCTTGCTAGGATTTCTTTTTGACCTTTAACGCAGGTATCTGTGATTTTCTTGAATTTAGAGCGCGCTTCTTTGTCCTCTCCTTCAAACCTCCTAAGCCAAAAAAAAACCTGGTTCTCAACATCTTTTGAGTTTTCAACTTTCTTGGAAATTTCCATGTAAGCTTTAAGCATCTTGTCAAAAGTTAGCTTTTCAGCTCCTGCGACAACAAGCATCGCAATCTGCTTTGAGACATCATTCACATAATAATGAACTTCCGGCTTGAAATTCATGAAATCAAGAATCTTGACAATGCTGTCTCCTATTATTGCATTTCTGACTCTTCCGACATGAGGCGAAGCATTTGGATTTATTGAGGTGTGCTCTACCAATGCCTTCTTTCCTTTTCCAATATTCTGGGAGCCGTATTTCTCCTTTTTTGAAAGTATTTCCTTAAGTATTTCCAATGACAAGACTTTTCTATCGGCAAAAAAATTCACATAAGAACCGGATGTCTGGATGTCATCAAATCCCTTGACTTCCATCTCTCCAATTTTTTCCCTTATTTTTAATGCAATTTCTTCAGGGCTTGTCTTCATTTTTTCAGCAAGGAAAAAACATGGAAACGCGTAATCCCCTAAATCAACAGAAGGAGGCATTTCTATTTTGCCCGCTATATCCTCTTCTTTCACATCAACGTCAAGCTCTTTCAGAACTTTCTTGAGAATTTTCACGACCTCTGCTTTCATAGTCCAATTAAGAATAAAGGAATTATAAAGGTTTTGCAATGGAACGTCTTTTAGAAAATGCGAGGTACAGGATTCGAACCTGCGCAGGCACTAAGCCACAGGATCTTAAGTCCTGTCCGTTTGACCACTCCGGCAACCTCGCGTTAAAATAATTAAGAAATAAGCCTTAAAAGTCTTTTCTAGTCCAGAACAACAAAGTTTTTAACTGCACATTACTGAGAATTATAATGGCAGACGAAAGATTAAAAATGGCTATTATTGCAGGAGCCTCAAAGGCCTTGAAATATAAAGAGGCAAAACCTTCCGCAACAGAAAGCGAAATAATAAACCACATAACAAGAAATATGAGGGAAATTCTCGGTAAAGTTGATGATGAAGATTAAATTGGCAGCAAAAGAACTTATTCCAACAGCAAATTTAGCAGAAGACGATGATAGTTTTTATATTGATAATCAGTACAATAACACTTACTTCTGCATATCTAAAAAAGATGGATTTGCAAGCATAAAATATCCCATTGACAGTTCAATAGACAAACACAATATGAGAGAGATGTATATTGAAAAGAAAGAAAGCAGCCTAGAATTATTTGTTCGTTTTGTGGACAAATATAAAAATGAGCGATTATGGCATATTGGAGACATGGATGAAAAAGACGAGGAAAAAGCGCAAAAGTGGATAAGAGAAGTTAATTTATTTTATAAAGAAATAGCCGCAAAAAGAGAGAATTAAACTTTCCATCCGAACTTCTCCAAATTAGTTCCTTGTAGTCTTAATAGGAAAAATATATAAAGCCTTATGCCCATAGGTACTTATGGGAGAAATAAAAATCAAGATTCCCGATGAAGTTGAGAAGAAGTTCAGGGAGATTGCAATGAAAAGCTTTGGATACGGCAAGGGCTCTATAAGTCAGGCTGCCCATAAAGCAATTGCAGACTGGATAAGAGATCACGTGGAATTTGAAATAAAGGAAGATCCTATAGAATCCATGTCAGGATTGATGAAAAGTATAAAAAAATCTTCATTAAAATTACAGCATGAAGCTTGGAAAAATGTTAGTTGATGCAAATATTTTTTTAGAGATATTGCTTGGGCAAAAAAAGTCAGAAGCCTGCAAAGATATCTTAAGGAAAATTGAGGCAGGGGAAATAAGGGCGTTTGTATCAAGCTTTACAATAGACACAGTTATTTTATCTATGACTAGAAATAAAGTCTCCCTTCAAAAAGTGAAAATTTTCTTGGAAAGTTTAAGAAACATTAAAGGACTTAGATGGTACAACATTAATTTCCAAGATAGGTTAATTGCATTAGAGCATATGAAGAAGTATAACTTAGACTACGAGGATGCAATAACTTTGCAATCAGCTATATCAAGCAGCTGCAAAGAGATCCTAAGCCTTGACAAACATTTTGATAAAATTAAAGAAGTAAAAAGAATAAGCCCTTAATTTAAAAATTATACAAACATTTCTTCATATCAACTCTTCCATTAATAATTTCAACGCCTTCTTTTTTCAGCATTGCAATCTTGTTTTTTGTTCCTGATGCAAAACCACCGATTCTTCCGTCTGAATTTATAACCCTATGACAGGCAACTAAAAACAACCTAGGTTTTTTTTGATTTTCCCCAGTTTGTAATTTATTGCGATTCTCAATTGTCTCTGATGGAATCGGATAACCATAAGGATTTTTGTTCATGGCTGTTCCGACAGCACGATAAGCTTTGGAGTTTAGGGCTTTTGCAATTCCTTTATAAGTAGAAACTTTGCCTTTGGGAATTTTTGAAACTAGATGATAGACTTTTTGTGTGAAATTCATTATTTTTTTAATTTAAACAAGTATAAAAATTGTTTGGGTGTTTGTTTTTATTAGGGGTAATAAAAATTTAAATACATAATGCATTTTAAATTGAAATGGGAATCCTGGATTTAAAAAGAATTGAAGTCGTTGAACTTTTCTCTATAAATGAAATGCAGAAAGTAACAGAGCACGACAGCCCTTGTATTGGAGCTATGACAGACATAGCCGAGAGAATTTCTTTATATGAATTCTTTCATTCACACCGGCAAGCTCATGATTATGTAGAAAATTTACGTGCAAATTACAAATCCAAAAATAAGTCTCTGAGGTTAAATGAAAATGGTCTTGTTGGAGAAGTCAATCATAATTATTCACATTATTTTGAAATTAAGCATATCATCCAAAATCAACTAGTTCACTGCTCAGACTTGCATGACGAAATAGAGGGTTTATTAAAAAATCCAAAAAGGAGAGTCACTCTGGATATCACAAAAAGCGTAAAAAGTGCTCTAGGAGTTTACAGGGAAGAACCCCCATACAAATTCACGCTATTCTAGAAATTAATTGTTCTTTTTCTAGAAAAATAAATTTATTCGTCCTCGGTTAAAATTCCCTATTTTCTCGCTCAACAATTCAAAATAAAAACAATATATTTATACTGATATTAATTAATTGAATCATGAATAAAACATCTTACAAATTCATTCTGGTTTTTTTGGTTCTTCTTATATTTGGACTAAACTACCCTTTTCTTGACAAAGCGCTGAAAAACTGGCTCTCTGATTATGAAATGGGAATTGCGGAGAGAGTGATTGATGGCGACACAATTGTTGTCAATGACAGCAGTGTAAGGCTTCTTGGAATTAACACTCCTGAAAAAGGCGAGCTTTTTTACAGTGAAGCAAAATCGTTTCTTGAAAATCTGACTCTGAATAAACTGATTAGAATGGAAAAAGGAAAAGAAGACCTTGACCTTTACGGCAGAAAACTCAGATATATTTTTGAAGAAGGAGAAAATGTCAATTTAAAACTGGTTGAAGGGGGTTTTGCTAATTTTTATTTCCCATCCGGCAGAGACAGATATTACAGCAGATTTAAAGAAGCATGGGAAAAATGCATGTCTGAAGACAAAAACCTATGCAAAAAATCTGAAGATAAATGTTCAGAATGCATTTTCTTGAGGAAACTAGATGTAAACAATCAAAGAGTTATTTTCGGAAACAAATGCAGTTTTTCTTGTGAACTCAAAGGCTGGAGTGTCAAGGATGAAGGAAGAAAAAAACTTGTTTTTCCAAATATTGAAATAGATAAAGATCTTGAATTGATTGTTGGAAACGGGAGCAATACTGAAAGCAGAATCTTCTGGGAGGAGGAGGATTATGTCTGGACAAAGACAGGAGACAGCTTGTTTTTGAGAGATGCCGAAGGAAATTTAGTTTTGTGGTGGAGTTATTAGTTGCCACGTGGAAATATTTATAAACACTTGTCAACAATAGTTTACATGATTAAAAGTGATATTAGATGGAATATCCTCAAAGAATTTTTTGAATATCCTGACAAAGGGTTTTATGTAAGAGAATTAGCAAGAAGAATAAAAGTTAACCATACTAGTGTAAGCCAACACCTAAAAATATTAGTTAAAGAGGGGTTGTTGAAAATAGAAAAAGAAGAGATATACCCTAAGTATAAGGTTGCTGCCTCTCAAAAATTTTTTTATATCAAACAATTCTATAATCTGGAAAAAATACGAGAATCCTTTATAATAGAAGTCCTTCAGCACCAATATGACTTTCCAACAATTGTTATTTTTGGAAGCTATGCACAGGGAATAGACAATAAAAACAGCGATATTGACCTTTTTGTTTTAACCAACATAAAGGAAAAATTCAAGGGAAAAATTGAAGAATATGAGAAGAAACTTAATAGAGAAATAAGCCTTCATTTTTTTACAAAAAAGGAGTTTGAAGAGGCAAAAAAGAAAAATAAGGAGTTGATAAATAACATTGCCAATGGCATAGTGGTTGGAGGTCAGCTAGAAATTCTATGAATTTTGAAAAAAGCCTGAGTGAAGGCTATGTTAGGAAGATAAACCCTGACAAATTGAGAGCAATAAGCCTAGCCAAATCAGCAGAAGAAAGCATAGAAACAGGAAAAATTATTCCCCTAAAAGAATCAAGCTATAAAAGTATTTTAAGAGAGCTTTATGAAGGACTACGGCAGTATTGCGAAGCAATTGGATTTGACAAAGGCTATAAATTTGAAAGCCACAAGGCAATTGTTTTCTTCTTGAGAGATATTTTAAAGGAAAATAAAATTTCAGATAAATTTAACAGATATATGGAGCTTAGGCATGCTATAAATTATTATGGCAAAGACATCAAAAAAGAAACTGTTATTGAAGCTCTGAATGAGGTTCCAAAAATTATTGAGGATTTAAAAAAGCATTTTGACTATCAAAATTAATTTGCGCAATATTTTAAGTTAGAAACTAAATTAGCTTTTCTCAACTTGTTTTTCTTTTCTTTCTTTTGTTTTTTCAATCCTTTAATCTCTTTATCATAGTAATCAGCCAATTCTGAACGACCTTTTTCTTTTGCATGCAGCCTCTTTTCTTCATGCTTTTTTATTTCCTCTTCAATTGATTTAATGCCTTTTTCAAGCCTTTTCTTTCTATTCATTTTTTATATTTTTAGCCTCTTTTTCCAAAAAATCAAGCAATTTTTCGGCAGTTTCAACTTTTACTTTTATCTTTATTTTTCTGTTATTTTTAACAGACATATAAACATCATAAGTTTTTCCCATTTCCTTTCCATTGATTTCCCTGCTTATCCAATTAAAAAATTTCTTTTTAGAGTATTCTTTTTTTTCAATCAAATTTTTTGCTAAAAATACTCCCCTTAATCTAAGAAGCATTGAATAAATAACTTCTGCAGAATCTATATAATCCAGACCTTGCTCCTTATCTAAATTTATAAGACCCCTGTTTATTTTTATTATTCCTTCACACTCCACTGCAAAATTCTTAAACGAGCTTTTTTTAACCTTTATATCTTTTAGCTCTTCAAGAAGAGAGCTATTTAATATAACTTTAGCCTCATTCAACCTTGGGAGGATCAAGATAGGGTTTTCATTTGCAGTTTTTCTGGCTGACTCAAGAGTTATTATAGAAAGGTTATATCTTCCAGACACAATTTCCTTCTTAGTTTTTTTAGAAACTGCTATGATGTCTATATCTGATTCTTTCTCCTGCTCACCTCTTGCATAACTGCCAATCAGGTATATTCCCAGGATGTCCTCCAAGTATGGATAAAGAATGCTTAAAGCCTCCTTTTTAATCTCTAAAGTCCTGTCTACAAGAACAATCTTAACTTGATTACCCATCCATTCTCTCGGAAGTAAAACACCCGCGCTGTTTCCCCATTTTGATACATTTCTCAATAATTCCATGTTTAAACAATGTTTAAACTATATTTAAACCTTTTTATTTGGTAATTGGCATTTTAAAATTAAGATTAAATAATAATTGGTTTATGCCTCAGCAGTTTAAATTTAATAACTTTTATCAATGCAAAGTAGCAACACGAATTTTTCTCAGCTCTTAAATCACGAAAATCTTTAAATAGGGGCGATGTTATAAAAAACAATGCGGTTGATGAAGAATAAAAAAGCAGTGGTAAAGGCGTCAATCACAGTTTTCTCTCTTCTTGCAGTTTCTGCAGTTATTCTTTTTGCGGCTGGGGTGTTTGCA
>JBBSXA010000025.1:0-14788 GCA_038045985.1 Nanobdellota archaeon
GATTTGGCTGATTCCAATCTTCCTGCCCAAAATTTTCATAGTCATTAATCTTAAATATCTGATGCTTCTGTGTGTTTGTGCTTGACTTGTAAAGTTTTAGCTTTGCACTCTTAATATTTGAAAGAATTGGTGTGTTGAACTTCAAGTAAGAAGTATACACTCCATTTTGGGCACGCATTAAAGTAGAATTGCTATCCACAATCCAATTTGGACTTGAATATGTTATCTGACCGTCGTGAACTGGTGTAAAAGATAGATCCATAGGTTTTATAGAAACTGTTGCCATTGATTTATTTGCACTGGTGAGAGTGATTGCAACATAATTATCATGATCAAAATAAGTCTCTTTTTCTAACAGCATAGCGTAAACTTCTGAAGCATCCCTAAGTTTTTCTTCACCGTTTACCCAAGTGCGACTATTTGGATGCATACTTATAAGGTGAGTGCCTGCAAACTCATAATAATCAGGATAAGCATCACAAAACAAATTTTCTCTTCCAATTTTTATTAACAAGCCATTGCTAATATTAGATATATTCAAGCCATAAAATGTTTCATTTCCATAAAATAAATCCCAGAAATCATTGTTAGTAAAGTTAAATGTTTTATACTCTAAATAATAAGAATAGTAAGTATTGGATTGGTTGCAATAATCATTAAAAGGTTTCCATGAAGAATGCATCTTTATTCCCTTTGAGTCTAAGTCAGAAGTAGGGGCATTTCCTATAGGTGTTAAATAGTAAGTCTCTTTTTCCAATGAAGGCGTGATTGTTATTACGTTAGAATCATTCAGCCATTTCAACACAACTGCCTTATTTCTTAATCCATAATGTTCTTTAAATCCAGCTCTGCCCATAACATCATAGTAATCACCATACTCAACACCATTACAATTTCCTGCAGTAGGGAGAATGAATGGAAATTGATTTGGATATATCCCACAATGAAAGGTAGTTGCATGCATTAATCCAAAATTATGACCCATTTCATGGACTAAAATCCCAAAATCACTTGGATTAGGAAAATTTGGTCTTGTCATCCAAATCTGATAAAGTTGATAAGTGTTATTAGAAAATACTACTTTTTCTTTTCCAAGAGTTGCCATTCCACTGTAACCATAAGTATAGGGTGTGTTAGGGTGATACACAATAATTCCATCATAATTATTTAAATCCACAGAATTATTTAAAAGAAGGTATAAAGAATAATTCGTAAATGTACCGAGGGTATCTAAATTATAAGGAACAATAAATTCTCCAAAATAAGTCAAATTTAAAGAGGATTTCCCATAAGAAGCATTAATCATCCATTCATTAGAATAATTAAAAGTTTCCTGTGTAAAATTATAAGTATTATTGTTGTATGAAGAATTGCCATACCTCAAAAAAACTACAATATATTTTTGTTCCCCCAGAGTAGCGGGCCATGGAGGTAAGCCAGTTTTTGAAACTCTATTCAAAGAATCAACAACAATTTTATTCCCTTCAAACTTACCATTAACACTAACCTCATCCTTGATTACTACTGGTTTCTCATCATTGAATTTTAATTCGTATTTCTTTCCATTAACATTCAAATAATACAAATAACTTGCTTTATTGTTTTCAAAATCATCAACAACAATTGTCTCCAAAGTTCCAGTCAATTCCACCTCGCAAACTCCCCCCTCATCCACAAGTTTATCACAGTCATTATCTTTCCCGTCGCAGATTTCCTGAGTGGGGGTGCAGGAAATTACTTTTATCTGAGTTGAGGCGCTGGAAGCAGAATCCAAGCTCTTTGAAGCGATCGGCGCAATACTCTTTATCGCATTTCCAATGCTATATCCATTTCCAATAATCATAAGCTCAAAAACAACAATCGCGGCAAGAATTAAATTCAAAACCCTTAAAGGATGCCTCTTTCCCACGCTCTTCTTCATGAATTAAACAAATAAAACAACTATAAAAAATTAACCTTTCCTTTTTCTCAACGCCTCAAGAAAAAAATCTGGCACAGGAATCGGAAGTTCTTTATCTCCTTCAACTTTTACAAATCTATCACTACTTGTTGCATTGAAAATCAGCTTTCCCCCTACATCATAAAAATTAAAAGTCATATGAAAAAAGCCCATTTTTCCTTTGGTGATTTCTAATCCAATTTGCATAATATCTCCTTTTTTAAAAGAGCCCCTATACCTAATATCTCCAATATAACCCCTCCTAGTTTGCGCAATGTTCTTTTCATTTCTAAAATATTTATCACTCCATCCAAATTCGGCTAAAAATCTTTCTCTTACTTTTTCAAGATACCAAAAATAATCTTTATTGTTCAAATGTTTATTATCATCATTTAGATGGAAAACTTCTTCTTCAAAGCTGGAACTATACAATTTCTTGCTTAAATCCATAAAATAAAGTCAAGATAAAACTTTTTAAGCATTATTATGATAAAAAGGTTAATGAAATACAAATATGAAATTATCCTTGGACTTATAACAATAGCTTTAGCCAGCTCTATAATCATCTCTATTAAGCCTATTCCAGAAATATGTGATCCTAATTCTGGATGTGATGTAACTCTTAATTCTGCTTATGCATTTACACTTGGAATAAAAAACAGTTATATGGGGATAATAGGATTTTCTGCAATATTTCTCATATTGCTCTCGCATATAAAAAACCCAACTCATAAAAAAAAGAAAGTGATAACCTTCCTGCTAGTTTTAGGGTCTGCAATAGCAGTTTACTTCATAGCAATTCAATTCTTTGTTCTAAAGGCTTATTGCAAATATTGTTTGATAGTTGACATTAGTTTAATAATCGCATTGATCTTTTTAATAATAAGTTCAATAAAAAATAAAAATTAATTTTGTTTGTACTCTTTTATTTTTTGATCTTGTACAGACACTATCCTCTCAAGTTTGTATGACTCAATTACTGGAACCAATCTCTCAAACTTTCCTCTAGCAATTCCAAAAACACTTACATTTTTATCAATAGGATGATAAGAGCCATTACTTGAGTATCTTATTTGACCTAACTTATTAATAAAATCATTTCCAAACTGGTCTATTAAAGAAACTAAATTCAAAGTAGGTTCTTTAAGCTTCCATCTCAGTTTAGTGGAATTTTCATATGAATTTACAGCTATATCTGCAAAATCCAAAACCTTGCTTAACTTTTTTGAAACCTCATCAGAACTTATTGACATTCTAAGTTGAAAAGGAGGTTCATTAACATATGTTGTTGGAAAAGGGGCTAGATTTTCTACAGCTCTGCCTAAATAGCATCCAACATCCTGTTCATAGAGAGTTGCCAGGTTAGACATATCCATTTTTCTTCTTTCAGGATAAAAAACATAGGCCAAACTAAGTTTTCTATCTACTTTTCCACTCAATCTCTTTCTAAGCTTTTGTCTACCTAGAAAATCATTCTTTAAATCATTCAATTCTTTTTTCATTTTGTTTTCTCCGTTAATTTATTTGCTTGCGCAGTTACTAAGTAACTACTAATTAATAATAACATAATATAGCAATACTTATACTTTGTTTGTCTGATTTCGACAACTAAATAAGGTTTAAATAATGGATTTAACTAAACATTTTATGAAAATAATTGAAGAGCTAAAAGAATTAAACCTTGATGAAAATGAAATAAAAGTTTACATTTCATGTTTAAATAAAGACGGTGCAAATGTAAAAGACATTTCCAGACAATCTGGTCAGATAAGAACAACAGTGTATGGAATTCTTCAAAACCTAATAAAGAAAGGTCTTATCTCTTCAATAAAAAAAGAAGGGGTGGCTTTCTTTCAAAGCACACCTCCAAAAGAATTGATAAATATTCTAGAAGAAAAAAAACAAAAGATAAAAAGCATAATCCCAAAACTGGAGGAAATAGGAAAATATCATGAATCTGTGTATAACATAGAATTTTTTGAGGGAAAAGAAGCAGTAAAAAGGGTAACAAATGACATTATATCCAAAAAAAATGAAATAGTAAAAATTATTGGTGCAGGTAAGAGATGGTTTGAATTCTCGGAAGTATTTTCAATAATTTATTATAGAAAGAAAAAAGAAATGAATGTTAGAACAAAAACAATTTTAAGTGATACTAAAGAAGAAAGAGCATTCATAAAGAACAAAGATGTTAAAAATTCTGAATTTAAATTCATCAAAAATAGTGATGTCACAAAAACAGCCATTTTTATATATCATGATAAAGTAGCCTTTGTTAGTTACGAAGGCAAAGTAAGAGGATTTATAATTAAAGATAAAGAATTTAATCATACTCAAAACATATTGTTTGACAATCAATGGGGAACAACAAAATAAGATGGAAAAAATAATAGCACAAGGGGCAGAGGCAAGGATAATTCTAAGTAATAATTTTATCATAAAGACTAGGCTAAAAAAAGGCTACAGGCTTCCAGAACTTGACGAAAAAATAAGAAAACAAAGAACCAAATCAGAATCAAAACTCTTGGAAAAAGCATCACAGATAATTAACTCTCCAAAACCCTTCTTTCAACCATGCATAGATGGTGCAAGTAGAATAAAAATGCCTTTCATCAATGGAAAAAAACTCTCAGAAAATCTTGATTCTTTTTCGTTTGAAAAACAAAAAAATATCTGCAGAGAAATAGGAAAAAACATTGCAAAACTTCATGACGCGGATATAATCCACGGAGATTTAACAACATCTAACATGATTTTGGTTGAAGATTTTGATTATGTAAAAAAAGCAATTAATAATAAAATATCTCTCCTTAAACCCACTTCAAAAAAGGTCTCATCATTAACAATTAATAACAAATCAGTGAGCGAAGCGAACCTATCTTCAGAAGGGGTGTATGGGAATAATCCCAAAATTAAAGGAAAGTTTGATAAAGAAAACCTTGGTTGTCTTTATTTTATAGATTTTGGCCTAGGCTACATAAGTAAAAAAGCAGAAGACAAAGCAGTAGATCTTCATTTGCTTAAACAAGCCTTAGAGGCAAAGCACTTCCAGTATTGGGAAACTCTCTGGCAAGAAATTGAAAGAGGCTACAAATTATCTAAAGAATCAAAAAAAGTTCTTAAAAGATTAAAAGCTGTTGAAAAACGTGGACGTTATAAAAATAATTATTAGTTCACAGATATTTTTTCTTCCGAAAAAACATAGAGGAAGAGATAAAGAGAAGTACTAATGATAAAATGCCAATAGAAATCCCAAACAAAAAAGAAACAGGCATAATCTGCGGAACTGAAACAGAAGAAATAAAATGCAAAATTATTTGTCCAAACTGCGGTTCAAAAAGAGACTGTAGTGACCCTTGAAATAAACTTTCATTAAGGCGCGATTTTATTCCCAATTAAAAACAAGCTAATAGCAATTAGATTTCTCAAGAAATGAGACAAAGTAGTAAGCCAATATGCCAAATGATGTTTATTAGTTTTCTCAAGAATAAAAGCATAAGTGTAAGCAAAGTAAATTCCACCAATAAAACCCACAACAATTGTTGCATTTAATCCACTTCCAAAATGAAAAATTAGAAAAATTAATGTGGAAATTAAAACTTGGAGATCGAAACTACCCTTAAACTTTTTAACTAAAAAAATAGCCATTGTCTGTGAAATAAAAGTTTCGAGAAGGGGGCTTATTAAAATTCCAACAAATATCAAAATTAAAACTGGAAGAAGAAGGACCTCCCTTACAGGTTCCGGATTTATATAATCAAGAAAAAGCAAAGCCACCACAGAAACTAAAAAAGCTTCCGAAAACATCAAAAGCATAAAAGTAAAGGGGCTTTTTTTATTATATCTCTCAAAAATTTGCTTAAACATTTTTTATAAAGATAGCCCCACCAGGATTCGAACCTGGGTCCCGGCCTCTCCTTGATGTTTTTCATCGAGGAGTGTTACACTTTAAAACATCACCAAAGGGCCGTATTCTTGACCACTAAACTATGGGGCTATGAAAAATAAAACCAGAATCAATTTAAAAAACTAACTGAACAATCCATCATAATACAGCGCCCTATTAACATCCTGTCTCTTAGGGGCAAGCCATCTTACAAAGCCCCTTAACTTAGGCCCCCTGTATTTTTCTCCAACTAGAACAGAAGCCAACCTCAAAAATTCCTCTCCTGCTTTAGACTTAGGGTATTTTCCAACAAGAGATTCAAATTCAGAAAGCGACTTCAAAAAATCAGTCTCATGGGGAATAACAGCCATGACTGGAAGATCAAGAGTTTTCTCAATCTGGCTTATAGGGATTTCAAAATTCTTGCCATAAACTTTATTCAAAATCAATCCAATAATAGGAGTGCCTCTCTGTCTGGCAAGCTTGACAGCTTTAATGGTATTATTAAGTGTGGGATGATCAGGAGTTGAAACAACAAGTATTTTGTCTGAAGCAAGCATCACTCCTAAAGTCTCATCATTTAAAGAAGGGGACGAGTCTAAGAGTATAAAATCATAGCTTTTTTTCAAAGGGTAAATGCTGTCTTTAAGCTTCAAAGGGCTTGCGGCAGATTTTTGATGTATTGAGGCAGGAAGTATATCGCATTTCTCAAGACCTTGAACAGCATCCAAAGGCTTAGAAACTCTGGACAAAACATGATGCAAACTTATTTCAGGATCAACAATGTTAAAATGCAAGCCTAGATTTGGAGCAGAAAGATTTCCGTCAACCAATAAAACTTTTTTCCCAAAGCTGGCAATAGCATCTCCTAAGGAAGCCACAATAGAAGTCTTGCCAACACCTCCCTTTAAGCTAATGATTCCAATTACCTCTCCCATGATAAAGAAAAAGATTTTCTGTTTAAATAACTTTCCAGAAAACTATTTAACCGCATTTTTCATTTTTAAAGAATGAATCATGAATTAAAATTTGAATTCGATGAAATAACCCCTTGCATATTTATTGGAACAAACTTGTGCTGTATCCCTAAATTCAAGCCATCACTATTGAAAAAAGGAATAAGAGCAGATATAAGCCTGGAAGAAGAGAATCTAGATTCCCAAAAAGGAGTCCAATATTACTTATGGCTCCCAACAAAAGATTTCCATCCTCCAAGCCAAAAACAGCTTATCTTAGGAGTTAAGTTTCTAGACATGCTCATAAAGAGAAAAATCAAAACATATGTGCATTGCAAATACGGACACGGAAGATCTCCAGCTCTAATTGCAGCATATTTCATTTACAAAGGGCTGACGCTGGAAAAAGCAATAAAAAAAGTATCAGAAAAAAGACCCCTGACTCATTTAAGTTCAAGGCAGATAAAAGCCCTGAAAAAATTCGAGAAAATTCACAGCAAACTTTAAAAACACGCCAAAGCATTTAATTGACATGCCAAAAAAAACAGCCAAAAAAGCGGCAAAAAAGCAAGAAGATTCAAATAAAGAGATAAAAAAAATCTCTCAATCAGAATATGAGAAAGAAATCATAGAGCTGGCGGAAAAAGGCTTAACTGCAGAAAAAATAGGGCAGGCATTAAAAAACCAAGAAATTCACCCTAAAGACTATCAAAAAAAAATATCTCATATACTTAAAGAAAAAAATCTTTATGCCATACCAGACATAAAAAACATAAAAGAAAAACTGGAAAAAATAGAAAAGCACTATAAAAACAACAAACAAGATAAAAAGTCTATGCGGGAAAAGGACAGAGTCTTCGCGCAGCTGCGGAAGCTGAAAAAGTACCATAATATACCTCTGAAATAAAATTTTTAAAATGGGTGATATAAAAGAATCTCTAGAGAAGCAAATTTGCCACTTAGCTAAAAAATTTCTCCAAAAAGCAGAAAACAATGAAATTCAGATAATAAGCCATTTTGACACTGATGGTGTGAGCTCAGCAGCAATAATGACAAAAACTCTTAAATTGCTGGACAAAAAATTTACATTAATAATAACAAAAAGCCTTGAAGAAAAAATTATAAAAACAATTCCCAAAAACAAACTAACTCTTTTTCTGGACTTGGCTTCTAATTCTTTAGGCCATATCCAAAACGCCGGCTTAAAAGAAGTTTTTATAATCGACCATCATCAAATCTCGCAGAAAATACCTGATGAAATAGAGATTATCAATCCGGAGCTTCACAAATCGCAAAAAATAAGCTCTTCTGGACTTGTTTATTTATTCTGCAAAGAGCTATGCAGTAAAGCAAAAGACTTTGCAAAGCTTGCAGTTCTTGGAATGGTGGGAGATCTGCTTGAGAAGGAGATAGACAAGATGAATAACGGCATACTTGAAGATGGAGAGATAAAAAGAAAAAGGGGCCTCTTAATATATCCTTCAACGCGCCCATTGAATAGAGTCCTTGAATATTCTTCTTCTCCTTTTATTCCAGGAATAACAGGAAATGCAAAGGGAGTTCTAGAGCTTCTAAGAGACATAAATCTCACGCCAAAATCTGGAAAATATAAAAGCATAATTGATTTAGATAGTGAAGAAATGGAAAAACTCGTCACAGCCATAATGTTGAGAAATCCAAGAGCAAAATACAAAGACATTATTGGAGACATCTTTCTAATAAAGATGTTTAACAAACTGGAAGATGCAAGAGAAATAAGCGCGGCAGTAAATGCGTGCTCCAGGCTTGGAGAGTCAGAAATTGCCCTTCAATTCCTTATGGAGATTCCAAAAGCAAAAAAGAAAGCAGAGGCTATACACATCAAATACAGGCAGCATCTCATTGAAGCTCTTAGGATAGCCAACGAACAGGAGAAAATAATGGGAAATGGTTTTGTAATAATAAATACAAAAGAAAAAATAAAAGATACAATTGTAGGAACTGTTGCAAGCATACTCTCATCCTCCTCAATTTATGACGAAGGAACAGCGATAATTACCATGGCTCACTATGAAGATAAAATAAAGATATCTGCAAGGCTTGCTGGCAGAAAAGGCAGAAACTTAAGAGAAGTTTTAGCGAGAGTAGTAAGCCAGGTGGGAGGAGAAGTTGGAGGTCATGATGCCGCAGCAGGAGCAATAATAAGCCAGGAAAACGAAGCTGCATTTATTGAACTTTTAAAAAAAAATCTTGAAATTGAAATGGTTAAGGTTTAGAGCTTCTTAAATAATTTTCATAATTAAAAAGATAAAGGGTATTAACTGCAGCCATTGAAGTTGTAACTGGCCCGATATAATTTCCTGACTGCCTTGAGCTGACATTGCCGGCAACATTGGAAATTTTTTCAAAATCAAAGTTCCCCTCAAAAGAGCAGTCAATTACAGAAACACCTTTTTTCAAGCAGGAATCATCAAAAAGCTCTTCTTTTTTTGGAACAGCTGTGACAACAATATCAGCATTTTTCAAGTAATATTCTATTGAATGCTTCTTTGTGTTTATGTCACATGCAGTAACAGTAGCTCCGAGATTATCAAACATCCTTCGCAATGGCGCGCCTAAAGCATAAGATTTATTCAGTATCACTACATCTTTTCCTTCAATCTTAACATTCTCATCCAGCAATGTTTTTATTACTGCCTTAGCAGTGCAGGGAACAACTGCTTTGCAGCCGCTTCTAGGAAAATTCCTTTCATAGCGAAATAAGCGATAAATATTGTGCGAGCTCAAACCTTCTATATCCTTAAATTCAGGCACAATGCTCATAAAGTAGCTATCCTTAGCCTCTGAAAAATTAATTGGATAAAAGACAAACCCTCCTGTAACTTCTTCCTCATCTTTAAGCAAGAAAAGCTTTCTTTCAAGCTCTCCGTAAGAATCAACCCTGGCTAAATCAGAAATTATGCCGGCTTCGGTGAATTTCTTTATCATTACCTTTGCATAAGATTCACTGCCCTTGTCTCTAGAAGCAAGAAACAATTTAATATAAGGGCTTCTCCCAGCTAAATCTATTTCTTTCTTGACATTAGAAAAATACTTATGTGCTATCTCATTGCATTGAAAAAGATGAACCATTACTCACAAAAAAATCTTTGCATTTTAAACAATACTATACTTCAAAATAATCATCATAACATTTAAAATCCCCCTATTTCTCAATATTTCATGGCAAACCTGGAAGAAGGTGATTTAATTTTATGTACAGTAGATAGAATAGTAGGAACAGTCGTCTTTGTAAAAATAGAAGATGACGGCGAAGGCTCAATAATGACGTCAGAAATCGCTCCTGGAAGAATCAGAAATATCAGAGATTATGTTGTTCCAAAGAAAAAAATAGTCTGTAAAGTTCTAAGAGTCTCGGGAGACAGAATAGACTTATCTTTAAGAAGAGTAACTCAAAAAGAGCAGAAAGAAGTTTTAGAATCATACAAGCAGGAAAAAAGTTTCATAAGCGTTGTAAAAAGCATTCTTGGAGACAAAGCGGAATCTGCAATCCTCAGTATAAAAAACAAAACAAAGCTTGTCGATTTTCTAGAAGAGGCAAAAACAAACCCTGAAGAGCTTGAGAAAATCGCAGGAAAAGAACCAGCTCAGAAAATAATCAGCATAATAAAAACCCAAAAACAAAAAATCTTCATAATCAAAAGAAATTTCAAGCTCTCCACAATAAAGCCAGATGGAATAGAGCTCATAAAAAAAATGCTTGGAGATAAAGAGATAGAGATAAAATATATTTCTGCAGGAAACTATTGTATAAAATCAGAATCAACTGACCCGAAAAAAGCGGACAATAAAATAAGGGAAACTCTGGATTTAATAGAAAAAGAGGCAAAAAAATCAGGCCTGGATTTTAGCATTAAGGAAAAATAGAGTTTTAAGAGCTAAAAGGAAAAGTCTTAAAAAGCTCTCGTTTATGGTATTTTTATGGAAAAAATCGAAAGCAAATTACATTACTACAATCCTATAGCCCGCAGTAAAAACCAAAAACCTCAATTGTGTTATGCGACCTGGGCAGAAATTGTTGCGGACAGGCACGGAATAGAGCATGAAAAAAGGTTTGGATTGGATGATATAGCCTACGATTCAGGAGTTCACATTGATAAAAGAGACAAAAACATGTTCGGAGGAAAATTAAGGGAAAGGACAGTTAATCACAAGGACCCTCGTTTAGGATTTCAGCTTAAAAACCTCGACGATAAATCAGTAAGAGAAAATCTAAGAAAGATTATGGGAGGAATGGAGATTAAAATAATTCGTCCAAGTGAAGTTGGAGAAAGAAACATGAAAGAATGCATGATTGACTGTATAAAGAAAGGAGAAGACGTAGTAATTAATATGAGATATGAGCCATTCAGCGGAAGAAAGGATGGGCATTATGTTGTTCTGGCTGCGCTTGAAGAGAACCTCTCTAATGGCAGCGCAGATATTTATGTTGTAGACCCTTCTCCGTATACTCCAGATTACTGGAAAGATGATTTAAGCAAATTTATCTATTCAATGAGACCAAAATGGGACGGACAGGAAAGAGGAATAATTGTATTTTCTGGACCAGTTCACAGAAAAGAAGATAAGCCAAAAATAATTGAAAACAAACTTAAAGAAGCCCCAAGATACAAGCCTTCTATAATCAGGTTAAGAAGAGAAAAACCCCACCCCATTCGTGTTCCCAGCTACTTCCGTCAGAGATTTTTTTAGAGGAAATAAAGTAGGAAATCACGGATAAACTTTCAGCATTCTCAAGAGGTAAATGAAAAAGCATGTTTCACTTTGCAATAAATATTTCAAAAACACAACACTTAAATACTAATTTTTGGATGAATTAACATGGCTGAAAATACAAAAGAGCCAAAAAGCACAGACCCGTTTCATGTTCTTCTGGTCTCTATAATCTTCGACCCAGCAAAAAGAAAAATATTAATTGCAAGAAAAGACAAAGACAGTGATCCAGAGCTAAAAGGATTAACCTGGTTTTTTCCGGGAACAGAGCTCCATCACGGAGAAGATATGGATAAGACCCTGAAAAAAAGAATAAAAGAAAAAACAGGATTTGAAGTTAAAAATCTAGGAACAGTCTTTAGCAAAGTTTATCCTGAAAGAAAAGATTATCTTGCAATATACTTCTTATGTGAAGTTTTTAAAGGAAAAGAAAAACAATGGAAATTCTACAAAGAAATGAAGTGGGTTGCGCCAGAAGACCTGGAGAAACACTTCACAATCTCTTTCCACCCAAGGCTTAAAGAATATATTATGAATTTGAAATAGTTCTAAAATGCCTACCAAACTCAAAAAATGCCTTTCCTGCAATTCTTACACCTTAAAAGAAGTCTGTGAAAAATGCAAGAAGCCGACAAGCAATGCGCATTATAAATTCATAAAGGTTAAAACACAACTTTCTTCTCACTGAAAGCTGAATCAATCAGAACCCTTCCGCTGCCAGAAACAACTTCTCCAATAATATCAGATTTAAAGCCAGCATTATTCAGCAAAGAAACAACTCCATGAACAATTATCTTTGAAACCCCTAAAACAAAACCAACACCGCAGTTAAAGGTTTTGTACATTTCTTCATCTGAAACTCCTTTGGAATAAATCTCATAAAAAATATTCTTGGGTTTTAAAGTATGGGGTTTTATCAGTACGTCATTATCTCCTAAAACCCCTTTTAACTTTGAAAAAGCTCCTCCCGTAATGTGCATCATCCCATGGATTTCAAATTTTTTACCAATTTCCAACAATGCATCAGAATAAACTAAAGTGGGTTCAATAAATTCTGGCCTAAATTCATCTCCATAAAGCTCCCTGACTTTAGTGAATCCATTGCTGTGCAATCCATTGCTTTTTATTCCAACTAAAATATCTCCAGATTCAAATTTATTTTTCCTAGGATTTTCAATTAGTCCATCAATAGTAACGCTTATATCCATTCCATTAATATTATCATGTATAGAAGTTTCTCCCCCAGTAATAGCGATGTTTCTTTTTTTGCATTCATTGACAAAATTTTTTATAATTTCAAGTATAGACTCTCTATCATCTTCAGGCAAAATCAAATGATTTTGAAGTTTGTAAGCACGAGCTCTAGACATAACCAAATCATTTAGATTCATTGCCAAGGCATCCAAAACCGCATTTCTAAAGCTTCTTTGCTGCCAGTGATAAACTCCCTTTGTTCCAACCCCATCAGTAGAGCATGCTTCTGGAAAATTAAATTTCTTAACTATGATTCCATTCTTAACAGAAACGTCTTTAGTCTCATGAGTTGTACTAATTAATTTCAAAATTTCATCCTTATAGCTTTTTGTCACGTCGTACATTCTACAAAGTCCTCTGGACGATTTCTTTCTTGACAATCTCCATATCTTTTTCCCATAAAGGCAAAAGCTCTCTTTTGTATATTATTGCAGCAGGATGAAAAAGAGGGATAAGTTTTATATCCATTCCTTCAAAATTAATCACTCTGACCTTTCCGTGAACAGAAGTTATTCCAGGCTGAGAGTCCATTAAGTCAACATCTCCTCCTGCAAGAAAAAACTTAGTCGCGTAATTCCCAAGAGAGCATATGACTTTTGGCTTTATGTCCTTTATCTGCTTAACAAGCCAGGGAGTGTGGGCTTTAATCTCATCAGGCAGAGGGTTTCTATTTTCAGGAGGCCTGCACTTCAGAATATTCGCTATGTAAACATCTTCAAGGCTTAATCCGACTTTCGCCAATAGCTCATCAAGATTCTTCCCCGCCTTGCCAACAAAAGGCAGTCCTTGCTCATCCTCATTTTTTCCGGGAGCCTCGCCGACAAAGAGAATATCTGCATCTTCATTTCCCTTGCCAACAACAATGTTCTTGCAGTTCTTATAAATTTCAGTGCTCTTGACTAATTCTAAATGATCCATTAAAAAAGAATAAAAACTCAAGTTAAATAATTTGTTATTCAAAAAAATATCATTAAATTTAAGCTTTCCTAAAGCATTTAAACCAATAAATCATAACTGATAAATGAACATAAGAAAGTTCTTCCCTTACTTTAGCAATTTAATTCTCATCTGGCTTGCAATATTAATATACTTAAATCTTCCATACTATTCTGGATTCATAAGGCATGAAACAAAGACAGCGCTTTTGATTCTGGCAGCAGGATACACGCTGTTTGGATTGATTTTTTATTTGGCATCAAAAGATCCAAAAGAAAGCAAAGGTTTGCTGGTCATAGGCTATGCGGCAAAACTCTTCAAAGACCTAAAACACAAGAAACTCACAAAAACTCTTCCAGAAGAAAAAAACGCGATACTTTTTACAGCCGTAAAGTTCTTTTTTCTTCCAATAATGCTTAACTTTTTCTTTAGTAATTTTTCAGCATTTAAAAATCAGGCTGCAAACATAAGCTTTTCATCAGTATTCAGCATAATTGGATTCAATAATTTTGTATTTCCGCTAGCGCTGACGCTGGTATTCATGCTTGACACGCTAATTTTCGCATTTGGCTATGCTTTTGAATCTTCTTCCTTAAAAAACAAAATAAGGTCAGTAGAGCCAACCATATTAGGATGGGTAGTCGCCCTTGCATGCTATCCTCCTTTTAACGATTTAGTAAGTTCGTTTTTGGGCTGGTCTGCCGATGATTATTTCAACTTCACAAGCCTAACAGCAACATTTTTTCTCAGGCTGGGAATACTCTTTTTCTTAGCCGTGTATTTAAGCGCAACATTTGCGCTTGGAACAAAATCCTCAAACCTTACAAATAGAGGTATTGTAAAGAGATTTCCTTACTCAATAATAAGGCATCCCGCCTATATCTCAAAGAATCTTGCATGGTGGCTCACAGTCATTCCTTTAGGCTCGCTCACAGCAGTATTAAGCATGGCAGGATGGTCACTCATATATCATTTAAGAACAATCACAGAAGAGCGACATCTTAGCTTAGACAGTGAATATAAAGAATACTGCAAAAAAGTAAGATATAGATATATTCCTGGAAT